>NZ_JAPZLB010000005.1:0-450396 GCF_033804635.1 Mycobacterium sp. RTGN4 | reverse complement strand
GCTAGCGCGCCAGTAGACAACACCAAACCCACCCGGTAGACCTACACCGAGGCCCACCGGGTGGCGGAATTACGTGACGGACACCCCGGGGGAATTACGCGACGGTCGACACCAAAGTGTTGCCGATTCCGAGGCGGGCACCGGTTCCGCTAGGGTCGGTGCGCGCTCCCCGCAGCCCGAAGCCGCCACCGGCACGATCGTTCCATTGACAGAACAAAGATGGCTGCGCGGATAGGGAACCCTGCGCGCACAAACACGGCTCTACGTTTCAATATTTGTCGGTTACCGCGGCACCGCGTGAGCCTAGAATTGCCACATGATGAGTGAAGAACTCGAGGTCAACGGCTACTCGATTTACTTCGAGTCCGAGCGCTTCGACCCCCCGATCGACGCCGACCGCTGGCGACACAACGTTGATGTCTTGATCTCAGTACTTGTAGCCAAGTCATCTGCCGGGCCCGCGCAGCATGGTTGCCGAAGTCCAGACGGCCTGGGCGGCGCGGCATGACGCAGCGCTTACCACGCTTCTCGCTGACCTTCTAGGCCGGATCGCTGCCTCCATTCCCATCCCGGCAACGCGTCCAGCCGTTCCATACGCTCTCCGCTCAGTGCCCCCTTGGCGTAGCTATGCCGCTGCGAGGCCACCCATGAGCCGAGCTTGACTCCTTCACCGGTGGTATAGCTCTGGGGCGGGCGTGCGTGCCCGTTCTCGTCGGCGTACCGGTGGAGTTGCGCGTAGCCCTGCTCCCACCAGGTCTCACGAACGGACACCGCCCATCCGGGCAACGCCTCGAGCAGTCGCCTCCGGTCGTCGCTCAGCTTGCTCCAACCGGATCGCTGCACAGCCACCCACTGGCCCAGGCGAAACCCTCGGAAGATGTGCTCGGCCGGCACCAGGGCGTTGCCGTGTTCCTCGACGTACTCTGTGAGGTGTTCGAACCCGTTCTTCCACAGCGCTAAATTGGTGTTCAGCGTCCAGCCGTGAAGCTGCTCCAGGCGACGACGCCGCTCGTCGTCGAGCGTCGACCAGTTCTGCCGCTGCGTGTTCACCCAGATACCCAGCTTGAAGCCGTCAACTACGTAACTGCTCGGCGGCTGCGCTGAGCCGTGGTCCATCGCATACTTCTCGAGGTGGCTAAACCCGTCCTCCCAGAACGCGGTTCGACTGTCCAGCGTCCATCCCGGTAGTTGTTCCAGCCGCCGCCGACGATCGTCGGACATCGACGCCCAAGTCGATTTCTGGTTCGCGACCCAGGTCCCGAGCTTGGCACCATCCAGACAGACGAACTGCTGGGGAACGCGCGCGTCGCCGTGTTCAGTCACGTATTCCTCGAGTCGGCGGAACCAGTCCTCCCACCAATCACCTCGCGCATCCAACGTCCATCCCGCAAGCTGCGTGAGTCGCTGCTTCCGGTCCTCGCTGAGCTTGTCCCAAGTGCGCCGCTGGACGCTGACCCACTTACCCAATCGGAAACCGTCGTCGGTGACATACGACTGCAGAACCTGCGCACTCCCGGTTGCTTGCATGTAGTCAACGAGATACTGATAGGCCGTATCCCACTTGTCGTCGAGCATGTTCAGTGTCCAACTGGGCAAAGCCTGCAGGCGTTCCCGCCGCTCTTCCGTCAGCTTGTCCCAGGTGCGCCGCTGCCGCCGGACCCACGACTCCAGATCGATGCCGTCGACCAGTAGCCCACGTGGCGGGGTTGCGTCGCCGTGCTCCTGCGCGTAGTGCGCAAGCGCGGTGAATGAACTCTCCCACAACGCCGATCGGGCATCGAGGGTCCATCCAGGGAGTTCTTGCAGTCGATTCTTGCGGTCGCCGGGCAGGGTCGCCCACTTTGTGCGCTGTTTGCCGACCCACTTGCCCAGGCGGTATCCGTCATTGTCGACGTGGTCGTCGCGAATACCGGCGGTGCCGTGTTCGTTGACGTATTCGCGGAGGTGCCGAAATCCGTCCTCCCACTGGTCGGCCTTCGGGTCCCAGCTCCAGCCGGGCAGGATGTCCAGAAGCTCTTGGCGGACCGCACTCAGTCGGTTCTTCGACCGCAGGCTTCGTTGGATCGTGACCCATGAACCGAGCCGCTCACCAGCTTCGGTGACATAGGTCTGCAGCACCTGCGCGGTTCCGTGGTCGTCAACATGCCGTTGTAGTAATCCGAACCAGAACTCCCACGGCGGGCTGGTCCGCTCCACCAGACGGGCATCGAAGGCGCGGACGAAATCCTGCCCGACGTGCACGGGAACATCGAGGTGGATCTTGTTCGGCAGACGCGGTACACCGCCGCGACGGCCCATTTCGCGGCGCAGCGTGTCGATCTGCTCAGCTAGATCGTCGTCGTGGGCCCGTAGAGCTTTGATCACGTCCCAGACGGACTTGAACACCGAATCATCCAGTGCGGCTTCGGGATCAGCTTTGCTGTCGACGAACACTGGGATGACAATGGTGCCGATCACCTTGTCGTCGGATTTGCGGATCGCTCTTCCAACGGCTTGCACGATGTCCACCTCGGATCGCCGCGGGTCGATGAACGCGATTCCGTCGAGCGTGGGCACGTCCACGCCTTCCGCAAGACAACGCGCGTTGGCGAGCAGACCGCGTTCGTTGTCGCCGAGGCCACGCAACTGTTGCAGGAGAACGTGGCGTTCGCCGGCCGACATCGCGCCAGAGGCGTACCGGGACCAAAACCCGCCGTCGGGGCGTTGCGGGGCGGGCATCCATGCGATCACCGCGGGCATGTCCGAGGCGAAGTCCCTAGCGCGCGCCACCAGAGAGTGGAAGCTGATGACCCGCCGAAGGTCGTACTTCTTCGTCGCCTTAGCCAGACCGATTTGCCCTGCAAGGGACCGGGCGTCGGTGACTCCCTCACCGTCGCGGATAACCAAAGTTCCCTCGTGCGCGTAGGAGCGGAAGGTGGCGTCGTCGACACCGACGACTGCCACCTGATAGTCGGTGAGCAGGTCGCGGCGGATTGCCTCGCCGAATCCGAGCCGATGAAACACTCGGCCGAACTTGGTTTCGTCGTCCATCGAGGCGACTTCGAAATCCTCCGCGTTGGCGGCGTCGATAACCCTGCCGGTGAAGAAGCGCGGCGTGGCGGTCATAAATAGTCGCCGGCGGGCTTTGATCCGGTCACCGTCGAGCACCGTCGCGAAGGGCGAGTTTTGTTGACCGGCGCAGCGGTGCGCCTCGTCGGCGATGACGAGGTCAAAGGCAGGTGTCGGGCCGAGAGAGAACGCCTCGGCGATCCGCTGCGATGACTGGTACGTGCAGAACACGACGCGCGGGCCAGATTGTTCTCGGAGAAACGCGGCGATCTCGGCGGGGTCGGTGGTTACCGGCAGGCCCAGTTCGCTGACGTGTTCCACCGGGGCATCGTCGCTGCGGGACACGGTCTCGTCCGAGCAGACGGGCAGGACCTCTAGGCCTTGCCGGGCCTGCACCTGCCACACGCGCATCGTCTGCTTCAGCAACGACAGCGACGGAACCAGAACGAGCGTGCGCTGCGTGTCCAGCGCGGTGGCGATGAACTGCGCGGTGAGAGTCTTGCCGGTACCGCATGCCATGATCAACTGGCCCCGGTCGGCGGTGTCCAACCCGGCGATCACGTCATTGATCGCTTCCTGTTGGTACTCATGCGGCCACGCCGGGGCCGGCGGTGATGAGGGCCGAAGTTGCCCTGGCTCGGACGGCCAGTCCAATGCGGCCGTGAGCAGGTCACTGAGCCCGATAAGGCCGATGGCCTTCTCCTGAGCGTCGATCGTGCGCCGGGCATTCGGACTGAGCCGGTCGGTGGTGGCGATCAGGAGTCGGTAAGAGAACACGGCGCGTGAAGATTCCGCCAGGAACGTGTCCACGTCGGCCTTCGTGACGGCGTACTGAGCGTCGTACGCCTTCGCTTGGATCGCCCAAAGCCGTCCTAACTGGTCTTCGGCGACCAAGTCGATCCCGGCGTCAGCACCCCACCGGCCGGGCCAGCCATCCCACAGCCATACTCGTCGGAGGGTGCTCCGGTACTGCGGGTCGTTCATCAGGTACCAGCGGCAGATGTGCTCGAACTGCTTGCCTCTCATGCGAGGATCCACGGCGAGAGTGGCGAGGAGGCCGGAAAAGGCGGACATGGAGATGGAAGCTACCTCCCGTGGGGGACAAGCAAATCGGTCCGACGCGTCTAACCCCACTATTGACTGACGTCAATTCCCCCAAGTACGCCTTGATGGCGCGTGGTCAGCGGGGGCCGGATGTCTGCCACTCTTCAGCTGCTGCGGCTATTGACGCGGTTGACTCGCACAGGCCCAACGATCGGGGGTACCTTCGCCGAAACTGGCTGGCTGGAGTCGAACGCTGACACACTAGAGACGTATTCTCGGGACGGCACACATCGGGAAGAGGGGCGGAGGACGGATGCCATGGGCGACCAACCCTCGTCGGCGGCGGATCACTCAGCAGCAGCCAGCGTCCTCGGGTACCTTCACCAAACACGCTGGGGGCTAATGGAACTGCTACGAGCGCGCACGACCGACCCGGGCCGGAGTCTAACCCTCGAGATGCATGACGACATCGCGTGGGAAGAAGCTGGCACGCCAGCCGAGCTGAAACAACTGAAGCTGCACGTCTCGTCGTTGCGCAGCTTGACCGATGCGTCAGACGACATGTGGCGCACGCTCCGGGTATGGATGGACAACGGACGACCAGGAGACCCGTACGGCCCGATCCTCACGCTCATCACGAACAGCAGCGCCGGCTCCGGTTCGGCCGCTTCGTTTCTCAGGGACACGGATCGCGATGTCACCACCGCGCTTGCCAAGCTTGAGAACACCGCCCGCAACTCCACGTCCGAAGAAACCAGGAAGGCCCGTGAGCAGTTCCTCAATTTGACGCCTGCAGAACGCTTGGCGTTCGTCGGGCGCATATATGTCGCTGATCATTCAGCGGATATCGACGGTGTGACCAATGAGGTGTCCGAACGTCTCCGTCCGGGTGCGCCGATTGAACAGTTCGCCGTGTATCTCGATCAGGTCTGGGGTTGGTGGACAGCAACCTCTCTCGCAATGCTCATGGGTAAGCGGGACCCTGTGCCGGTGGAGGAGATGCTCACCGCCATCGAACGCATCCGCGACCAATTCACCCGCGATAACCTTCCGGTTCTGGTCGATGTGGATGAGATCGATGCCAGTGCAGTCCTACTCCAGCATGGCGACCGCCCTTATATTCACCAGCTGAATATTCTCGGAGTGCTGCCCCGTCAGCTGCACAAAGCAATCCTTGATTACCAACAGGCGTACCTTCAGGACACGCGGTGGCTCAGTGTGCACCTCGTCGACTACGACGAACTGGAGAAGTTCTCTAAACGGCTGGTAGACGAGTGGGAGCGGGCGTTCGACCACATGTGCACGGAGTTGCCTGCAGACGCCAGTGACGACGACAAACGCAAGGCCGGACGGAACCTTCTCCATGTTCTGAGCGATTCGACCCTCTCAATTCGAACGAGATTTCGCGACCCGTTCCACGCTCGTGGCAAACGACATGAGCTGGCCGATCTCCAGAAAATCGGCTGGCACCCGGATTTCGAGGAACATCTGGCAAAGCTCCTTCTCGAGCGCGCCTAAGCGGCAATCCGTGTGCGCGCACAGCGCAATCCGTATCAATCGCGCAACGCGGCTGTCTCTGGCAACGTGAAGTGACACCAACTGCTGCAACGCATGACAAGCTCCACGGTTATGCAGCAGTGGAGCGAGCGGACACCCGCCGTGGCCGACCTGTTGAATCCGGCGTTGATCGCCGCTGTCATAGCTGCGGCCGCGTCGCAATACGAGAGCCGAGGTGACAGCCTCATGCCCTTCGAGATGTCATTCCTCGTAGTCCCGCTCGTCCTCCACCGTGACACGCGGACTGCGCTTCCAGTGCGCATCAACTCCCATCTCGCCAAGTGGGTTGCGGCCCATGAAGTCCTCGCCGCGGGATTCGGCGCGCGGGCGAAGACACTGGTCGAACCAGTTCGCGAGGGCCTACGGTTCGGTTTGCGTTCCGGCACGATCGAGCTGGATGGAACGAACATCGCGGGCCACTTGCGGTCCCGCACGCCAGCCGCGATCGGCGACATCGGTGAGATCGTCAGGAAGGCCGGCTTCGTCGGGCGGTGGTTCACTCAGATCGAGTCGTCAGCCACCGCATTTGCGCTCCTCGGTGTGGGAGTCTAATCCGGTGCAGCTACTCGCGTTGGCCCTCTATAGGCATGGTGGCCTCGGTCGCCGCGACGTGCGATTCAACCCCGGAGAGCTGAACATCGTTACCGGCGAGTCGAAGACCGGAAAGAGCGCTCTTCTCACCATCACCGAGTTCTGCTTGGGGCGCGACGATTACCTCGCCCCCGCGGGTCCGATCGCTGACCACGTCGCGTGGTACGGATCACTTTGGCAGCTCACGGAAGCCTCGGACGGGCCGCGGGCATTCGTGGGTCGGCCCGCACCGCCGAAGGGGCAGCAATCGACCGAGTTAGCGATGCTTGAGTTCGGCGGCGGCACAATGGATCTGTTCGACTTCGGCGACCTGACCGTGAATGCGGACAGTGCCAGTGTCCGCCGCCAGATCGGCAGGAGAATCGGCATTGATGAGAACATCATCGAACCCCGCGGCGGAGGCGTCGGCCAGACCCCCTTCGAGGCACACCTAGGCCACGCCGCGTGGCTTTGCTTGCAGGATCAAGGCGAGATCGCAAACCAGAACCTGTTGTTTCACCGGCAAGCTGAATGGGCTGTCGCACAACACCTCAAAGATACGATCCCTTATTTCCTCGGAGCCGTGCCCGTGGACGCCGCAGCGAAGAAGGCCGCGCTCAGGGACGCCAACCGGGCACAGCGCCGCGCGGAAGCTGCGCTGAAGACCGCCGAGGAAGAAGCTGAAGCAGTACAGGCCAACCTCCGCGGCCTCCTCGCCGAGGCATACACCGCCGGGCTGACCGCCGAGCATGATCTGACCGAGAGCACACAAATCATTGGCGCACTCCACGCCGCAGCTCGCGATCAGCTTGATGGTGGTCGAGGCGAGGGCGCCACAGCTGCCGCTGACGCAGGAGAAGGCTCGGTCGAACTGCAGGACCGCCGACGACGACTGCTACGCCAACGAAGCGAGCTGCGAAGTCAGCTGGGGTCCGTCATGGACGATCGCGCATTACTCCTGGACAGGGCAGAATCTGAACGCGATTTCGAAGGCGCAGTTGAACTGCACGCGGGTCGTCTGACCAGCCTTGATCTTCTGCCGGCAATAGGTGACGGCGCCGAGTCTGCCAACAGCGAATGTCCGATGTGCGGCTCGGGTTTGGAGCAACCCGATCCCACGGTGGCAGCACTCGCTGAGCGGCTGCAGACGCTGCGGGATGATCTGACATTGCTCGGTGCCGCCCCAGAGTCCCGCCGACGGGTACTCATCGCCCTCGAATCTGCCGCCGACCGCGTCCGGCAAGACCTAGTGGCGGTGGAGGCCGCCGTCGCTGCCCTTGATTCCGCCGACCAGACCGCACGCGCTCAGCGCGAAGCGGATGCGGCCAGGAACTACACCCGCGGCCGGATTGCGGCCCTTCTCGGAGTGATCACCGACAGCAGTGGGGGCTCACTGGAACGCCTTCGCCGCAACCTGGAAATGGCGAATGAGCGAGTTACACAACTGCTCTCAGAGCTCAACCCAGATGAGGACCGCGAGCAGCTGCTGTCTCGGCTGAACATCGTCGGCCACACCATGACCGCGTTGGCTCGGCGCCTCGAGCTCGAGCATGTCGAGAACGGTGTGCGTCTTGACCTCGCAAACCTAACCGTCGTGACGGACACGAGCGACGGGCCTCTGCCACTCCAGCGCATCGGCAGCGCCGCGAACTGGATCGGGTACCACCTCGCAACCCACCTTGCGCTCCATCGGTTTTTCGTCGAGAACGATCGACCTGTGCCGCGATTTCTGATGATCGATCAGCCGACGCAGGCCTTCTATCCGTCGGACACTGCGAAGAACGACGGAATCATCGGTGACGCAGACCACGCCGCCGTTTTGGCCATGTTCATCGTCATGCGCGACGTCGTCGAGTCGCTAGCGCCGCGGATGCAGATCATCGTCAGCGATCACGCCGACCTCGTTGACGAGGCGTGGTTTCAGGACGCAGTGAGACATCGTTGGCGCGGAGGTGTGCGTCTCATTCCCAACGAATGGCTGGAGGATGAGATCCTGACGACTCCGCCAGACGAACGTTAATTCGCCTTGTCGAAAGAACAACCTTCAACTGATTACTCCGCAATACAATCGCGTCGGTCATGGGCGTTCCTACCGTTCGACCTCGCTCGTCTACCGATCACGATCGTTGCACAAGAGTTCGGCACCGCGACCTCCAAGCTATGGGCTAGTGGCCCGGCGTTGCACCCAAACGCGCTCGTCGCATTTGTGCAGTTCATAAGCGGTAGAGGGTCTTGCGCGTTTCGCGCTGGATAGTCGCTTCTCCCCTATTTCATAGCGTTTCGTTCACAAATCCGTTCACAATCCAAGGGCTCGAGCGTGGATCACAACAACGAGGGCCGGGGCTAGCTTCGTGCTCGCGTGCTCCCACTTTTGGCCGCTCGCGGCATGCTCTGCCGAAAAGGCCACGCGACACAAAACGTCTACAGGTAGCTTTATCTGTATACGTTTCGTATCATGCGATGAGAGGAGGTGGCGGTTGTGGAAGCCCTAACGCCGAGCACTGCGGGGCAGGCCGGCCTGTCCCGCAGTGCGCTCTACCGTGCCACGCGCGCGGGCAGATTGGACCGCATCAGCCGCGGCATCTACTTGCCCGCGGAGGCATCGGCCGTCGACTGGGATCAGATGGAGGCCGCGACGCGACGCCCTGATGCCACGATCTGCCTGACCTCAGCACTCGCCCATCATGATCTGACCGACACGATCCCGGCTGCCTTGGATGTCGCCATCCCCCGCGGGTCGAGGACACCCGCCGGCACGGGGGCGATCGCGTGGCATCACTTCGACCGGTCCACATTCGAGTTGGGCCGCGACCAGATCGCGATCCCAGGGTCGACCCAAACGATCGGGATCTACTCCCCCGAGCGGTCGATCGCTGACGCGTTCCGGCTCCGCGGCGACATCGGATACGAACTCGCGCGCGACGCGCTGCGCGGGTGGCTGCGCCGAGGCGGCAAACCAGCCAAGCTGATCGCGATCGCGTCGCAGCTGCCGCGGGCGAAATCCCCAGTCCTGCAGGCACTGGACATGTTGGGATGAATTCCGGCGATGCCGTGTTCCGCCGGCTTCAATCCGTCGCGCGCTCCGCTGCCGCGAAGAGTGGGTCGGGCGCACCGACGCAGGAGTATCTGATTCGGCACGTCCTCGAATCGTTCCTGCACCGGCTCACCCGCACCACCCATGCCGGCGATTTCGTGCTCAAAGGCGGAGTCTTGCTCGCCGCCTACGGAGTACGGCGCCCGACAAAGGACGTCGATGCCAACGCCCTGCGCGCCAACGTCACAGCCGAGCACCTCACCCTCGTAGTCCGAGACATCGCCGCCGTCGACACCAATGACGGGGTGACCTTCGACCTCGACACGATCAGCGTGCAGGAGATCCGCGAGCACGCCGACTATCCGGCCTTACGCATGCGGGTCAACGCGTCGATCGGACCGTGGACAGGCTCCGCGGTCTGGGATGTATCCACCGGAGACCCCATCGTCCCGCCGCCACGCCAGGTGACCATCGACCGGATACTCGGCGACCCGATCACGCTCCTCGGTTACGCACCCGAGACCACCATCGCCGAGAAGGGCGTCACCATTCTCGAACGCGGCATTACCAGCACCCGCTGGCGTGACTACGTCGACATCGTCCAGCTTGGCCGCCACGGCATCGACTCCGCTGAACTGCTCCGATCTGCTCGGGCTGTCGCGCGCTACCGCGGCGTCACGCTCGAATCCGTTGCACCGCACCTCGTCGGATACGGCGCAGTCGCACAAGCGAAATGGGCCGTATGGCGTCGCAAGGAGCATCTCGAAGCCGTCTGCGAGGAGAACCTCGACGACCAGGTCGCCCTGATTGCGTCATACCTTGATCCTGTCTTTGTTCTCGGCCCCGGATAATTTGGAGCGGCAACTTCTACCGCGGGCGACGCCGTCGGAGGCCGTCGGCGCCTCCGAAGGCCAGCTTCACCGATCAGCGCGCGGCTTCGCCCGTTCAAGTTGGCGAAGTATCCGTGTTTCCAACGACTGTCTTTCTTCGCGAGTCCACTCTCGAATCGTGGGCATCGCCAGTGGCTGAGCCAGCGGATCGAGCACTCCCTCAACGTATTCGCTACACCACGCGCGCCATTGCGCAGCGGCCGACCGATCGGCACCATTCGGCAGGCTAGCGATGGTGCGATCCATTGCCGCGATGTACTCGCGTAGGTGCAGCCCCTCACGCCAACGTGCGTGCTGGTCCCGCAATACGTCCGCCCGAGCATTCTCGGTGTGGAGCATGTGGGCCTGACGCTCCGCTTCGGCTCGCAGCCGCTCATGCTCGATAGCTGCCAGTCGCTCTCGTTCGCGTCGGCGGTCGGCCTGCTGCGAACGACGCTCAAGCTGCCACAGCACAATTGGGAGCAGACTCTCGACCGCCGTCCGCTTGGCTGGGACATCCGACCACGACTCGCTGATGCCGGAACGACCCCCTGATTCCCACATCAGCCCGAGGGCGAGGGAATTCCCGACTTCGGGACCCGGGCGCTTCGGTTCTCTGCCCCACCGAGGAGGCGGGGTCTCGCGATATTTTTGCCAGACGGCCAGGGTGTATCGGTGGTCGCGAATTCCGATTGCAATGTGTCCGGCCTCGGATTGTCGATGGTGGTAGCGGCGACCTGGACTGGTGGGTTCGATGCGATGCCCGCGGGCGGTCGCTTCGGTCGCCAGTGCTTGCAAGATCCGTAGCATCCGGCGTTCCGATGGCGCCGACATGCTCATGAAATCCCGTTCCCGCAGACTTGCGAGCGCTGGGTGCCACCCGCCGATGCGTGTCGCCTCCACGACCTCCGTTGGGGGCGTGGTCAACCAATACGGTGCGTCCTCCAGCGCGATCACCACGTTGCCCCAAGGGCTACCCATCTCTGCGGTCAGCTGCTTGCCTTCTGGTGCCAGGCGGTGCCGGTTGACTGCGGCCACCAATAGTCCGTATCTGCTCAACCCGTCTTTTGACTGGCGGTGAATCTGGCCGCCAGCGGCGATCACCTCGGCGACGAGTTCGCGCGCCGGACTGGCAGATTGCGCCTTGGGCTTCGGTGGTGCGGTGCCGTTGTGTGGCGGCGCGACCGGCCGGCGAGCAACGCTGCTTGGACTCCCCGGAGCCGTCGAATTTTGCGGGCGCTGGCGCGACTTGGTAGCCCAATGACCCGGCGGGTATTGACCGCTGGTCAAGTAATGCTGGCCGGCGGCCAAGATGGCGGCGCTCCAGACGCCGCCGCGCCTGGATATCGTCACCAGCCGACGGGAGGCCAGCGCGGCTGCGGTGGTCTTGAAGGTGAAGTCTGGCCATCGCCCGTCGGGGCAGCCGTCATGGATCCAGCGCAGAACGTCGACCTGACGGTCGTTGAGCGGGGTGTCGAATGCCACGTCGAAATTGTGGGCCGGATCTAGTCCGAGCGCAGCCGGGCAACCTCCGCTTCGAGTTCGCCGATCCGCCTCAAGAGCTGCGCACGCGTCGGCTTGCGCGCGACCGGAGACGGTGCGGGCTGTGACGGCTGGGCGGCCAGGCCGATTGCTCGCGCGTCGACCACCGTTGCTGGGTCGCAGCCGCATTCGAGACATCTGGTGGCGCCTGTAAACGCTGACTGCACGGTGGTGTGGCTTCGGTGAGCGGTGCGGTCGAGTGTGTGGCCGCAATAGAGGCGCAGTCGCCAGATCATGAGATCGTGGGGAGCAGTTGGGTGCGACATGAGAGCGCGGATGCGCTCGCGCTGTGCCGGCGACATGGGCGGTGGCGGGCAGCACTTGCCGCAATGCATGGTCAGCGAGCCTGAAACGCCATGGCGGTGCGACCCGCACGATCCGTGATCCGCTTTGTAGCGCGACTGCTCGGCGTCGTAGCGCAACCGTCCAACGTCAGAGAGGTTCATGGTGCCCTTGAAATCGAAGGGCTCGGCATCCACATACGGGAGACCGCATCCGGGGCACGGTGCGCCAGCGCTGTACTGGTCGTACGTCAACGATCTGACATCACACCGCATCGAGTCACGCAAGCGAAGTCGATCCTGCTGGCGGCGTTCGTCTTTCGCGCTCAGTTCGAATGGCTTTTCTAGATCACCCAGCCGCTGATATGCATCAAGATCGGTGGCCATCAACGAACAGTAAGAGAACGAGATGTCGGCTCGATGGCCGAGCTACCGCGACAATGTGAATGCCAGCTGATGACTTGCGCAGAAGCCGGTACCCACACGCTTCGACCAACGGATTCGAATTTGGTCGCTCTCCATAAATAGCCAACCACTCGCGACTCATCTTGCGCTGCAACCGATTTCATGTCCGAGCAATGCCGGTCTGTTATCACGGATTCCCGTTGATTCCGGCGTATAACCGATGAATAAAAGATGACCTAAGACCTAGGTGGCCTGAACAATCCGTGCGCTGCTCTCCGAATGAGGCTATGTCCGAGCGAAGAACCGCCGCCATCCCCCTCGATTCGACCTCGGCGGAGCAGTGCTACCGGTGGCGGCAACACTGGGTGGTGCCGGGTGGGGAACAACGTTCGGCAATCCTGACACCAGATTCCGAGTCGTGTCGAAGTCCTCTGTGCGCCACGCGTTGAAAAGATCTAATATGCCCACCACAGGTATTTTGAGCGACTCAACGAACTCCCGACGCGTGTACACAGCTTGACTTCTGTTGAGGGGATGCAGTTTTGTCTGTGAAGTCACGACCAAGGTGATGCCGTCGACAATGAGGTCGGGTCGGAATTGTGGCCACGTGTTGAGGTGGCGAAGGGCGTCGGCGACGAGGCTCTCCGATGCACCGCCCGATACCGATTTGACCTCGACGAGCCGACGGCGGCCGTGAGAAGTGATCAGCAAGTCAGTGCTGCCCGTGCTGCCCAGGAGGGCGTCGATGTCGTCCACAACTAGTCCCGCATCTTCAAGCACCTTCTGCACTGCGCCCTTAAGGATGTCGCCTGAGCCGTATAACAAGTCATGCCTGAGCGTGTCCGCTTCAGCCCGCGCGTCTCCAACTGCTTGTTCGAGGTGGCTTCGCCGGGCCGCATAATCATTCTCGAGTTGAGAAAGCTCGGCGAGCGCGGCTTGCTCCCTTGTGGTTTGGAGATCCGGTTCCTCGTTGATCCGAGCGTGAATACGACGTTTCGCAGCTGGGACGTACGCGGGTATCGCATCATGGCTCAGCCAATTGAGCACGGACGTCCACGACGGCATCCATGGAATCACGTAATGCCGAACCGCATTATCGTCAGAGACCCATACGCCAGCGACGACCTCCCCCGCTGCGCTGGTCAGCAACGGGGTGAAGCTGCCTACTGGCGCCATCTGCCTGCTGGGGCCGGGGCCGCCGAACGCGACGTAGGAGCCGCTCATGTGCAGTGACCACCAGGGCTCTGATGCGTCGCGCTGACGGATGTTCGCCACCCGCAGCGCGAGGTCGCGATCTGCTTTCTCTAACCCGTCCGTCAGCGTCGGGGTCGACGCCAATGTGATGCGTGGTCCGCCGATCGATGTGTATGCGGTGCCCGGGAGGTCGACGCTAGCAGTCGACTCACCAAACATGCCCTGCTGTTCCTCCGGGCCGCCAATCATCGAGATCACCAACGCGGTCTCGTCCCGCTGCTTCACGCCCAAAAGAAATCGGCCCCATTCGGTTGATCCACGATTCATGACGTTTTTCGGTTGAACGGCAGCGACGCATTCGCTTGTGTCGTCGCCAAACCACCGTGGGGACAAACCTATTTCGTCCCAATTGACCGGCTCGCTGGTGAGGTGCGGCCTGCTTGAGTCTCCGGAGGAGACTTGAAGGTACCTCTCTCCGCGCCCTTCGTTCTCGGTCCACCAGTTGGGCGAGCGGTACCCAATTGACACACTCCATCGCGGTTGTTCGCCGGTCATGGACATGAGTAGATCAGAACAACTCTGGATCCAACAGCGCCATGCGTCGAGCAATCTGGCCCCACTGCCGACGTGTTTGGCCGTGGCCGCGACGGAGCTCACGCTGCCAGTTCGACTCTTCCATCAGCTTGCTGAAAAGTCCTTGGAGCCGCCGTTGTCAACGCATGCGGTGACAATTCAATTATCCAGTGCCGATTCTGTCAGCGGCCGAGCTCGAAAGTGGACCGTTTACATAGCGATGGCTTCCCTGGTCATCCTGCACTAAGAGGAACTCCGTTGCCTCTTGGCCACGTCGCCCTAGCCGAGGTCAGTCGGGGCGTTGACTGACACGGTCGGTGCTAACCGATGACGACTTCGTGGTGATCGCTGGCGACGACGATGCCGTCTTGCACAACGTAAGCCTCGACGTAGTGTGTCCCTCGGTAGCTGGTCGATTCGTCTTGGACGTTTCGACTTACGTTGCCGCCCTGTGTAATCTGCCCGCGGAGGCCGCCGGGAATTCGAGCAGCATCGGGGCCGCGGTTGCGGACCTTCCACATCACTTCGTACGGCTCGGGTGTGTCGGTGCGAAGGTGAAACCGCAATCGTTGGCCGCGGCCAACGACTCGTCGCAGTCGCAGCAAGGACTGGCGCAGAGAACCCCGAACTTTGGCTTCGATGGTGGCGCTGTACCGCAAGGGGCCGATGGTGTAACGGTTCTCGATGAACTGCTCGCCCATGGCGATCTCGGTACCCCGCAATGTGGTGGTGCGCCGAGACAGATCTTGAATGACCTTGGCTGCGACGATCTGGCTTCGCGCTTCCTTGACCTCGTCGGCGGCGAACTCCGATCCGAAGAGTCTCTGCCACGCCTGCAGTGCGCCCGCGTCGTCGACGCCCTGGAGGTCATATGCTTCGCGGGCCCAGCGCGCGTAGTCGGCGATCTTCAGCTTGAAGTTGGCGATGATGACAGGGTCGTCCCACCGGTGGCTGAAGCTGACGCCGGGACAGCTGGGATCGTCGAGCGGCGGACTGCCGGGGTAGGTGGCGAGCCACACGTCGAGGGCTTCGAGCAGATGTACCAGAGCACTGGGAACGTCGCTGTACGTGGATTCGGTGTTCCAGAAGTGCACGCGTCCGCCCAACATGACGGTCAAGATGACCGACGGGCAGCTGAACGTGTTCTTGAAGTCGCGCAACCACTTGAGCAGCCGGATCACACGGCGTAGTTGGCCGCCGGTGATGTCGTCACGCTCTCTCATCCAGTCTGCGAATCCGACGGGGTTGGTGTCTTCAAAGACGTTGTCGCCGTAGCAGACGATGACTTGCCGGCCGTCGTCGAGCGTGATCGCCGGGACGACGTCGACGTGGCAGTCGTTGGCGTAGGAGATGCGCACGCAGCGGTTCTTGCGGACGAGCTTGTCCTTATAAGTACTGCTGCGCTTGAACACAGACCGGACTTGCTGCAGGTAGCGCTTGGGGTCGTCGTTCCAGTCCGGATTCTGCTCCAGGTGCAGGAGGATGTCGGCGTCGAATTGGTCATAGTCGCTGACTGGATTGATGATGGTCCGGTGTGCCCACGATCCCTGTGGCAAGTGTTCCTTGTAGCGTTCGCCCATCTCGGCGTCCTTAATGAATGCGTTGGTGATGGCGGTCACGCGCGCGTCCAGTTGCTCGAGTCGGTACTGCTTGAGGTTGACGGTGCTGTCGAGAAAGGCGTGGAAGTGTGCGTCAAAGTCGGTGGGCATGGGTTAGACCTCCAATGCTCGGTGATAACCGTCCGCGGTGCGGTCGTAGGTGACGACGGCCGGTCGTAGGTGCGTGGATTTGAGAATGCGTCCCAAGGTCAGGGCTCCCGAGAGTGGCAGCGCGCCAATGAGATGCAGCGTCCGCAGCGGCTTATGGGTAGCCTCGAGATCGGTGAAGTACCGACGTACCGTGTCGGCGAAGCGGTCCAACTCGGCGGGGTGACCGAAGACGTCTTCAGCCGGTCCGCTGCTGGGCGTGATGGTCCATGTCGGGAGGTTCGCCAGCTCGGTGGGTAAGTCGGTAACCGGTGTGGTTCCGGATAGGTTTGTGATCAGCAGCCCCTCGGCGGAGTCCGAGGCATTAGCAACGTGTGTCAGAACGAATCCCGTTCCTGGGTCGGTGGTTTGGGGCCAGGTCCAGGAATCGGTGGCCCGATGGCGTTGGTAGACGTCAACTGGTGAGCCGTCGTCGAGCTTGCAGCCGAGGTAGATCAGCAGAGGAAGTCGTGCAATCGCGAAGAGGCTGATGTGGGTAATGTCGCCATTGCGGATGCCTGGCTGGACCCGGGTCTCGATGGCGGCGTCGATCAAGCCGGTGGCCAGCCGGTAGTAGTCGGAGCTCAATGGATTCTCACCGGGAAGTCGTTGAAGGTCAATCTCGATGCCCTGCCGGTCGTAGGACTCGAGGAACAGCGGGAATCGGTGCGCAGACCGGATAACCGCTTCCGCCGCGGCGTGGCGCGGCAGTTCCATGACGTCACCGCGGATGTCGCCGGCCATACGCAGTACGGCGGTGCGCCGGTCCTTTACCAATCCGGTCTGCATCATGATGTCGGCTTCGTGCTTGCGCTTGCGTTCTCGCAGGAAGTCCGCATCGATCAGTCGCGTAGAAAGCTGCTGGTCTATCTCGTTGTGGCAGTTCGAGCAGGCCAGCATGATGTTGTCGACGCTGTCGCGTTCATCGACGGGCAGCGGATCTTCGCCCCGCGGCGACTTCGGCGAGTCGACTGCTCCGACGATGTGAGCGCCTTCTCCGAGTGGCACTTCGACGGGCGTGAGGTCACCCTCCAAGAGGTATTTCTTGCAGAGTGTGCACCGCCCGCCGGCGCGCACCCACAACATGCGGCGGCCGACGTCGCCAAGCGCCATGTTTCTCAGCCCTTCGTTGGGAGCTATGTTGACCGGTTCATGGCTGCCAGCCGACTCGGAACGTCGGCCGGCAGGCCACAGGTCTATTTCTCGTTGCGTACGCCCTTGTGCTCATTCGAGCTGCCGTTCAGGATGCGGCCGGTCGCGGTATCGCGCTTGTACCAGGTCTGTTTAACTTTGAACTCGCTTCGGCCCGTGACCGCACCCGCTCGGTACCCGTGGCCCGTGTTCTTGGCCATGGTCCTCACCTCCTTTCTGGTGCGGTCCGACGAGCTTGTGGATCTCGCACTCAATGGGTAGTCGATCGCACCGGCTATTCGGTTAGGCCGGGCGCAAAAGCGCTGGTGAAGATGGGTGTGCGGACTTCACGTTGTACACGCGCGGTCGTTCGATCGCGCACCCTGAGCCGACACGTCCCGTGCTGCTAACCGGATCGTCGGATGCATCGACTACTAGTTGACGAGCAGGCGCGCACCGGCCGGGACGCGCGAAGGGGGACGGCAAGTGACGGAACGAAGCGACGAGGCTCCGTCCGGGGTACCGGGGTGAGTGCTGCACGACCCGACTGGGCGGCCCTTTATCACCGGCATCGCAACGCGATGCATAGGGTCGCCGCTACCACCCTGCGCGGCCGCGGACTCGCCGATCTCGCCGACGACGCTGTGCAGGCCGCGATGGTGTCGCTCATGAAGACCCCACCGAATGACGTCGGCAACTGGGAAGCCTTGCTGGTGGGAACGGCGCGGCGCCGAGCACTCGACATGGTCGAGTCGGCCGCCGTGCGGTATGCGGGACCTGAACTAGCCGAAGAACACGATTCCGTCGATCCCGGCCACGACGCTGACGACATCGTCGACGCCGTCGATCGCCAACGCACCGCAGCGCAGCTCCGCCAACACCTCAAGAAGCTGAATTCGCAGCAGCGGTTCGTTGCCTGGGAGTACTTGGCGCTCGATCGGCCTCGAGCGCAAGTTGCGATCGAGCTCGGCGTCTCGCCAGCCCGTGTTAGTCAGATAGCCAAGGCCACGATCCTCATACTGAGAGATGCAATCGGACGGAGAGGAGGGAGCGAATGAGCGACGACGACTACGACCGGGCCCTTGAAAACTTTCTCGATCACAAGATGCGCCAGGACCGCGAGGCTATCATTGCAAATTGGTCGGAGAATGATCGCGCCGAATTCCTTTCCCTGATCGACATTGCAGACTTGATTTGGGAAGCGGGCCACGAAGCGCCAGCTTTGGATGCCGATCCCATTGCAGCGATGCTCGGGCTGATTCCCGATCCACAGGTAAGCCTCGATTCGCGTGCGCTCTCCCGCGCTCGCAAAAGAGCACGCCTGAAGCCCAGCGATATTGCAGAACGATTGATGGCCCACGGGTGGAACGTCGGCGTTCGCGATGTTTTCAGATGGGAAGTCCAGTCGGCAATGGATGTTTCCCCTGCGCTGATCAGGGCCATCGCCGACGTCATCGGCGCAAAATCAGAGCAATTAATTGCCGATCAAAGAACGCCGGAAGAATTGCACGCGACACTATCGATATCGCAATCTCCACGCTTTGAAAGCCTCGTTAGTCGTTGGTCGCGACTGCAAGGAATGTCGCACGCGCTCGCCTCCTCTGCACTTCAATCACGAATGCTTGCAACGGTTCACCGCGGAGACCGTCCAAACGAAGAACAGATGCTGCGTTCACTCGATGCGCTCATTACTGCTCTCGAGGAAGGGCAGCATCCCAAGAATGGATCTTGACAGCGCAACCGCCCTGGCCCTCGGCGGGCTGGATCAAACGACACGCAACCGATTCGCTGCTGCTCCGACCGATGCGATCATTCACGATCTGGGACTGACCGTGACGCCGGTGAATCACCTCACCGAACGTCGAAACGACGGTGGAGCATGTGACGGCGTTTCCTTTCTGCAGGACGGAGTCATCCTCTACGCTCCCACGCATTCGAGCAAGCGCGAAAACTTCACTCTCGCACACGAATTGGCGCACTGGCTCGTAGAGCGATGCGACCAACTGTACGACTGGCTCGCCGATCAAGATGAACCGGCCCGCATGCTCGAAACCCTGTGCGACAGAATCGCACAGCGATTGCTTCTGCCGGATGCACTGATCGACACAGTCACCGCCGCCAATCCTGTCCGCGCGGAACAGGTGCTCCAACTCCATTCCCGCAGTAACGCCAGTCGACCGGTGTGCGCCATCGCCCTCGCCAGGCGCCTACCGTGTTGCGGGGCCGTACTGATCATCGACCACCAGCGCGCAGACGTCGTTTACGCCAGCGTGAGGCCCGACTTTGAGGACGGGTGGCCCACCGCGTTTCCCTGGCCAGGGCACAGGGTGCCCGCAGGTCACCCGTTCCTGGCCGTCGTGCCAGGAACGACGTTGACTCGCCGCACTTTCTGGGAGACACCGTGGGGAACTCGCCAGGATTACTACGCCGATGCGGTGCGCGACGGCCGCTGGATAGTCGCCGTCCTCGCAGTCCTCGATATCTGGGGAGCAGAGCAACTCCACATTGACGAGCAACGCGAGTTCGATCAACGCCCGTCCTCGGAGATCACGTGCTGCGGCGCGACCACGGTCGTTTGGGGGTATCCCTGCGACGAGTGCGGTCAGCCCTTCTGTCCACGGTGCAAGCGCTGCAATTGCGACCGCCGCGCCGCCCGCGAGCAAGCCTGTTCAAACTGCTTCCTGCGTTTTCAGCGGTACCTACTGGTCGATGGGGTTTGCGAAGAGTGCCGCAATTGACCAATTGCACCTACCGCCGCTCCTCGCTGACAGACCGGCACCCTCAACTTCTCGCAGAACACCGACGGCGACGGGCGCGATCTCTCCAAAGAACCCGCGCTTAACTCTGGGTATTGATCGCCAATGACGGTGTCAGCCTGGGCTAGACATCTGACATCCGTTACACGCTCGCCGACGTGGACAACCGCTGCTACCCATGGGCCAGGACTCCCCTTCGCCTTGCCAACCGGCGCCCTCGCTGATAACACCCGATTCCGTCAGACCGCTGACGGCGCCATTAGGGGTGCGCTGCCACCGTCCTTGGACTGCCAGCGAGTCGCGGCGTACCGCTGAAGGACATGGCGCTTCGTACGTGCCAATGGCTACCCTGCCCACTGGCTACTTACGGGGCTGGCGGGAACGCGTGATGTCAAATGTTGACCGACGCCATCGGCACTGTCGCGCAACATGTCTACGCCAACGACCGACACGGTCGTGTACGGCGGCTACGGTTCGATAGCCGAGCGCGTCGGCCCATGAAAGTGCACACTGTCCTGCCACGGCAACGGGTGTTTCACACGGCGACGGGATTAACGCACCGTTCGCAATATCGGGTTCCTGCCGAACAGTTGCCCATTCCGCCGCGACCGTCGCCTGGCTCTGTCACGGCGGCGATCCATCGACGTGTAATGAGGCGCGGCTGTTCGCGTCGACACGTGCATCGTGCACGTGCGCCGCTTCCTCTTTTACCCAACCGAATAGTGAGGTTGTACCAATGCGATCTGTTCTCATCGCGCTTACCGGCGTCGACTATTGGACGCTGGCCGACGGTAGCAAGCATCCGTGCGGCTACTGGCCCGAGGAGTTGGCCTCACCGCATCGCGTATTCGCCGACGCCGGCTTCGACATCACCATTGCGACCCCCGGCGGAGTCACCCCTACTGCCGACCAGGCCGGCTACAGTCTAGAGATGAATGGCGGTAGCGCCGAGGCCGGACAGGCGATCGCCGACTATATCGCCTCGATCTCCGAGAACCTCAGCAACACAGAGGTTCTCGAATCTCTTGACTCGGGCAACTTCGACTTTCTGTTCGTTCCTGGCGGGCACGGGCCGATGGAGGATCTAGCGATGTCAGAGAGCTTCGGGGCGACAGTGCGGTCCTTCACGGAATCCGGTAAGCCGGTCGCCGCGGTGTGCCACGGCCCGGCCGCACTGCTGCCGGCGCGCAACGACGAGGGCGGTTGGCTGTTCTCTGGCTATAGGCTAACCGCGTTCAGCAACGTCGAGGAGGCCCAAGTCGGCTATGCCGACGCCGCGAAGTGGCTTCTGGCGGATCGGCTCAAGGCGGAGGGTGGGCTCTACGGTGCGGCCGCTGAACCCTGGAGTGAATTCGTCGTGGTTGACCGCAACCTCTACACAGGCCAGAACCCGGCGTCATCAAAGCCACTGGCACATCGGCTGGTAGCTGAAGCCTAGGCGGCGCGCTGACCCCAGAAGCCGATCGGCCCGACGTACGGCCGGGCCGGCCGTCCAACAACCGATCACCGAGATGCGGTGTGCTGCCACATTCGGACCGGCACGGTGCCGCGCTGCATGGCCGCGTAGCCGCGCGGAGTAACGCCGTAGCGGCGTTTGAACTCACTGATGAAATGCGACAGACTCGAGTAGCCCACCTGGCGCGCTGTCTCCCTTACGCTCAAGCCCTCTTCGACCAGTAGGACGCGCGCGCGTTCGAGGCGCACACGCTTGACGAACTGGTATGGACTGACACCGATCGACTCGCGGAAATGATGCGCGAATGCTGAGGGACTCATGCGGACACGTTCGGCCATCTCGTTAACTGTCACCCGCTGGTTCATGTGCGCGCGCACATAGTCGACGGCGGCGCTGACGGGGTTGACGTCGATCTCACTGGATGCGCTGTCGATCAGGTGATGACACTGTTCGGCCTGCAGGAGCCGGTAAACAATCTCCTGCAGGTACATCGGTGCCAATACCCGACGGTCGGCGCCGGTGTTCACCGACCGCAAGAACCGCAGGATGGCGCCCATCATGTTCTGATCCAGCGGAGAAACGTAAGCATCGGCGCGCTCCTGTCTCGCCGCTGGCAGTGCGAACACCGCGGCTTCGCGCTCACGCATGGCGGCGCTTACCCGCCGAACGATGGTGGGGTCGATCTGCAGCACTAACGACAGGAACGGCTTCTCGACGCTGCCTTCGAGTATTTCAATTTCGGTTTGCATGCCGCAGTTGAATACGAAGTAATTGAATGGATCGTACTCGTACTCGAATCCATTGGTGCGCACAGACTTTCGCCCCTGGGCGACAACGCAGAACGCCAGTGAGCGCACTTCGTCCCATTGGCGGGCCTGCGGAGCCGTGAAGCGGTAGAGCGTGAGGCCCGGCCAGTTGGAGACGTTGGGACCAGGTCGAGGCGCTTTGTCCGCCATCTCGGCGAGGATGTCGAGCGCTGCTACGCGCTCTTTGGGAACCAGTTCAAGATTGGCCATATCGGAACCTATCGCTGCGCAGCTCCGTAGCTGCCCCTTGAACATTGATCGCGGCGGCTTGCGCTGTCATCGGCCGATGGCCGCCCCATAGCGCCGGAAGGGTTGTCGGCGTGGTAGCGAGCGGCCGCGCAATGTCCATCACCAGCAACGACGGACATGCCCGTGAGCAATAAGGATCATTTCGCGTGATCGATCCCGGCCGAGGGACTCGATTTTGCGCCGGGCCGCGGATCGGCACGACGGAGTCACAGTTTGACGTTGACTGTCTTGGTGTCAGCAAAAGCATCAGCGCTTCGTAACCTTTCTCTCTGCGAGTAACCGGGCTTCTCGAATCCGTCGAACGGGAAGACTCACTGCCCCCGACGCCTCAATCGTCGACCTACCTCACGGGCGTTCGAATCGTCCGATCCGCATCCGGGACCGCGTGTTTCAGCCCTGTGACCGGGCAGCCGGCGCCGACTCGGGGGCGATTGTGAGGGCCCCGATCAACTGCTCGATGGTCGGCGCCGGCTCAAGGCCACGCGCCGTGCCGTAGAGACGACAGCAGAGCCCCACCTGCGCGTCTGGATCGGCGAACGGATCGACGCCTTCGATCAGGATCGTCGGTGAGCCGGTGAATTGAAGGACGTCGGCTTCATGATCGTCGGGGACCAGCCGCTGCCGTACTCGGGCGCCGACGAGTCCGGTTGCTGCGAGCGCAGCTGCGAGACGCTCTCGCGCCGTCTGCACGTGGGGGCACCCATCGACGTAGCGTATTTCGATGTACACGCCCGATCCTTTCCGCTAGTGGATTCCTCGACCATTCCCAATTGCGTGTTCGAATTCGTCATTCGTGGCGGTTCTCTTAGTACCTAATTGTTTATTCCTCGGTAGACTGCTGAGATGATCTATCGGAGATACCTGTGACGGCGACGGCATCGCGGACTCCGGAGGCCGCCGTCGCCCGCGACGATGGGGTGGATCGCATCGAACAGGACTGGGTGCGTGAACGTCCGGACATGGACGTCAGCTCGATCGGCATCGTGACCCGGCTGTGGCGCATCTCGCGGTATTTGGAGCAGGAACGGGTTCAGCGACTGGCCGAGCTGGGCACCGACCGCGTCACGCTGGACGTACTGGCCATGCTGCGCCGCCGTGGTCGCCCGTACCGGATGACCGCCGGTGAACTGACGAAGGCGGCATTGATCACGTCGGGCGGCATCTCGGGGCGCTTGGACAAGCTGGAGCGTGCCGGTCTGGTCACACGAAGTTTTCACACGAAGGATCGCCGCCGGGTAGACGTGGAGCTCACTGATGCTGGCGTGGAGCTGGTGGATTCCGTGGTGTCGGAACTGATGGATCATGAGTCCGCGCTGCTGGCCGACCTGAGCGATGGGGATCATGCAGATCTGCGGCGGTTGCTCAAGACGTTGCTCGCACATTTCGAGCATCCCGACCATGACAGTGACGCCCTACAGGCCCCGAAGAAGAAGAAGTAGGCACCGTAGCGACGGTTACCGGGTCACGCGATGCGGGGCCGAGGTGCTGTCTGATCATTTGGCGTCTGCGTCCGAATTCTGCAACTGCGGTTCTGCGGGCTCGTCCCAGATGAGTAGTGCGCGAGCCTCGATGCTTTCCCGTGGCGGCGCATCGGCCGGCGTCGTGGGGTCATCGAATGCACTGTGCGCGGAAAACCGAGTCCGGCCGTCGCGGGCGGAGTCCCAGCACTTCAGGAAGAGCACTTCATCACGGAGCATCTCAGGGAAGTACGTCCAATGGTGCCGCGGGTCGTATCGGAATCGGTGGGTCCAGCCGGACCGCTCCGCGTACCGCAGTTCGGTCAGCGAGGCGTCGTTCCGCCGCAAGGTCCGCCCGTCGCAGACCGCCAGCGGTGAGTCGCGCAGCGGCTCGAGAATGGGACGCCAGAGGTTGACATAGGCGTAGCGGTTGGCCGGGGCAGTGCCGAGGATTTCGGCAGCCCGTGTCGGGGCCGAGCGGTCGGTGTAGTCGTTGTGAACGCCGCGCGTGGGCCGGGCAATGGTTTGGCTCCAGAAGCCGTCTCGCGACTTCGATCCGCTGCGGACGTTGTGATCGAAGATCACGCCGCGGGAAGCGCCTGTTGCCGCGCAGGCCGCGACAAGGCACTCGGGATAGTAGGCGTGGACGACCGTGTCGTGATCGAACCAGTCAGTAAACGACGTGGGGAGGCTCGCAACGGCGAAGCCCTCCACGTCGAGGGAGAACCGATCGGCGATCGGCCAGCCGTTCCAGACCCGGACCTCCCGATGATCAGGTCGGCCGGAGAACAGCGGCAGCGCCGAGGGCGCCTGATTGTCCGTATAGATGAACGACTCGGCGAAGCCCTCGTCGGAGTGATACGCGAGCGTGGCGTCGACGTACGTCAGCCCACGCCGTTCCTCCATGATCAACACGGGTGCGCCTTTCTTTGTTTGCGGATCTCGCGCGGCAGCCACAGCTAGAGGCGATCGGCGAGCCGCCGAGCGGCCAGTTGCAGCGCCTCCCAAACCGTCGCGAACGGCGGAGCGTAGGCAAGGTCCATCGCGGCAAGATCGTCGATGGCCATTTCGCCCCAAAGCGCGGCAGCGGCGGTGTCGATACGTTTTCCGGCCTGGGCGCCTCCGACAACCTGGACGCCGAGGAGACGTCGGGTCCGGCGGTCGGCGATGACATTGGTAGCGATGGGGGCGCGTTCGGCCATATATCCGCTGGCCGTGCCACCCTCGGTGGTCAGGGACTCCGCCTCGAAGCCCACGGCAAGGGCATCAGTGGTGCTCAGTCCGGTCCGGGCGATCTCTAGGTGCGTGTGACCATGACTGAAGCGCGTGATCGCGGTGCCCAAGGTACCGGCGAAGGTGCGGCGTTCGCCGGCGATGTTGTATCCGCAGATCCGTCCCTGCTTGTTGGCGTGGGTTCCCAGCGGGGAGAACACGCTCTTCCCGCGCATCCGGTCGAGCACCTCACAGCAGTCTCCGGCTGCCCAGACTCCGTCGCTGACGCGCTGTTCGTCATCGGGGAGGTAGCCGCCGTGTTCGCCGATCGCCAGACCGGCGTCGGCGCCCAACGTGCTGGAGGGCCGCAACCCTATGCCTAGGGCGACGAGATCGGCGGGGTAGGTGTTTCCTGCGGCGGTGGTGACCGCACGGACTTCGCCGTGGTGGGTGACCAATTCGACGACGGTGGTGTCGGTAACCACCTGGACGCCGGCCGCCTCGAGCGCGGCGGCGACCCGCTCACTCATCTTTGGGTCCAGGGTGCTCATCACCGCACTCCGGGTGATCAGTGTGGTGGCAAATCCGCGGGCTAGGAAGGCTTCTGCCATCTCCACACCGATGTAGCCTCCGCCGACCACGACCGCGCAGCGCGGACGCGCTGCGGTTTCGGGGCGCACGAGCAGATCCAGCCAGACGCGCGCGTCATCGAGGTTCTTGACGGTGTGCACTCCGGTGATGAGATGGTCATCGGTGTCGCGCGCCCAAGGCGGCACGATGGCATCGGCCCCGGTGGCCAGGACCAGTTTGTCGAACGGTAAGAGGCCCTCTTGTCGGTCGGCAGTGACGGTCGCCACGGTGCGGGTGGTCATGTCCAGCCCGGTGGCGGTCACTCCCAGGCGCAGATCGACGCCCATCGCGCGGTGCTTGTCCGGGGTGCGGGCGCTCAGTTCGTCAGCGGATTCCACCAGTCCGGCCAGTACATAAGGGATTCCGCACGCCGAGTAGGAGGTGTCCTGCGTCTTCTCCAAGACGACGACGTCGATGTCGCGTCCGTTGGTTCGTGCGCTCCGCAGCGCTTGGTGTGCGGCACTCATGCCGGCGGCGTCGGCACCGACGACGACGACGCGTTCAGCAATGCTCATCGGATGGGCGCTCCGTTAGTGCAGCGGGCCACCGTCCAGTCGATGATGTCGCCACCCAAGTGAGTTCCGCAAAGTGCGTCGATTTCCCGGATCCCGGTGGGGCTGGTGACGTTCACTTCGGTCAACATGCCTGCGATGATGTCGATCCCGGCGAAATGCAGGCCGCGGGACAGTAGTTCAGGCGCGAGGGCACGGCAGATCTCGTGGTCACGCTCGGTGACGCGATCGGCGTGCACCTGTGCCCCGGTCGCCATGTTGCAGCGGAACTCGTCACCGCTGGCAATCCGGCGGATCACACCGAGAGGTTCACCGTTGAGCAGGATCACCCGCCGGTCCCCTTCCTCGGATACGGCGGACATGTACTGCTGAACGATGACGTGCTCGCGGCCACGCTGGGTGGCAGTATCCAGAATCGAACGCAGGTTGGGATCCTGGGCGCGCAGCAGCAATATCCCCCGTCCACCCATTCCGTCGGTGGGTTTGAGCACCGCGGTCCCCCACCGGTTCACGGTGTCGATGATGTCTTCGCGGCACGCCGACAGCAGCGTGGCCGGGCACATCTCGGGCACTCGCAACGCGAAGATCTTCTCGTTGGCGTCGCGCAATCCGGCCGGGGAGTTGACGAGCAGGGTCCTGGCGGGGTCGACGAGATCGAGGACGAAAGTGGCACGCAGGTAGTTGGCGTCCACCGGCGGGTCGGTACGCATGAACACCGCAGCCACGTCGTCGAGGACGATCATCCGCGCGGCCGAGACCGTGTACCAGTCGGTGTCGGCCAGCCAGCGACCGTCGTTGAGCACCGCTGGGCGCAGCCGCGCGTCGCGGCACCGGGCGACAGCTTTCCCGTCGATGAGGGCCAGTTGCGAGGTCTCGGTGACGAGCACGCCGTGACCGGCAGCCTGGGCCGCTTCCATCAAGGCGACCGACGAATCGTGCGCGGGCTGCAGGCTGTTCAGCGGGTCCACGATGAACACGAAGTCCAGGCCACTACCGGCGGTCGCGGACCGGGTCGGGTCGATCAATGAGACGGTCTTCATGTGCGCGCTCCATTCGTGTGTTCGCCACTGTCACCGGTCCACGCCCCGGGCACCAGTTCGCTGTGGGGGTCATCGAGCGCGCGTTGCTCGCGGGTGATCGCCCTGAAACGAATCCGCTGCTGACTGAGGCCGTCACGCCAGCTGGCAGCGTGGCCATCGCGGTGGCGTGGTGCGGAGACTTCCACCGCGACGACGTCGGCGCCCCGGCCCCACCTCATCGAGCACAGATCGACGATCTTGATTCCGGTCATCGAACCGCTCATCTACAGGCGCCTTTCGCTTGAATGGCCTTCTGCGGCCACAAGTGATGGGCCACGCAAACCCCCGGCGTTGAGTTGCTCCACTCAACATTAGGAAGAAATAACTTAGGAGTCAACTACTTAGTGTCAAACTTTATTGACGATGGGGGGATTGATGCCTTCGAGGAGTCGAGCTCACCAGTTCAGGATGGCGAGGACCGTGCAGGGGCGGGCCCGTGGCCGTCCGGATCGAGCTAGTCCGCGACGGACAGCAGCGCGATCATCCGAAGCGACGCAACGGTGTGCGACAGCAGGCCCTTGACCACGAGCTTGTGTGCGGCGATCTGACCCAGCACCTTGCCGCCACGCCTGGTGAAGAATCCGACTGGCAGCAGCCCACCGCCCTTCATCTTCAACTGCGACACGTCGAGGATCTGGTCGACCGTCGCGTGCACCGCGACGTTGGGCTTGCCGACGATCCCGTTGTATATGGTGGCCCCGTCCCGGGTGAACTCGAGCGTGGCCGATTCGTCGGTATCGGTGCTGATGATCGCGACCGGACGCTTCATCTTCCGGGCGATCTTCACCAGGTCGGGCTTGTTGACGAAGTTCTGCATCAGCAGCATGTGCAGGATGCCGGCCGCGCCGTTGGCGACTTCGCCGTCCTTGCACGTGACCTTGTACGTGGCCGTGTCGGCCGTGTCTCTAGACATCTCTTGATCCGATCTTCATAAGAAAGTCCGCCGTGTAATTTGAAGGGTTGGCGGGGGGTACCGGTGCGCGCCCGGGCGCGCAGGGCGCGCCCGGGGCGGCGCAGGGCTCAGACGTCCCAATCGGTGTCGACCTGGCCGAATGAAAGCAGGAAGTTGTTGAAAGCGCCGGCGTTCTGGATCGCGAGTGCAATTTGACCGTCGGTGACCTTCAGCAGACCGCCCATGAGCAGCTTGCCGCCCTCGACGCGGCCCTCGGCGGCCTGGCGGAAGGCGTCGACGTTGCCGCGCAGCCCGAAGTCAAACGGGCCGTCGCCGTGGATCTTTTCCTCGGTCCACTCGGTGAGCTTCCCCCCTTCGAACGTGAAGTAGGAAATGACTTCGGGCTTATCGAGAAGCCCGAAGTACATCTTGTGGTTGAAGGTCTTGGGGTCCCTGAACCCTCTGTAGACGGCATCGTTGTTGTTGATGGCCTCCATGGCCGCTGCGCACCACTTGTCCGATAGGAATTTCATCGCCATTGTTGTTTTCCTCCTTGGTTACGTGCCGGGGATGAAGTTCCCCGGCTGTGGACATCTGCGGAAATGTCGCCGCTGGGCGAATGTGCGGTGTCCGCCGACGAGGTTCTTCGTCGGGGAGGTATCCGCCCTGCTCGCCCATCCCTAGGCCGGCGCCCGTGGCGCTGCGCAACGCTTGGCGAGCCCGGTGACCGTCGATCTGGGCGGCTTCCATCAGCGCCACCGACGAGTCGTTGGCGGGCCTCGCCGGGTCGCTGATGAACACGAAATCCATGCCCATGCCAATGCGCGGCAAGTGGTTCCGCTCGATGAGCGGGGCAGTGGTCATCAGGGCGCCCCGGTCGCGCGGGCCGCGGTTTCGCCAATCCACGTCGAAGGCAGCAGTCCACCATGGGCCGCATCCAGCGCGTTTTGCTCGCGGGTGATCACACCGAACCGGATCCGCTCGTCACCGAAGCTGTCACCCCAGGTACCGGCGTAGCCATCGAGGTGGCGGGGAGCGGCGAACAACGCATCCAGGTCCTGATGGGTGGTCCAATGTGCCACGGTGAGGATCGGTCCGAGCGGCTCGCCGACTGACCGCAGCAGCGGCGCCGCCCGCTGGGCATCTCCGAGGTTGACCACGGTCGCTGGGATGCGCCACCCCATCCGGTGTTCGATGTCATCGGGAATCGTCGCGCCGGCCAGCACGCGTGCCCCGGCAGTGCGCAGCATGTCCAGCCGGGTCATCGCGCGCCGGCGCAGCGGCTCGGTGGGCAAGGGCGCTGGCCGGACGGTCGTGACTTCGGCCATGATGGCCTCCAGCACCTGGGTCGCTACCGTGGTGTGCAGGGCGACGATCGGCAGGCCAAAGGGGCCACCTGCGTTGTGAATGCGGACTGCTGCGGCGACGTCGACGGCCAGGCTCGCGATCCGGTCGGAGGCGATGTAGGGATACACGATGGCGGCATTGCCGCCTGCGGACAGGGTGGATAGCGGGACCTGGGTGCGGGGGGTGGCGCGGCGGGCGCGGCTGAGGGTGTCGTCGTTGCCGTGCACGTTGAGCCGAGTCAAATCCGGACAGCCGATCAGGGCTGCACCGACGTCGACTCCGGTGCCTTGCACGACGTTGATTGCGCCTGGCGGGAAACCGACGTGGCTGGCGGCCAGGGCGATCGCCACTGGTGTCAGTGGACCGCGTAGGGAGGGTTTGACCACCGCGGACGCGCCGTGGGTCCAGGCGTTGAACACGTTGGTGAGCATTCCGGTGAACGGCAGGCCCCAGGACAGGATGTGCCCGGTTACCCCGGGTTGTGGCGCTGGCGGGTCGATCACGGTGCGGGTCAGGATCGTGCGGGCCAGGCGCAGTGCGGCCTCGATGGTCGCCACCGAGTCGGCGGGCTCGAGCCCGGTTTCGGTGGTTTGTAGGCGGGCCAGCTGGGGAGCGAGTTCAGCGAGGTGATTGAGCAGTTTGGCCAGCATCTGGTGGCGTTGTGCCGGGTCGGCCCATGGTCCGTTCTGGGACTGACGGGCAGCGGCCAGGGCGCGGCGGACGTCGTTGCGTGAGGACAGCGGCACGACTGCGCTGATGGTGCTGTCGGCGGGGTTGCGGATCTCGTACTCATACGGCGCGGCCGGGAACACCCATTGCCCGTCAATGAAGTTGCGGTTGTAGATCTCGTCGGTGGGCAGCGACGCTTGGGTGTCGAGCAACATGGCGATGTTCCTTTCGTGGTCGCGCCGGCTCAGGCGATGAATCGGTCGAAGAACACCCGGTCGGCTGGCGCGGCGGCGCCGCGCACCAGGGCGCGCATCGCGGCGTCGACCATGCCGGCGGGACCGGCCAGGTAGATGTCATGCCCCTCGAGGGCAGGCCAGTCGTCGGCCACGTGATCGACCACCCGCCCGACCCGCACCGGAGAGAAGGGAAAGTTCCCGGGGCTCAGCGCGGCGGCGCTGAAGGTGGGATTCTCCACGGAGACCGCGAGCTCGGCGCCCATGTCGTGCAGCCGCGCAAGCCGCTCGAGTAGGACGATGTCGGTGTCGGTGCGGGCGCCGACGTAGAGGTGCAGGCTAGGCGGTCGTGATGCGGTCAGGAGGTGTTCGGTGATGGCCAGGATCGGTGCCAGCCCGGTGCCGCCGGCGATGCACAGCACCGGGCGGCCCGAGTGGGGTTGAGCGTAGGCTCGCCCATACGGCCCCTCGGCCACCAGGGACTCGCCCAGGCTGATGTCGCCAAACAGCCATTGCGACGCAGCGCCGCCGGGTTTGGCGCGGATCACGAACTCGACGGTGGCTGCGCCGGCGTCGCGGACCGGATGGGCCATCGAATATGCCCGCCGCACCCCCTCCGGTGATTCCAGCAGCACGAACTGGCCGGGCAGGAACCGCAGCGGTCCGTCGAAGGCGATGGTGAACAAAGCCGTGTCCGTCGTCAGCAACTGCCGCCCGGCCAGGCGCGCGGCGTACCGCTGCGGCGTCGGCTCGTCGACACCCTCCGGAATCGACACCCGCGGCGCTTTGAGGGTGCACGGCCCATCGGGCACGGATTGGCACATCAGTACCCGGTTTCCGCGGCGTCGATCGCGTTCGCTGAGTCCGGTGGCGTCCTCCCAAAGCGTGGTGACGGTCCCCTCGACGAGCTGGGCTCGGCAGCTGCCGCATCCCCCGCTTGCGCATTCGTAGGGCAGCGGTAGCCCGGCGCGTAACCCGGCCCGCAGCAGCGTCTCCCCGGGTTGCGCCTCCACGGAACCGTCGTGGCCGGTGAACGTGATGGCGGTGCTCACCGTGGTAGCGGTGTTCACGACGACCCGGCGTGCAATCCGAGCGAGGCCAACCAGCCCGACCAGTCCTGATGTACGGCGGTCGCGATCGTCGCGGCGTCCGCGCCCGACGGCGAGGCCACCAGCCGCGCCCCGGCACCGATCATGGCGTGTCCGCGATCACTCCAGGTGTCGAGGTGACCCTGCAGCACCGGCAGGTTGGCGTCATCTGCGGAACCCAGGAATTCGACCAGCGCGGTGCTCCATCGGCGGCTGCGCTCGGCGTCGTGCCAGAGGTTCTCGACGATCAGGGCGTCCAACTGCGCGCCGACCGCACCCAGTTGACTGCCCAGCTGAACCAGGAACAGCTGATCGGCGATGGCCTTGGTGACCAGGTTCGTGGCGACGAACGATGCGTCCCAATCGAATTCGACCAGCGCCCACTCGAACGCGGCCCGGACCGGTTGCCAGTCGGGGTGTTGGGTCCACGCCGCCTTCTCCGCGGTGCCGAAACCATGATCGGGATGGGTCAGCGCCAGCTGGGTGGTGCGGTAGGCGGTCAGTTGCACCCGGCGCAACTGGTCGGCGGTCTGGAAGGCCGCGCAGTTGCCGACGTAGCTGCTGATCGCCAGCTGCTGCACGTAGGCCGACAGCATCTGCTGGCAGTGCGCTACGTAACGCGTCGGGGTGAACGCGTGACTCAGCAATCCCAAAGCTTCGCCGGTGAGCTCCTCATCGCAGCGGCCGCCGTCGAACTGCGCCAAGAGCCCCTCGACGTAGGTTTCCTGATCATCCTGTCTGGCAACGTAACTGCCGTAGGTCATGATGTCGGGATCTCGGAAACCATCCCAGTCCGGCACCACCAGCGACATCGAGTCGCGGTGAGTGCGCAGCCACACGTTGCCGTGCACGTCGGGGCCCATCTCCAGCGGAACGGGGCCGGTGGTGTGGTTCATGTTGTGGGTGAGCACTTCGTACTCGGTGGGCCGGCGCCCCAAATTGCCGAACGCACTCCAGGTCTTGAGTCCCCGCGTCCGACTGCGGGGTTGCGCTGTCTGCTCGGTCATGACTGCTCCTGTCCCTGGTTTTCGTAGAACCACAGATATTCGGTGGTGCGGGTCTTCAAGCGGCCCTTGAACGAGGGCATGTCGATCTCCAGCGCGGACAGCTCGTAGTGCTGCCCGAGGTGCTTGGCGAGACTGGACTGGGTGAGCCGACACTGGCGCAGGGTATGGATCCGCACGTAGTCCTCGCGGTCCAGCACCAGCACGTCCAAACCGGGGTTGTCCTCCTCCACGGCGTCGATCACCGCTTCGGCTAGGTTGCCGGCCCGAATGACCGGCCCGACCAGGTCCGGGGCGGACTCCATCGCGACGTCCATGTCGATGATGCTCATGAGCTGATGTTCTCCTCGATCTCAGGGCCGCGCGGTAGCCGGCGTCTTCAGGCGTACTTGGATGACGCCGTCCACGACGCGAACGTCATGTCGGGCTAGGCTGGTGTCGCGCGGATTGACACCCGCGCCGGTCAACGCATCGAACTGCCACTCGTGAGCGCGGCAGGTCAGCACGCCGTCCTCGAGTTCGCCTTCGACCAGCGAGATGCTCTGATGCGGGCAAATCCCGTCATAGGCGCACACCTGACCGCCGACCTTGACCAGCAGGACTTCCTCGTCGCCGACGTCGAACGATTCCATTTCGCCGTCCCAAAGCTGGTCTTCGTCCACCAGGTCGACGAAGCCGTCGCCGTCCTGGTCAGACATTGCTGGGCGCCCCCTGTCGGAATCGGACGTCGAACCATTGCAGCGGCAGGATTTCCCGACTGCCGCACAGCTCACCGAGCGTGGCGTCAGCAGGCAGCACCTGATCGTCGAGAAGCACGTCGTAGCCAGGATGCGGGTCCGGCTCGGCGACGCGGCGTCCCACCGAGTGGACGGCGACTTTGACGGCGACCTGATCCCAGGTGTCGTCGGTATCGATGGCAACCAGGTGGGGAACGAAATCACCGACGAAGCGGCCGGTGATCGGAAAAGGGGCCATGCGGACTCTCCTCTACTGACTCGACTGAAGGGGACTCAGAGCGAAACCGGCTCGCGGACCGGGCTTTCCGGGCTTTCCGCGGCGTGCTGGCCGTTGGGCGGGGGGAGGTAGTCCTTGGCCCATGCGTACTCGTAGACGTCGTCGCCGAACACCTCTGGGGTCATGCCCATGTAGGCAAGTGCCCCCACCAGATCCGGCGGTTGGACCTCCCCGGCAATGAACCGGTCGACGAAGTTGTGGTGTCCGGCGTAGCGCTCCGGGTCCAGCTCGAAGCACCACTTGGAGATCTCCGAGTCGAACTGATAGAGCCGGCCCTTGTAGGTCAGACTGTGCTCGGCCAGTTCGTGGCGGGAGAACGCCGACCCCAACGGAAGCTGCGTCAAATTGCACAGCGACGGCAGGGTTTCGGGGAGCGTCATCCCCACACGGCCGGCGTTGACGTTGTCGATGATCTCGTCCCACAGCACCCCCCAATTGTCTTCCCAGGTGGGATACTTTTCCCGCAGCCAGTCCCGTTCATCCTTGGACACACCAGCATTGGGGTTCCAAAACAGAGTCGGCCGCCAGAACCACGTCCCGATGTGCATCGCGTGATGACCGTTCTCCAGCGACAGCAAGAACTGATCCCAATACCACGGCTTCTTGAGCCCGTAGTCCTGCAGGATCCGCTCGTGGTGATTCACGATCCACTCCAGCATGAACTCCTTGAAGCTCATCTTGCGCTGGTCCAGCGGGGTGTAGTAATCCATCGCGGGGCCGGTGAGCGTCTGGAACAGCCGGGTGGAACGCCAGAACGCCACGTCGAGCGCCTGCTGGGCTCGTTGCGGGTCGTTTTCCATCAACACCGCCAAGGTGGGGAACCCCAGTTGGGCGTGGCGGGCCTCGTCGGTCTGGATGGAGGACAACAGGTTTGACCAGTTGATGTCGCCTGCGGCCATCGCATCGGCGGCCAAGGCGACGAACTGCAGGTTGGTGAAGCCGTGCTCCACGGTCAGGCTGGTCGCCAACGACGCTTCGATGCAATCGGCATTCAGCATCACATCGTCGAAGAAGTTCTTCACCGCCAGCACGCCCCACTCATTGGTGTGAAAGGCCTTCTGCGACCAGTCGAAGCGGGGGTCGTGCTTGAGCAGGTCGTGGGAGAAGCGCAGGTCCAGTTGGGTGTGGCGGGTTTCGTCGAGCATCCCGAACACTCCGAGGTTGCGCCAGCGGGGTGTGGGCGCGAACCGGCAGAACCGGCTTTGCATGGTGACCGCCATGTGCTCGACCATGCACGTGGTGCCCATGTGCAGGTGTGAGGCGGCGACGTGTGCGGGGTCGAGCTTCTCGTAGATGCCGGCACGCACCAGGGCGCTGCTGACCGCCTTGACGCCGGATTCCTTCTCCCGCTGAATGCGGACGTAGTCGCGGTAGGACACTCGAAATGGCTCATCCCAGGTATCCCAGGCCTGCTCGGGGATGTCGCCCACGCCGCTCCAGCTGGCCGGGAAGGCCACGGCAGGGTCGACGTAGCTCAAGTCCCAATCGAGGTCACGGGAGGTGTCATACCAGTCGTCGCGATTCAGTAACATGCGGCTTCGTTCCAATCTAATTGGGCTGTAAAGGGTTTCATCGCTTGACGCGTAATACGCGGTAGTTGGTGTATTCCAGGACGCCGTGCAGGGACTGCTCGACGCCGAGGCCGGATTGTTTGATGCCACCGAACGGCACGTCCGAGGACAGCATCGGATGCTGATTGACCCAGACCGTGCCGGCCTGCACCTGGCCCGCGACCTCGACGGCGCGGTCCTCGTCCGCCGACCACACCGAGGCACCCAGGCCGAGCTCGGAGTCGTTGGCACGCGCGATCGCGTCGTCGAGGTCGGTGTAGGTCAGGATCGGCAGCACGGGGCCGAACTGCTCCTGCGCCACCAGCGGGACCGAATCGTCGACCCCGCGCACCAGGGTGACCGGGTGGAAGTAGCCGGGCCCCTCCGGGGCGTGCCCGCGGAAGTAGACCTCGCCGCCGCGGGAGACCGCATCGGCCACGTAGCCTTGCACTTTCGCCAACTGGGCGGCGTTCTGGATCGGACCCATGTCGACACCGTCGTCCAAGCCGTTGCCGACCGTGACGGTCTTGGCGACCTCGGCCAACGCCTCCTCGATCTGCGGTGCGAGTGCCAGCGGGACGTAGAGGCGTTTGAGGCCGGCGCAGACCTGCCCGCAGTTGGACAACCCGGCCCAGTACAGGTCCTTGGCGATGGCGGCGACGTCGACGTCGTCGAGCACGATGCCAGGGTCGTTGCCGCCCAGTTCCAGGGTGAGGCGTTTGAGGGTGGCGCCGGCGGCGGACATTATCGCCTTGCCGGCCCGCTCGGAACCGGTGAAGGTGATCTTGTTGATGCCCGGGTGGGTGGTGATCGCCTTGCCCAAGTCGTCGCCGCCGGTGAGCACCTGCAGCACTCCCGGGGGCAGTACGTCTTGAGCCAGCTCGCCCAGGCGCGCGGTGGCCACCGGGGTCAGGGGTGAGGGCTTGAGGACGGTGGTGTTTCCGGTGACCAGGGCCGGCCCGATCTTCCATAGCGCCAACAGCAGCGGATAGTTCCAAGCGGTGATGGCGCCGACCACGCCGACCGGCGGGCGGTGTACCTCGATCAGTTCGGTGTCGTCGTCGCGGATCACCTCTACCGGGATGTCCCAGCTGGCGTAGCGTTCCAGACCGCGCAGCCCGGAATCGATCTCACCAGCTGCTTTGGCCAGCGGCTTACCCTGTTCGAGGGTGACTAGACGGGCCAGTTCGTCGATGTTGGCGCGGACGTGCTCGACGAGGGCGAGCACCGTCTTCTGCCGGTCGGCCAGCGAGGTGGCAGCCCAGCCGGTGGCGGCGTCGCGGGCGGCGTCGACTGCGCCGTCGAGTTGGGCGGCCGAGGTGTCGGGGACCTCGGTGAAGACCTCGCCGGTGGCGGGATTGATGACGGCGATGCTCACGGTGTGCTTCCTTCCGGGCGGAAGAGTTTCTGGAATTGTTCAGGGCTGTAGTCGTGGCGGAGGGCCTTCTCCTCGCGTGGATCGGACACCTTCGCCTTGGCTGCTGGGCGGGTGGAGATCCGGGCTTGCCAGGCAGCTACGTGTGGGTAGTCGGCGATGGTGATGCCATGGCCGGCCGCGACCCGAGTCCAGGGAAAGGTAGCGATGTCGGCGATCGAATAGTCGTCGCCGGCCAGGTAGTGGCGGTCGCGCAGCCGATCGTCGAGGACCTGGTAGAGGCGGGCAACTTCGGCGTGATAGCGACCGCGTGCATATGGATTGTCAATGCCCTGTTTGGGGGCATGGGAGACGAAGTGCGCGGCCTGGCCGGCCATCGGCCCTTGGTTGGCCACTTGCCAGAACAGCCAGCACAGCGTCTCTTGCCGGATCAGGGGATCCGTCGAGAGCAGGCGTCCGGTCTTCTCGGCGAGGTAGAGCAGGATCGCTCCGGACTCGAACAGCGGAACCGACTGGCCTCCGGGTCCGTCGTGGTCGACGATGGAGGGGACCTTGCTGTTGGGGTTTATCTCGACGTACTGCGCGTCGAACTGGTCGCCCTCGCTGATGTCGGTCCACACGATGCGGTACTCGAGGCCCAGTTCCTCGAGTGCGATGAGTACTTTGCGAACGTTGGGGCTGGTGTAGTAGTAGAGATCGATCATCGAAATACGCTCCGGAACAAGGGGTTACGCACGCTCAGATGTCGTACTGTTTGCGGATACGGTCCATATAGCCGACGAGATTGGGTTTGGACTGCACGTAGCCGGTGCCCAGCCACTGCTGCGGTTGGTCGGCGATTTGGCGCAGCGTCGAGTAGACCGACGCGTCGATCGAATGCAGCGCGTCGCCCAAGAAGTACGGCTTGTCTCCGAGGAAGTCGGAGATGGCGTCGATGTCGGCCCGGAAGAACTCGGCCACGACCTCGGCGCTGCGCCGACCCATCCCCTGGCCGTCGAATTCGGTGAGAATCCGGGCCCGGAACGCGTCGAGCCCTTCACGGATCTCCGGGGTGACCTCGGCGCCCTCCACGATGTAGGGGATGTACATCTCCCACCCGGCGTCTTCACGCCAGCGCGGCTGAATGATGCCGCTCCAGTACAGGTGTTCCTCGATGAGCCGGTTGAACGCCAACCCGACGGCGCGGTCCTGCTTGCTCAGATCCGTATCGAGCGGGTCGCCGTACTTGGTCTTCAAGTAGGCGATGATGGTGTTGGAGTCGCCGACCTTGGTCCCGTCGGAGTCGACGATGTAGGGCAGCTTGCCGTGTGGGGAGTCCTGATCCAGCGTGGCCAGATCCTGGGTCTTGTGTTCGAATTCCATTCCGGTGAACGACATGTAGTTCACCAACTTCGTCACGTACGGGCTGATGTCGGGGATCCCCCACGCGGGGACGTATCCGTAGACGGTGATCATCGGTGATTCCTATCCTTACTGGTCGAGGAGTGGACGTGCGATCGGGTGGAAGGGCTATTGCGTTGTCACCATTGGAGATAGGTGCCGTCGGAGTGTTGGAACCGGCCCGAACTCTCGGGAGTCAGACCGTCGATGTTGGCGATCAACCCGGCGGCGGCTTGGTCGGCGGTGATGTAGGCGTGCTCGCCAGGGAAGTCCTTGGTCAGGTCGGTGGCCACCATTCCCGGGTGCAGCATCAACACGCTGACGCCGGCCTTGGACAGATCGTGGTGCAGATTGAGTCCGACCATGTTGGCGGCCGCCTTGGAGATGCGATAGGCGTACATGCCGCCAGAAGTGTTGTCGCCCAACGATCCCACCCGGCTGGACACGATGCCCACCTTGGCGCCGGGCTGCAGCAGGTGACGCAGTGCCTCCACGGTGCGCAGCGGTCCCAGCGCGTTGATCTCGAACTGCGCGCGGAACCGGTCGTAATCGATGGAGCCGAGTTCGTCGAGCCACATCACGCCGGCGATGTGGTAGAGCACGTCGAGTTTGGTGCCGGCCGCCGTGAGGCGCTGCGCCAGCGCGGTGACCGATTCACCAGAGGTCACATCGACGTGGGGTTCGACGGTGATCCCATCGGCAACCAGATCCGCGCCGTCGAACAGGCACGCGGCGATCACGGTGTCGCCGCGAACATGGAGTTGCCGCACGATCGAATGGGCGATGCCCTTGTCTGCGCCGACCACCAATGTCGTTGTCATTGCTGCCTTTCAGGCTGAGGCGCCGGCAGCGGCGCTCTGCTCGGTGCCGATGACCGCGGCGGCGGCCAATGCCGCGATGTCCTGGTCGCTATAGCCGACCTCGGCAAGGATCTCGCCGTTGTGCTCCCCGAGCAGCGGCGCTCCGCGCGGAGGTTTGGGCACCGTGCCCAGGAAGCGTGCGGGGACCCTGGCCTGGCGCAGCCGACCGGCGACCGGGTGGGTGGATTCGACGATGATCTCGGTGGCTTTGACCTGGGGGTGCTCGATGACCTCCGAGCGTTTCAGAATCGGCGCGGCCGGCACGTCGAACTCGTCCAGCAGGCCCAGCCAGACCACCGAGGACTTCTCGATCAGCACGTCTTGAATCATGGCGAGTCGCTCGTTGATGAACTCCGAACGTCCGGTCGGGGTGGCGAATCGCTGGTCCTCGATCCATTCCGGATGCCCCAGTGCCTTGCACATGTTCTGCCACTCAACATTGCTGTTGGTGGCCACGGTGATGTACCCGTCAGCGGTCTGATAGATCAGATCGATGAAGCTGCCACCCTTCTCGACCGGCACCGGCTGATCCGGGAAGGTGTAGGCACCCATGTCGGAGGCCCACAGGAACGACAGCACCGCCTCGAGCATCGAGAGCCGGATGTGCTGTCCCTCGCCGGTGCGTTCGCGGGCGAACAGCGCCGCCGACAGGGTCTGCGCGGCGACCACCGCGGTCAACTTGTCGGGCAGGATGGTGCGGATCAACCGCGGCCGCTCGGAATCGGAGCCCGCCTGCACGGTGGTCAGGCCCGACAGAGCCTGGATCAGCGAGTCGTACACCTTCTGTCCGGAGGCTGGGCCGCGTTCCCCGAATCCGCTCATCGACAGGTACACCAGCCGCGGGTTGTGCGGCGCCAGATCGTCATAGGCGATGCCCAGGCGCTCCACCACGCCCGGCCGGAAGTTCTGCACCAGCACGTCGGCGCTCTCGACGAGCTTCTTGAGCACCGCGACGCCCGCAGGCTTCTTCAGATCCAGCGTCAGCGAGCGCTTCGAGCGGTTCACGTTCACGAACATCGCCGACATGTCGCCGGACCGATTGGGCAGGTCTCGGACGTGGTCTCCCGTGCCGGGCACTTCCACTTTGATGACGTCGGCTCCTTGGTCGCCCAGGATGTCGGTGGCCCACGGGCCCGACATCATCGAGCACAGGTCAATGATCTTGATTCCGGTCATTGGGCCGCTCATCTGCAGGCGCCTTTCGATCGACTCCGTGGCGTGCGGCGATCTGTGGTCCATCGCGCAAAGCCGTGGTTGTTGTGAGGTGGTTCACTCGATACTATGGCGAGATCTCTTAGGAGTCAACTACTTAGTTCTCAACCTTCTTACCCCGGGAATTACGTTCGAGGAGCCGATCTCAATGCCGCACCCCCACCCAACCCTGACGATCGATCAGGCCTTCGACCTCGTAGCGACCAACTTCGCCGGCACCGACGACGACATGGTCGGCATCGAAGTCGAATGGCCGCTGCACCACGCACGGGAGCAAGCCTCCGCCCGGCCAACGATGTCGGAGCTGACGCCGCTGCTCAGCACCCCCCTGCCCCATCGCGGGCGCATCACCATCGAGCCGGGCGGGCAGGTCGAACTGTCCACGTCGCCCCAGCCGACGGCCACCGACGCGATCACCGCCCTGCAGACCGACGCCCAGATCCTGCATGCGCAACTGCGGCGGCGCGGCTGGTGCCCGGCCGACCTCGCCTTCGACGACCGTCGCCCACCCGCTCGGATTCTGGACCGGCCGCGCTATGCCGCGATGGAGGCCTTCTTCGCCCACCGCGGCGACGCCGGCACCCAGATGATGACCAACACCGCCTCGGTGCAGATCAACATCAGCCACGATCCGCAGGGCGGCCACCAACGCTGGGACCTTGCCAACCGGATCGGGCCACTGCTGATCGCCATGTTCGCCAACTCCCCCGGCATCGGCCACGACGGCATGCACTGGCAGTCGCGGCGCCAAGAGATCTGGAGCCGCATCGACCCCGGCCGCACCGCCCCACTGCCCCTAAGCCGTTCGCCTGAACGTGACTGGGCTCGCTACGCCCTCGGCGCTGACGTCTTCTTCGTCGACACCGGCCGTGAGGGCATCGCGCTGCCACCAGGGCTCAGTTTCGGGCACTGGCTCACCCACGGGCACCCGCTCGGCTGGCCCAGCCGAGCAGACCTCCGTTACCACCTCACTACGCTGTTCCCCCCGATCCGGCCCCGAGGCTGGCTGGAGCTGCGCATGCTCGACGCACTGCCTCCCGACCTGAGGGCGGCAGCGGTCCACATCGTCTGCGCCGCGATGACGGCGGAAGTGGCCTCCGAGTTGCTGGCCACGCTGCCCGACACCCGTCACCTCTGGACGATCGGCGCCCGGTCGGGGCTGGCGCATTCGACATTGCGGACCGCCGCGCTCACCCTGCTCGACACCACTCAAGCATTTCTGCGGCAGACACCTGGGCATTGCGCCGCGGCCGAGATGGTCGGCGCCTTCACCGACCGCTATACCCGTCGTGGGCTCGCTCCCGCCGACGACCACCTGCGCCGAGCCGTGGGGTCGAGTACACCGGCGCTCTTTGAACCGGCCCTATGACAACGCGGCTGCCAGCCCAGCCGCGGTATCACCCTGGCATCCCCGTCCCCTCGATGCCCCACACCACCCCGGCCGCGGGGCAGTCCTGGCCAGGGCAGCCGCAATCCCCCCTAGTGCATTTCGCCGAGAAAGGCCTTCTCCCCGCATGACCACTTCTGTCATCATCGCCGGCGCGCGCACCCCCATCGGCCGTTTCCAAGGTGCCCTGCAGGGCTTCACCGCGGCCGAATTGGGCGGCATCGCGATCGAAACGGCATTGACCAACGCCTCGATCGCCCCGGCCGAGGTGCAATACGTAGTGATGGGTCAGGTCCTCACCGCCGGCGCGGGACAGATGCCCGCCCGTCAAGCGGCCGCCGCGGCCGGCGTACCGATGAGCACACCGGCGCTCAACGTGAACAAGGTTTGCCTGTCCGGAGTCGAGTCCATCATTCTGGCCGACCAATTCATCCGCTCCGGGGCATTCGAGGTGATCGTCGCCGGCGGCATGGAATCCATGAGCCGCGCACCGCATCTCCTGCCGCACTCCCGCAGCGGCCACAAATACGGCGACTTCCTCGTCGTCGACCACCTCGCCCTCGACGGGCTCCACGACGCGTTCACCGACCAGCCCATGGGACTGCTCACCGAAACCGACAACGACGTGCACGGGGTGACCCGCGGCGACCAGGACGCACTGGCCGCACGCTCACACCAGCGGGCCGCCGCCGCGTGGGAGAACGGTGTCTTCGACGACGAAGTGGTACCGCTGCGCATCCCCGGCCACCAACGCGACGGCGGCTGGCTGCGCCGCGACGAAGGCATCCGCCCCGACACGACCGTCGAGACACTGTCCCGGCTGCCCGGCGCGTTTCGTCAATGCGGCGCCATCACCGCCGGCAACGCCTCACCCATCAGCGACGGCGCCTGCGCCGTCGTGGTGATGAGCAAACAGCGCGCGATCTCCGCCGGACTCGGATGGCTTGCCGAGATCGGTGAGCACGCAATGGTCGCAGGCCCAGATTCCGGTCTGCACGCCCAACCGGCCGCAGCCATCGCGAATGCCTGCACGGCCGCCGGCATAACCCCCGCGGCACTCGACCTCGTCGAAATCAACGAAGCGTTCGCCGCGGTCGCCATCGCCTCCACTCGCGCCCTGGAAATCAATCCCGACATCGTCAACGTCAACGGCGGCGCCATCGCCCTTGGTCACCCAATCGGCATGTCCGGCGCCCGCATCACCCTGCAGCTGGCCCGGGAACTGCGACGCCGCGGCGGCGGCATCGGCGCGGTCGCGCTCTGCGGAGGCGGAGGCCAAGGCAACGCCCTCATCCTACGGATTCCATGACTCAGTCGCCCACGGCGCAGTGGCGCCCCATCCCTTCAAGGAGAATTACGTGAACATCGACGACGTCGTCGCCATCGTCACCGGCGCGGCCTCCGGCCTCGGCAACGCCACCGCGCACGCACTGCATGACCGAGGCGCCCACGTCATCCTGATCGACCTCCCGGGCTCCACCGGGGAGCAGGCGGCACAGTCGCTCGGAACACGCGCCAGGTTCGTGCCGGCCGATGTCACGTCGGCAGACGAGGTCTCAGCGGCGATCGACATCGCAGCGTCGATCGGCGACGTCCGGATTCTGGTCAACTGCGCCGGCGTCGCCACTCCGGGAAAGGTTCTCGGCCGTTCCGGTCCACTACCGCTCACGGAGTTCGAACGCGTCGTGCGCATCAACCTTCTCGGCACCTTCAACGTGATCCGCCTGGCCGCAGAGAAGATCGCACGCACCGAGCCCATCGACGGTGAACGCGGCGTCATCGTCAACACCGCATCGGTGGCTGCATTCGACGGCCAGGTCGGCCAACCCGCCTACGCCGCGTCCAAGGGCGGCGTCGCCGCATTGACGCTGCCCATCGCCCGCGAGTTGGCCCGACACTGCATCCGTGTCACGACCATCGCACCGGGGATCTTCGAAACTCCCATGATGGCGGGTCTTCCCGAGGCCGCTCAAGCATCACTAGCCCAACAGGTCCCGCATCCGTCGCGGCTCGGCAAACCCGTCGAGTATGCGGCGCTAGTCACCCACATCATCGACAACCCCATGCTCAACGGCGAGACGATCCGCCTCGATGGCGCAGTGCGCATGGGCCCCACGTGATCCGACTGAACTCAGCCACGCAAACTCTAGGAGGACAGCACGATGGTCGCTGACCATCCCCCCGACGGTCTGCTACGCAACGTGGCTGACGACGAGCGGGACACCTACCTCAGAGAAGGGGTGGTCCGGCTTAGACAGATCATCCCGGGTTCCTGGATCGACTACCTCAGCGACGCCGTCGCCCGGCTGATGACTCGTGTCCACACCACGTCACAGAACTACACCCTGCCCGGGGAACGCCGGTTCTTCTCCCAATCCTTCCCCCGATTCGTTGATCCTGCATTCGATGCGTGGGCGCTCGAGGGTCCCACCAAACACCTCGCCGCTCAGATCCACCCCGAAGTCCGCACGCTCCGCTTCTTTTACGATCAGGTGTTCGCCCAGGAACCCGGAGCCGCACTCGGCGCGCCGTATCACCAGGACCATCCGTATCTTCCCATCACAGGCGACCAGTACCTGCGCATCTGGGTACCGCTGGACACGGTAACCGCTGAGAGCGGAGCCGTACGCTACCTCAAGGGATCGCACCGCGGCGCGATCTATCGACCCCGCAGCTTCAGCGGCAACCCGAACATCGTTGCCCTGTACGCAAAGTCGCCCTACTTCGAAGCGCCCGACTTCGCACACTACGGCGATGACGCATGGCTTGTCGGTGAGGCTGAACCGGGAGACGCCCTGCTGCACCATCCCAAGACCGTTCACGGGTCACCGCCGAACGACACCGAACGCTTCCGACGCGCGGTGACGACGATGTTCGTCGGTGACGACGTCGTCTGGGACCCTCGTCCGGGGACCGCGTTCGATCACATCGGAAGCATCGGACCCTTCGAGGTCCCGAGGATGCCCGCGGGCGAACCCGTGGACGGGCCGTGGTTTCCGGTCGTGACCACATGACGGGCCGGACGTCTCGACGCGTGGGCCGATGTCACCGGCAGCGGCGACCCGGCATCGTCTGTACGGCCGGTCACCTCGGGAGCCATCGCGATCTACTCACTCTCGACGACCTCGGGGACGAAATACGCGCCCACGAACTATGGCCCGCACCACAAAGAGGGCCTTGTGGTGACGTAATCCACTCGTTACCATCACTCTGATCTCTTAGGAGTCAAATATTTATTTGGCTTCCTTCTTAGTTACGTGGATTCTTGTAGAGGAGACATCGAAGTTGTCACCGCTCCGTCACTTCCACCCCGGGGGCAAACTGCCATGACGTCCTTGACGGGGCTGCGCAGCCACCTCGGCATCCACATGAGCCGTCCCCTAGGACATGTCGGTGGCTTTGCCCGCATGGCATCGCTCACTGCGAAGGCCGCCGTTCGGTGGCCCTTCGAATGGCGCGAACTGATCCTTCAAGCCTGGTTCCTGCTGAGCGTCACGATCATCCCGACGATGATGGCCGCGATCCCGCTGACGGTGCTGTTGACCTTCACGCTGAACGTGTTGCTGGCGGAGTTCGGTGCTGCAGACATTTCTGGCGCCGGCGCCGCACTTGGCGCAGTCACCCAGCTGGGCCCGCTCACCACAGTGCTCGTTGTCGCTGGCGCAGGCTCGACCGCCATTTGTGCCGACCTCGGCGCTCGCACGATCAGAGAAGAAATCGCAGCCATGGAAGTCATGGGCATCGACCCCATCCGACGGCTGGTGGTGCCGAGAGTGGTTGCAGCGACGGTGGTGGCAACGCTGCTCAACAGCCTGGTCATCATCGTCGGACTGGTCGGCGGATTCATGTTCAGCGTCTATCTTCAAGGCGTTTCGGGCGGGGCGTACCTATCTACGCTCACCCTCGTCACCGGGCTTCCCGAGGTACTCATCGCCACCATCAAGGCGGTGTCATTCGGGCTGATCGCCGGGCTCGTCGGCTGCTACCGAGGCTTGACCGTGTCCGGGGGTCCCAAGGGTGTTGGCACCGCCGTCAACGAGACCGTGGTGCTCTGCGTGATCGCCCTATTCGCCGTCAACGTTGTGCTGACCACCATCGGCGTGCGGTTCGGAACGGGGCACTGAGATGACCAACGCTGCAGTAGTCCGCGCCCGTTATCCGCGGACGGCCGCCAACGTGGACCACTACCTCGGCGCACCAACTCGCGCGATGGAGTCCTTCGGCCGGATGGTCTGGTTCATGCTGATGAGCGTCGGTCAGATTCCATTTACGCTGCGCCGTTACCGCGCCGAGACAATACGCCTCATTGCCCAAATCGGTATGGGCACTGGCGCTTTGGCGGTTGTCGGCGGAACGGTCGCCATCGTGGCGTTCGTGACGTTGTCGGGGGCATCGCTCGTCGCCATTCAGGGCTTCTCCTCGTTGGGCAACATCGGCGTCGACGTATTCACCGGATTCTTCGCCGCACTGGTCAACGTGCGCATCGCCGCCCCGGTCGTCACCGGCATCGCTCTGGCAGCCACCGTCGGTGCGGGCGCCACCGCCGAATTGGGCGCCATGCGCATCAGCGAGGAGATCGACGCCTTAGAGGTGATGGGAGTGAAGTCGCTCGCGTTCCTTTCGTCGACCAGGATCATCGCCGCAGTCGTGGTCATCCTTCCGCTCTACGGGCTGGCGATGATCATGGCGTTCCTCTCGCCACAACTGGTCACCACGCTGCTCTACGGGCAGTCCAGCGGCACCTACAACCACTACTTCCGCACGTTTCTGCGGCCCGAGGACGTGTTCTGGTCGTTCCTCGTCGCGGTCATCATCGCGACCATCGTGATGGTCACCCACTGCTACTACGGATACAACGCTGCGGGCGGCCCGGTCGGTGTCGGCGACGCCGTCGGCCGATCCATGCGATTCTCTCTGGCTGCGGTGGTCATGGTGGCCATGCTCTCGTCGTTGGCGCTCTACGGCGTCGACCCCAACTTCAACCTGTCGGTGTAGCGGCGATGACGACGAACTTCCCGGAAAACACCCAACGCACACCGCCTTTCAAGATGTTGGCCACGGCGGGAGCGCTAGTGCTCACGGTCATCGCCGTTCTGGTCTTCGTGCAGTTCCGCGGAGGATTCACGCAGAAGGAGCCGCTGACGCTCATTTCCGACCGCGCCGGGCTGCTCATCGGCCCAGGATCGAAGATCACCCTCAACGGGGTGGAGATCGGAAAGGTCGGCAATCTCAGCGAGATTGAGCGTGCTGGCCAGCCGGCGGCAAAGTTCTCGTTGAACATCTCACCCAAGTACTTCTCCCTGATTCCGGTGAACGTGGACGGCGCGATCAAGGCGACCACGGTGTTCGGCGGGAAGTACATTGCGTTGTCGTCGCCGAAGCAGCCGGGACCACCGATCACCAGCAACGACACGATCAACGTGTCGTCCGTCTCCACCGAGGTCAACACGGTCTTTGAGACGATCACTTCGATCGCGCAGACGATTGACCCCGTCAAACTGAACCTCACGCTGAGTGGCGCCGCGGACGCAGTATCGGGGTTGGGCGACAAGTTCGGCACGGCACTGGTCAATGGCAACAAGGTGCTCGACAACCTCAACCCCCAGATGGACCAGGTGCGCTCCGACGTACAGAAGCTCGCGACCATCACTGACGCCCTTGGCGACGCATCACCTGACCTTTGGAGCGTCCTCGAGCACGTGACGACCACCGCAAAGACACTCAACGGACAGCAAAAAGACCTGGATGCGACACTTTTGGCAGCCATCGGGTTCTCCAACACCGGTACCGACGTGCTCAACAAGAGTCAGCCGCATCTAGCTCAAACGCTGCTGCAGTTGGCCCCCACGAGCCAGCTGCTCGACACGTATAGCCCAGAACTGTTGTGCGCCATCCGAAATGCTGCAGAAGTGGAGCCCGCCGTTGCCGCCTCCGAGGGCACCGGCAACGGGTACTCGTTGAAGGCCCACACCCAGCTGGTCGGCGGCACCAATCCCTACGTCTATCCCGACAACCTGCCGCGGGTCAACGCCCGAGGCGGCCCCGGCGGAGCACCAGGTTGCTGGCAGAAGGTCACCCGGGACCTATGGCCGGCACCGGCGCTGGTGACCGACACCGGGGCCACCATCGCCCCCTACGACCACTTTCGAATCGGCTCCCCGTGGGCGAACGATTACGTCTGGGGACGCCAAATCGGTGAATACACGGTCAACCCATGAGACTGACGTCAAGTGCCATCAAGCTCACGGCCGTATCGCTGGTGCTGGTGTTCTTCGCCGCCATCACGGTCGTGGTGTTCGGCCAGATCCGCTTCGACCACACCGTCGCCTACTCTGCGGAGTTCTCCTCCGTCAATGGTCTGCGCAAGGGCCAGTTCGTCCGCGCATCGGGTGTCGAGGTCGGCAAGGTCACCAACATGCGGCTATTGGACGGTGGCAAGCGCGTTCACGTCGACTTCGCCGTCGACGAATCGCTGCCGATGTATCAGTCGGCCACCGCCCAGATTCGCTACGCCAATCTCATCGGCGAGCGTTACCTCGAGATTCAACGCGGCTCGGGAGCTGGAAGTGACCGGGTGCTCCCGCCGGGCGGGCTGATCCCGCTGGACCGCACCCAGCCCGCGCTGGACCTCGACGCACTCATCGGCGGCTTTCGTCCAGTGTTTCAGGCGCTTGATCCCAAGAAGGTCAACACCATTGCGTCGGCGATCGTCACGGTGTTTCAGGGGCAGGGCGGCACCATCAACGACATCCTCGACCAGACGGGCCGGCTGACCTCCGAACTCGCCGATCGCGACGAGGCCATCGGTTCGGTGGTCAAGAATCTCAGCACCGTCCTGGACAGCATCGTCGCGAAGGCCGGACAAGCCGACGCGACGATCGTCAACCTGGAGTCGCTGATCAGCGGGCTGACGAAGCAAGCCAACCCGCTAGCCGACAGCGTGGCGAACCTCAGCAACGCAGCTGGATCGCTGAGCGAGCTGCTCAGCGAGAATCGGCCACTGCTGAAGTCGACGGTCAGCTCGGCTCAGGGTGTCCTCCAACCGTTGGTGGATCAAAGCCCGCAGTTGGACGACCTGGTGCACAAGCTGCCGACCGCGCTCACGCTGTTGGGCCGCAGCGCCGGCACTTACGGCGACTTCATCAACCTGTATCTCTGCGACGTCACGCTCACGTTGAACGGCCTTCAGCCTGGCGGACCGGTCCGGACGGTCCGGCTGACGCAGCAGCCAACGGGAAGGTGCACACCGCAATGAGGGCATTGGAGCCCGAGAACCGAGTCCGGGTCGGAATCATGGCGCTGCTCCTGGTGCTGCTCGTCACCGGCGTGGGTCAGAGCTTCACCAGCGTGCCGATGCTGTTCGCCCAACCCCGGTACTACGGCGAGTTCGGCGACTCAGGTGCGCTGCGCCAAGGAGACAAGGTACGCATCGCCGGCATGGACGTCGGCAGCGTGCAGGAACTGTCGCTTGCGACCGGTCACGTCGTCGTCCGGTTCACCTTGGACGGCAACGCCATTGGAAATCAAAGCCGATTGTCCATCCGGACCGACACCATCTTGGGCAAGAAGGTGCTCGAGGTCGAACCCCGCGGCACCGACCAGCTGAAACCCGGTGGCACGATCCCGCTGAGCCAAACGACGACGCCCTATCAGATCTACGACGCGTTTCGCGACGCCACCAAGGACGCAGCCGGATGGGACATCGGGACCATCAAGCAGTCCTTGCAGGTACTCACCGATACCGTCGACCAGACCTCGCCGCACCTAAGCGCCGCGCTCGCCGGAGTGCGCCGGTTCGCCGACACCGTGAGTCGACGCGATGACCAAGTCCAGCATCTGCTGGGCGAGACCAGCAAGGTGGCTGGCGTGCTTGGCATCCATGGCGAGCAGATCAATCGACTCCTGGTGAACGCGCAAGCACTGCTGTCGGCGATCAATGCCCGCGGGCAAGCCGTCCAGACCCTGCTGACCAACGTCAAGGCCATCGCGAGTCAGGTCCAAGGGGTGATCAATGACAACCCCAATCTCAACGCGGTGCTCAAGCAGGTCAACACAATCAGCGACGTCCTGGTGAAACGCAAGGATGACCTGGTCACCACAGTCGGCGAACTCGGTAAGTTCATCGCGTCGCTGTCGGAGATCGTGGCATCGGGCCCGTACGTCAAGGCAGCGATATTCAACCTGTTGCCCTACCAAATCCTGCAGCCCTGGGTGGACGCGGCCTTCAAGAAACGGGGCATCGATCCGCAGAAGTTCTGGGGTGACGCCGGTCTGCCGTCGTTCCGGTATCCCGACCCCAACGGTCAGCGGCTTCCCAATGGCGCGCCGCCGCCGGCACCGACGCCACTCGAAGGCACTCCGGACCATCCCGGTCCCGCAGTGGTCGCGGGCTCTCCGTGCTCCTATGCGCCGGCACCTGGCGACTATCCGGCGCCGGACAACCCGCTTCCGTGTGCAAACACCGACACCGGTCCATTCGGCAACAATCCGTATGGAAGCAATTTCGGTGCCCCGGATGTCGTTGGTGCGCCGGTGAACCCGGCCGCACCACCCGCGGCCCCCGGCGTTCCGAGTGCTGCGTTGCCGGGTGAACCGTCCCCACCGGTCGAAGGCCTTCCCGCACCGGCGTTGGCGCCAGGGCCGCCGGGTGCCCGCACCGTGCCAGTGGCACCGGCGATGCCACCGTCGCCGCCCCCGCCGGCCGCGTCGGATGAAACCGGAGGTAACTAGCTGATGAGCACGGTCTTCGAGGTCGGCGCCCTACGCCGCTTCTCCCGCAAGTCGATCGTCCTGACGGCGACGGCGGTGGTCGCTGCGCTTGCGCTGACCTACGGCGGGTGGTTGGTGTTCCACAAGCTGACCAACAACGTGATCGTTGCCTATTTCTCGCAAGCCAACTCGCTCTACCCGGGAGACGACGTCTCCATCATGGGAATCCCGGTCGGGTCCGTCGACTCGGTCGAGCCTGCCGGCGACAAGATGAAGGTCACCTTCCACTTCCCGACTAAGTACAAGGTGCCCGCGAACGCCTCGGCGGTCATCATGAATCCCAGTCTGGTCGCTTCACGAAACATCCAGTTGGAGCCGCCCTACAACGGCGGGCCCGTACTCACCAGCAATTCGGTCATCCCCATCGAGCGCACTCAGGTGCCCGTCGAGTGGGACGACCTGCGCGACAGTGTCAGCAAGACGGTGACGGCGCTCGGCCCGACACCCGAGCAACCCAAGGGGCCAATCGGAGACACCCTCGAGTCGCTCGCCACCGGGCTCGCAGGCAAGGGCGACGCCATCAACAAGACGCTGAACACGCTGTCGACGTCGCTCACCGCGCTCAACGACAGCCGCGGTGAGACATTCGCGATCGTCGGCGGTCTGGCCACCTTCCTCAACACCCTCCAGATCAACGAGCAGCAGCTGATCTCGTTGAACAGCAACCTGTCTCAGCTGACGAACAGTCTTACCCCCACCGACCACGAGGTCGCCGACACGGTCGATCAAGTCAACCGACTGCTGCCCGTAGTGCGCAAATTCCTCGACGAAAACGGGCACATGCTGACCACCGACGTCAACAACCTCGCCACCGCGACCACTCCGCTGGTCCAACCCGATCAGCAGCGGGCACTCGAGAACTTTCTGCACGTGTTCCCGACGTTCGCGGCCAACGCCAACAACACCTACCACCCCAGCCACGGCGGGCTGACCATCATCCCTGCGGTCACCAACTTCGCCAATCCGTTGGAGCTCATCTGCAGTTCGATTCAGGCTGGCAGCCGGCTCGGATACCAGGACTCCGCCGAACTGTGTGCGCAGTACCTGACGCCGGTGCTCGACGCCATCAAGTTCAACTACTTGCCGTTCGGTCTCATGCCGTTCAGCACCGCGGAGACGTTGCCCAAGACCACCGCCTACTCCGAGCCACGGTTGCAGCCGCCTGCCGGGTTCAAGAACACCACCGTGCCAGGCATATTCGCACCTGACACCTACATCAACGGGCACGGCAACCATCAGCCCGGGTGGGTGGCCGCCCCAGGGATGCAGGGCGTCGAGGTGCAACCGGAAACCGGCGACCTGCTCTCACCGGGTTCACTGGCAGAGTTGATGGGCGGCCCGGACGATGCACCACCACCGGCGGGTCCGAATCAGCCAGGCAAGCCGAACAGCTTCGACGAAACCAATCCGCTTCCCCCGCCGTGGTACCCGCAGCCCGGTCCGCCACCACCACCCGGACCGGAGGTCGTCCCGGGACCAGTGGCTGCGACCCCGGTCCCTGCCGCGGCCACGATGCCAGCCGATGGACCAGCGTTGCCCGCTGAAGCGCCGACGGGTGCGGGCCAGTGAACGGGATCATGAATTCGCTTGTGCGTGTGTCACTCAAGGGCGCCAGCGCCGCCACGAGGCGCGTGCGCCGCACCGTCTGGCAAGGCATCGTGCTGCTGGCGGTCATGCTTGCGCTCACTGCTTGCGGACAGTGGCGCGGCATCGCCAACGTGCCCATCCCCGGTGGACCGGGCAGCGGCCGGGGCTCCTACGTCGTCTACGTACAGATGCCGGATACGTTGGGCCTGACGCCCAACAGCAAGGTCCTGGTCTCCGACGTCTACGTCGGCCAGGTGCAAGAGATCAAGCTGAAGAACTGGGTCGCGACCCTGACGGTCGAATTGCAGAACGGCGTGCGGCTGCCCAAGAATGCGCGCGCGAAGATCGGGCAAACCAGCCTGTTGGGTACCCAGCACCTGGAACTTGCTGCGCCGGAACAGGCTCCATCAGCCCAATTGCTGGGCGACGGCGACACCATCACGCTCCAGAACTCCTCGGCGTTCCCGACCACCGAACAGACGCTGGCCAGCATCGCGACTCTGTTGCACGGTGGCGGCGTGTCCAACCTCGAGGTGATCTCGAACGAGGTCTACGACATCGTGAACGGCCGGGCCGACCAGATCCGTCGACTACTCGACAACATCGACACGTTCACCGCCAAGCTCGAAGAACAGATCGGCGACGTCACCCACGCCATCGACTCCGCCGATCGGCTACTGCAGATGGCGGCCGAACACAAGAGCACGCTGGACGGAGCGTTGACCGAGTTGCCACCACTGGTCAAGTACCTCAACGACTCTCAGGGCCGTGTTATCGACGCCGTCGAGTCGTTGGGTCAATTCGGGGCTGCGGCGGAAAAGACGGCGGACTCCACCAACACCAACCTCAACCGCAACCTGGTGTCTCTGCAACGGCCCTTGGCTCAGCTCGTCCGGGCCGCACCGTTCGTCGTGCCTGCGCTGAAGGTGGCGCTCACCGCGCCGTTCGACATCGACGCCGTCCCCAAGACCTTCCGGGGTGACTTCATCAACACCTCGCTGAACGTGGATCTCACGCTGAGTGCACTCGACAACGGGTTGCTGACCGGAACTCGATTCACTGGAGCGTTGCGCGCGCTGGAACAGTCCTGGGGTCGCGACCCGGCAACCATGATTCCCGACGTGCGCTTCACCCCAAATGCGAACGACGTGCCCGGCGGTCCGCTGGTCGAAAGGGGGCCGTAATGGTCACCAGATTCGTCCGGATCCAGCTGATCGTGTTCACCATCTTGACGCTGATCACGCTGGTGGTCCTTGGCGGCTACTACCTGAGGCTGCCCGCCGAGGTTGGCGTCGGGCAGTACACCCTGACGGCAGACCTCCCCGTCTCTGGCGGGCTGTACCGCACCGCCAACGTGACCTACCGCGGGGCCACCATCGGCAAGGTCACCGAGGTGGAACCGACGAAGTCCGGCGTCCGGGTGACGATGAGCATCGACGACAGTTACCGCATCCCCGTGAACGCCACTGCGAACGTCCATTCCGTGTCGGCCGTTGGTGAGCAGTACCTGGATCTGGTCTCCGACGGCGATCAGGGCAAGTACCTCAACCCCGGGCAGAACATCACCAAAGGCACGGCGCCCCAGGACATCGGCACCGCGCTGGACACCATCAATCGTGGGCTGAATGCGCTGCCGAAGGACAAGATCTCGGCGCTGCTCGACGAGACGTCGCAGGCGGTCGGCGGACTTGGCCCGACACTGCACAACCTGGTCGACTCCACCCAGTCTCTGACCGGCGAATTGCAGGACCACACCACCGACATCAACGACCTCATCGCGAAGTCCGTGCCACTGCTCAGCAGTCAATCCGCGTCCGCCGACGAGATCAAGCAATGGATTCACAACCTCAACGTCGTCGCGACGCAAACCGCCGCCAAGGATCCCGAGTTGAAGAGCGTGCTCAGCACCGCGGCTCCCACACTCGATGGCGCCAACAACGTGCTGGGTGGCGTGCGCGAATCACTTCCTCAGACGTTGGCCAACCTGGAGATCGTCACCGGACTGCTGCTGCGGTACCGCCAGGGCATCGAACAGGTCCTGGTGCTGCTCCCGCAGGTGAGTTCCGTTGCGCAAACGACCACGATGGCGTTTCCGGGAGAGGCTCACATCGACCTCGGACTAGCCATCAACCAACCTCCACCCTGCCTGACGGGCTTCGTGCCCGCCTCTCAATGGCGGTCTCCCGCCGACACCAGCATCGCGCCGCTGCCCTCCAACACCTACTGCAAGATCCCGCAGGACCAGAAGGCGAACTCCGTGCGCGGCGCCCGCAATATCCCATGCGTCGACGTGCCCGGCAGACGCGCCGCCACCCCGCAGGAGTGCCGCAGCGGCCAACCGTACGAACCACAGGGCACCAACCCGTGGTACGGAGACCCCAACCAGGTGCTGACCTGCCCGGCACCCGCGGCAAGGTGTGACCAACCGGTGAAACCGGGCTACGTGATCCCGGCGCCCACCATCGACACCGGACTCAACCCGATGCCCGCCGCCGGCCTACCGGGAACGCCACCGCCAGTGAGCGACTCAGCGTCACCGCCCGCATCGGGCAGCGTCCAATGCAGTGGTCAGCAGCCGAACCCGTGCACCTACACCCCCGCGGAAGCTCCGGGCGCGCCTCTGCAGAACCAATCCGGTGAGGTCACCGGGCCCGATGGAGTGAAGTACTCCGTCGACAATGCGATTGAGTCAGGAGACGACGGATGGAAGCGGATGCTCGCGCCGGCCGGTCAGGCTCCCTGATGGTCAGCGAAACCCCAGTCCCTCCGAAAGTTTCCAAAGCGACCGGGAAACCGAGTGGGCACGAAGCGAATGCTGCCACTGCTCGGGTGAGCCGGCGCTGGCCGTTGGCGCTCACGGTGATGCTTCTCGTGCTCGCTGCCGGCGCCGGATTCGGTGGTCATCTGGCGCTGCAGGCGCACCATGACAGCGACGCCCTCGACTCCGCCAACGTGGCGGCGCTCGCGGCCGCCAAGGATTGTGTAGCCGCCACCCAGCCGCCCAACGCGGCCGCGATTCCGGGAAGCCAGCAGAAGCTCACCGAATGCTCGACCGGCGACTTCGGGGACCAATCCGCCTGGTACGGGGAAGTTCTGGCCCAGGCGTATCAAGCGGTCGATGTCCGAGTGCGAGTGCCGGAGATGCATGCGGCCGTGGAACGCGACAACGACGACGGATCGATCGACGCGCTGCTGGTCTTTCGTGCCACCGTGTCTCAGACCGGGATGGCAGACCGGGAGAACAGCTACCGGGTACGCGTGAAGATGGTGCCCGTCAACGGCCAGTTCAAGGTCGCCAAGCTCGAGCAGGTGGCGAAGTGACGCTGATCGACACTCCACGGGCCGCCACGAGTACGAACGACGACGCGCTCGAGGTCACCACCAGCGCGAGCGAAGCGAGTGCGCACGCATCGTGGCGCGCACGCGCGGCGGCATTGATCTTGGATGTCGTGCCCGGTGCCGCGGTGTTCGCGACTGCGGTCTTGACCGCGTGGTCGGTGCCGCTGCGCGGAGGGTGGTGGTGGATGAGCGTCGGCATCGGCGTCAGCGCCGTGCTGTGGACGGAATTCAACCGGTGGCTGTTGCCAGGTGTCGGAGGACAAACGCTGGGCCGGAAGACTTTTGGCATCGCGGTCGTTCGATCCGGCGGATCGCCCGTAGGGCCGTGGACGCTCCTATTGCGAGATCTTGCGCACAGCCTGGACACCGTGCCTATGTTGGCGGGCTGGTGTTGGGCCATGAAGGCCACTCGCCGCCGAACGTTTGCCGACATCCTGTTGCGCACCGAGTCGCACCTGCGGATTACCAAGGGTGCCAACAGTCGTCGGGACCGCCGCCCTGCCGCGCTCCTGCTGATGACGGCGGCGATGCTATGCGCGGCCAACGCGACTGTGAGTTACATCGTGGTACGTCAACATGATCGATCGGTATCCGATGTCAGCGCTGAGATCTCCGCGCAGGGGCCGCACATGGTCGAACAGATCCTCAGTTATCACCCTGAGACCATCGAAGCCGACTTCGATCGGGCCCGGGCTCTCACCACCGACGCCTACCGTGGGCAATTGATCGCCCAGCAACAGGCAGTGCAAAAGGTTGGGCCGGAGCGCAACGAGTACTGGGTGACCGACAGCTCGGTGCTAAGCGCGATGGACGATCGCGCCACGATGCTGCTGTTCTTACAGGGGCAACGGGGACCCGCTCCCAGCCAGAGGTATCTCACCGCGTCGGTGCGCGTGACCTTCGTCGAGTCCGGCTCGACGTGGCTCGTCGACGATCTGACGGTCGTAACCAACCCGCCTGCCGCCCAGGGCAAGCCATGAGTCCGCGGCGCAGGATCGAACCGGGCTCATCCTCGCTCTTCGTAGGGCCGACGCGGCCTCGGCGGCGGTGGGCCTGGCCCGTCGTCGTGACCTTCGCCGCCACCGTAGCGGTCACGGCGATGGCGGTGTGCGCCCTGGTGCTCTCCGGCCACGAAGCACGAAGAGGAACAGAGATATACGATGCCGCCGCGCTCGGTTACGTGCGGTCCTTCATGACGGATTTCACTTCGCCCGATCCGTTCCACGCCAACGACTACGCCGACCGGATCCTGGCCCAAGCCACGGGTGACTTCGCCGACCAGTACCGCCAGAACGAGAACGAAATTCTCGTCGGGATCGCGCGGTCCGAACCCACGACCGGCGCCGTACTCGATGCTGGTGTCTCCCGGCGCAATGACGACGGCAGCATCGATGTGTTGGTGATCACGAAGTTCACGTCGAAGTCTCCTGACGGAACGTTGCAGGCGGAAAGGGCGAACCGATGGGTGGTCACAACGAAGCAGGAGGGGAGCCAGTGGAAGATCAGCAACTTGATCCCGATGGCGTGATAGTACGAGCACACGACCCCAGTGCACCTGTGACGACGGTGGCTGCCAGGGCCACGGCCGTCGGTCGTCGCACCCGCAGGCCGCAGAGTGGACCGGTCCCCAGTGGCAAGCGCGGACGTCGACGTCGCGCACTCTGCGCGGAGCGAGACTTCGTTGACGACGCCGACACCGCCGAAGCCACCTACGGTGACCACGACGAGCCGGTCTCTGAGAGCTCGAAAGACGTTCGGGCGATTGACGACTGCTCAGCCAGTGCCGACGGGCGGCGGCGATTCAGTCGGTGGCACACTGCATTGGCCGGCGCGGCGGCGGTCGTCTTCGTCGGCGCCGTGGCCTTTGCTGGCGCCGCGGTGCACACCTCCCTGGGCGACCGTGCGACGGCTGCGGCCCGTACCGATGTCGCCCGCACCGCAGTGAACGCAGTGACGACCTTGTGGACCTACACGCCTGAAACGGTCGACACCTTGGCTGATCGCGCGAGCCAGTACCTCAGTGGTGACTTCAGCGTGCAGTACCGCAAGTTCCTCGACGCCGCGGCCGCTCCAAACAAGCAGGCTCAGGTGTCCGACACCACCGAAGTCGTTGGGGTCGGGGTGGAATCGCTGAGCGGGCCGGACGCCGTGGCGATCGTGCTGACCAACACCACGGCGACGAGTCCGCTGACGAAGAACATCCCCTCCCTGAAGTACGTCGGGTACCGGCTGGCGATGAAGCACGAGGGTTCGCGCTGGCTGGTCACGAAGATGTCCACCGTCAGCTTCACCGACCTGACCCCGCAGCTCTAACCGCTCGAAGACGGAGGCATGCATGGCTCGCAAAGCGGTTCCACTCGCCTGGGCAGGAGTAGCGGTGGTCGGGGTGATCGTCATCATCCTGGTCATGTCGTGGCAGTTGTTCGCGCGACTGGGCGCCGCACAATCCATGGTGGATGACTTGAGCCCAGCGTTCACCGTCGACCGGGTCATCGGTGCCCGCGGCGGGATCGAAATGGTCTCGGCCGCTACCGATACCGGTGACGCGATGATGCACCCCGATGGCGCCGCAGCCGAGGTGCCCAAACTGGTCGACTTCATCGCCCAGCGCACCGGCAAGTCGCGCGACGACGCGCAGCAGCTGCTGCGCAACGGTTTTCCCGCCATCAACGGGTTTCTGACGTCATTGCCGTTGCCCGAGGTGAGTGCCGAACTGCCCAAACTCGTCCACTATCTGAGCACCGTGCTGCAGATCACCCCGGACCAGGTCGACGACATGCTGCAAAAGGACTACCCCAAGATCTGGCAGGTGTACGTCAACCTGCCGAAGCTCACCGCGGGGTGGGACGCCATCCCGGGCAGCGAAACCCTCACGCGGTTCGACGGTTCGCCCGTGCGCACGATGCCACAACTGCGCACCTATCTCAGCAAGGAAGTGGTGGCACCCGTCGAACGCCAGCAAGGCAACTTCCGCCCGTTGGGCGTTCGTGGCGGTGTGTGGTTTCTTCCGCCCCTGCTGCTGGTCCTGGGGGCCGCCGTGACGGCCTTCGGGATGACGATGATGATCAAGACCCGAAATGGCGTGAAGCGAAACAAGTTGCGGTACGCATGGGTGCTCGTCTCGGTGATCGGTCTCATCGTGCCCGGATTGGTGCTTGCGCTCAACCTCTTCCCGCGGCTGATCGGGGGGCAGGCGTTGCTCGACGACACGCGGCCAGTCTTCGCATTGGACCGAATCCATGGAGACCGCGCGGGTATCGAATTCATCTCGATCTTCGTCGATGCCTTGGGCCCGGCGGTGCTGCCCGACGGCGGGGTGACCGAGGAGTATCCGGCGTTGCTCGATCACGTCGCCACGCACGTCGGCATTCCCGTCCAGGACGTTCGCAACCTGGTGCACTTGGACTTTCCGCACGCCGCAAGGCTTTTGGATGGTGTGCCGTTCTCGGCATCGACTGCCGACGCGACGAAGCTAATCGATTACCTGGCTAGCGCATCGCATGAGGAACCCGCGCAGACGTGGCAAGCCCTGAAGGCTGAACTTCCCCAGACGTATCAACTGTTCACGAGTCTCAAGACCGTCAGCGACGGATGGGCGCAAGTACCGGGCACAGACAAGCTGACCCACTTCGACGGCTCGCCGTCACGCTCCGTCCCGCTGATCAGAGACTACTTTCGCAACGACGTCATTCCAGGCCTTGAACGACAGCAGCCGAACTTCGTAAGAGTCGACACGAACTGGCCACAACTGATCATCTTCGCGCCGCTGCTGTCGGCCCTAGGTGCAGCAGTGTTCGCCTACGGCTTCCTGATCCGTGCGCTGACGAAGAAACAACTCCGAAGACAGAACGAGTCGTCGAAACCGCCGCACGTCACCTCCGAATCACCGATTCCGGCGGACGCCAACTAACAGAGAACGGTTTCGGGCGCAGATGGGAGGCGCGGAATAAAGCCCGGCAAGGTGGACGCCGCTTGGATCGACAAAACCCAGGACCCCAATGACGTCAGCACTTGTCATGAGATGGAACGTTGGCATGAAGCATGAATAGCAACTACTCGAGCAGGCGTGCCCGGCCTAGTCGCAGGCGATCCGCCGGAGTCGCACGCAATGTGCACTTTTCGATTCACCGAGCCGCCAAGTGAAAACCTGGAGATGGCGCTGCACGGTGTCCACGGTCGCCCGGCAATCCTCCGGCGAAATGCACTTGCTTCGAACACCGACCTCGATCGCGCACACCCGTCGGCCGCCGAAATACTGGAGGGCTGCTATGAAACTAGGCATCACACCATTGCGAGCCGCGATGGTCGGCGCAATCGGAATCTGCCTGTGGCAGAGCGCGGTTGCGAAGGCTACAGGCGTCGAGTACCTGATCGTACCGTCGGCAGCGATGGGTCGTGACATCCCCGTTGCGTTCCAGCCCGGTGGCCCGCACGCGGTGTTTCTCCTGGACGCGTTCGACGCCGCCACGGATGTTAGCAACTGGGTAACCGCGGGTCATGCCCTGGAAACCCTTGTGGACAAGGGTATTTCGGTGGCTGCGCCCGCCGACGGCGCATACAGCCTCTACGCCGATTGGGAACAAGACGGCAGCCGTCAGTGGGAAACGTTCCTGTCGCAGGAACTACCTGATTGGTTGGCCGTCAACAAGGGGCTCGCTCGGGGCGGGCACGCCATCGTCGGCGCCGCCCAGGGTGGCACCGGTGCGCTGATGATGGCGGAGTTCCATCCCGACCGATTCCGGTACGCCGGATCGATGTCGGGCTTCCTGACGCCCTCGCGCACGGAGCTCAACGGGGCCATCACCGCGGGTCTGGCCAAGTACGGCGGGGTGAACACTCAAGCCATGTGGGGTGCGGCGCAGCTGGGCCGCTGGAAGTGGCACGACCCCGACGTACACGTGCAGTTGTTGGTAGACAACAAAACCCGGCTGTGGGTGTCCAGTCCCCAGACACTGGTGTGCAGCGATCCGGCTGCGATGATCGACTACTGCGACCAGGCCCAGGGCAGCAATCGCAGCTTCTACGCCCACTACCGGGCTGTCGGCGGCGAGAACGGGCACTTCGACTTTCCCGTCAACGGCAACCACGACTGGTCAACCTGGGGTCCCGAGCTCGCCGCAATGTGCAACGACCTCGCCAACACCATCAAATAGACGAGCGGCTGCGAAAAATGGACTCTGCACGATCAACGGCGAAAGCACTCACCGAGTCGGCGACGATGATTGGTCGCGGTGCCTTGTCGGCCACAGCGGCGAGCGCGGCATCGATGGCCCCTGTTCGGTGGCACTCGCCAACCGAATTTTGCGTCGCCGGCGCCGTCGACCTGACCAAGCCACTGCCCCGGCGTGATTCCGCTGTGCTGCGCCTGATCCGCTGCCACCGGGCAGCAGATATTCCACGACTCAGCGTCGGTGCATCGCCGGCGCGAACTGGAACAACACCGAATGGCCGGAAGGATTTCGCGTGGGTATCGGTATTCAGGTTGAGGGACTGACGAAGTCCTTCGGGTCCCAGCGAATTTGGCAGGACGTGACCTTCGATCTGCCCGCGGGTGAGGTCAGTGTGCTGCTGGGCCCCTCGGGTACCGGTAAGTCGGTCTTCTTGAAGTCGTTGATCGGGTTGTTGCGTCCCGAGCGCGGCAAGATCATCGTCGATGGCACCAACATCATCGAGTGCTCGGCCAAGGAGCTCTACGAGATCCGCACGCTGTTCGGGGTGATGTTCCAGGACGGCGCGTTGTTCGGGTCGATGAGCCTGTATGACAACACCGCGTTCCCGCTTCGTGAGCACACGAAGAAGAAGGAATCCGAGATCCGTCAGATCGTGATGGAGAAGTTGGACCTGGTCGGTTTGACCGGTGATGAGAACAAGTTCCCCGGGGAGATCTCCGGTGGTATGCGCAAGCGCGCCGGGTTGGCCCGCAGCTTGGTGTTGGATCCGCAGATCATCTTGTGCGACGAGCCGGACTCGGGGCTGGACCCGGTGCGTACCGCGTATCTGAGTCAGTTGTTGATTGACATCAACGCCCAGATCGATTGCACCATTTTGATCGTGACGCACAACATCAACATCGCTCGGACGGTGCCCGACAACATGGGCATGCTCTTCCGCAAGCATCTGGTGATGTTCGGTCCGCGTGAGGTGTTGTTGACCTCTGATGAGCCGGTGGTCAAGCAGTTCCTCAACGGTCGTCGTATCGGTCCGATCGGGATGTCGGAGGAGAAGGACGAGTCGACGATGGCCGAGGAGCAGGCGCTCATCGATGCCGGGCACCACGATGGTGGGACCGAGGAGGTCGAGGGGGTGCCGGCTCAGGTCAACGCCACTCCGGGGATGCCGGTGCGCCAGGCGGTGGCTCGGCGTCAGGCCCGGGTGCGCGAGATCATGCACACGCTGCCCCCGGCCGCTCAGGAAGCCATCCGCGACGACCTGGAGGGCGGCAACCTGCAGCGGTCGACCAGCATGGCAAACGGAAACGGCAACGCCGACGACGCCACCGCAAGTCACCGCGACGTCGACGACGCGTCGGTGGCGGTCATCTCGCAAGCAGCCAATGCCGATTAGCGACGACATGACCGACAACCCAACGTATCCCATTCAACCTGTCGATGTGCGCAGCACGGCCAACCGTTCGGTCAGCACACCTCTGGCGTGGCGGCGACGCATTGAGGAAGAGGTTGAAAGGTTTTTCGGCGCGATGCTTTCAGGTTGTGCCAGGCCCCACTGCTCGCTCGAGGGAGGTGACCATGACAGTCATCGGAAAGCTGTCTGCGGCGCACCTGCTCGAAAACCGGGAGCCCCTGTCGAGGCGATCTATGACCGCGCGCACGAAATCATTGACACAGCAGGCCCGGAAGCGCTCACCGCACGGGGCCTGGCCGCCGATTTGAAGATCTCGACGCGAACCCTCTACAAGCGCATCGGTAACCGGGCCGATCTAATCCGTGCGGTGGCCGAAAGATACCCACGCTCAGCATTAACAACTGCTTCAACACTGGTGGAGGGTTGAATGCAAACCGGGGGTCATCTTCGGACAATGACTCGGCCAGCGATGGCGTCGAATTCATGACGGGCGACAGTCGCCGTAATCGACTTCCTCAGAAATGAGCCCCACATGAGTTGCTGGTTGGTGTACACACGCGACCTCGGGAATGAGCTCGCCGTCAGGCCAGTCTCACTCTTGATCTCAGTAGAGAAAGTTCTCACGCGGTAGCGCGCAGCGGCCGGACCTTGCTCGAGCGGGATCGTCAGCCGTCTCGGCACGATGCCGACGCGTCATCGCGTGAACCCTGCGACTGCCAGGAGATGGCGACGAGTCGGCACGGCGTCGATCGTCGTTCTAGAGCTCGAGTCCTTCGTCGACGTGAAGGCTGCGACTGGCGTGCCGCGCACGGTTTTTGGTGAGGTCCTCTGCCATCGTGCGCATCGACTGACGCCATGCTCCGTATTCGATTTGTCGCTGCTGGATGTTCGTCTGTCGTTGCTGCATCAGGTCTTGGACCTGTTCGGGTAGCGCGTTGTTGGGGGTGCGGGTGGCGTAGTCGTGTGCGGTGACCGGTGTTTCGTCGGTGTGGGCGATGAGGTTTTGCAGGGTGTGGGCGGCATCGTCGGGGGCTGCGCGCCACAATTGTCGAGCGGACGCGTCAGGCGCAGGTGCGTATTCGTGTTCGGTGGGGCGCTCGTAGAGGTAGGCGGTGTTGGTGTCGCGGCCGCGGGTCATGGCGACGTAGAGCAGGTTGCGGGTGGTGGTGTCGCCGAGTACGGCGTGGGTGGTGTCGGCGGTGGCGCCTTGGGCGGTGTGCACGGTGGCGGCGTAGCCGAGGGTGACGTGCTCACGGAGGTAGTCGCCTTCCAGGGTGGCGTGGGCGCCGTCGCTGAGGCGTTGGGCGGCGAGCCCATGGTTGGGCGGGTCGACGGCGATGACGCGCCAGCGGTTTCCGTTGCGCACTACGTGCTCGGGGGTCGGTCGGCCGGCGGATTGGTAGAGCTCGATGGTGGGGTCGTTGCGGCGGGTCAGGATGAGATCCCCGACGGCGATGGCATGCCCGCGAGCGGCCGACACTGTGTCCGCATCGGCGGCGATGATGTCGTTGTGCAGGCGCTGGTTGAGCGCGTCGGCCATCTCGTTGGTGTCACACACCAACATTGCGTCCTTCCCGGCGGCCACGTCGGCGCGATAGGCCGACAGTGCGTCGGTGGCCATCGCGATCTGGTCCCCGGCGTGCAGCCGGTTCTCGCGTTGGTACCACCGCGCCGCCCGGGCGACGGCGGCCGGGTCGCCGTCGCGCAGCGCCAGCGAGGCGGTCCGTTCTTGCGGGTCGTGCATCCGCCACACTTCGGAGAGCTGTTGGGTCCAGGGCAGGTCGGATTGGAGTTGGTCGAACATCCCGCCGCGGGCCTTCACGGGGGCGAGTTGGTGGGCGTCTCCGACGAGTACGGTCTTGATCCGCGCCTGGGTGGTGGCGGTCAGTAGCCGCCGTAGGTCGTCGGTACCGACCATGCCCGCCTCGTCCACCACCACCAATGTATTGGGGCGCAGCTGCAGTTCCTTGGTGCCCAGCATTTGCAGGGCTTTGGCGATGGTGTAGCCCTGGTCGCCGGCGCCTTCGCGCAGTGCGACGTCGACGGCTTGACCGGTGGGGGCCAGCACGAGCACGCGGTGGTAGCAGCGTTCCGCGGCGGCGCGTAGCGCGCGCATCGAGGTGGTCTTGCCCGCGCCGGCCGGCGCGGACAGCGGTTGCACCAGCCACGGGGATTCGGCGATCCTGCGCACCGCGCGCGCTTGTTCCGCGGACAGCGCGGCGGTGTCGGGGTCGCGCTCATCCAGCGCCCACAGTCGGGCGCGGTCATCGCGCGCGTCGACCAGGTCGAGCACCGCGGCCTCTTCGGCGAGGATGACTTCCAGGGTGAACCGTTCGTGGCCTTCGCGCTGATGCGCGGCCCGCGGCCCGGTCAGCCGCACCCCCAGGTCGTCGACCGCGGCTTCGACCACCGCGCGCGGCGTCTGCGCGCCGTCGATGGGGAGTTGCGCGCCGATGATCTCGATCAGGTCGGCGCGGGTGAACGCGGCCTTCTCGATGTGCGCGGCCGCGTGCGCCAGGCGCGCGGAATCGAACGGGACGCGCGCGGCCGCGCGGCGCGCCGCGCGCGCCTCCACTACCGGTGCGCGGTCCAGGCGCAGCCCGCGCGCGTCCACGCGCCACTGCGCTTGGAGCGCGGACCAGGCCAGCTCTTCGGGCTTGCCCGGGCGAGTGGCCTTTTGCGCGGTCGCCAGTTCCGCCGATGTCGGCGACTGCCCATCAGCAGCCAGATGCTGGGCGGCCCAGTCCCGCAACTGGCTGGAGCGGCGCGACCAGGCGGTGATGGTGGCGCGGTCCACCCCAGCGACTTCGGCCATCCCCGTGGCGGGGTCGACCGGCGCCCACTCGAACCCCAGCGACTGATGCAGTTCGCGGCGCAGAGTCGCTTGATAGATGACGCCGGCCGCCTTAGCTTCGTGATACAGAGAGGTTCCGTCGAGGGACACCAGGACGCCGTCGGCGCGGGCTTGCCGGTTCGGCACGATCACGTGGGTGTGCAGATGCGGATCCCCGCAGCGCGACGTTTCGTGCTGATACGCGATCGCCACCAGACCGGGTAACCGGACCAGGTCCTTCTCCTCGGTGACCGGGTTGTGCACCCGGGTGTACCCGGCATGCTGGGCCAGGTACTCCATGGCTTCGGACAGTGCGGTGGTGTGCGCCGCCGCGATGCCCTTGCCCACCACCTCATCCGCACGCAACGCGCGGAGCAGCGAGACGCTCTTGGGTGCGCCGAACGTCAGATCGAAACCGTGCACCCCGCGCACCCCAAATCTGCGGCCCCGCGCACCATTCGGGGCGACGCCGTCGTCGAGCCACCGCGCCACCACCGCCGGATCCGCTGCGCCGCCAGCGCGTTGCACGTCAGTCAATCCCGTGAGTACCGCGACGCGGTGGGTATCGCCGGCGAGCAGCCACGCCGGGGTTCGGGTTTCGTACTCGGTGTAGTACTCCCCCAGGCCGCCGTTGGCGCGCTGCAGATCCGCCGTCGCGCGCTGCGCGGTGTTGGCGGTGTCGATGTAGTAATTGATCGACCACCGCTTGAGTTTCGAGATCGTCAACAACAGCGAATCCATCCACACGCGGGGCGTCGGCACCTGCTGGGCCACAACCAGTCTCGCACCCCTGTGCAAATGTGCCAAGAGGATTCAAGGGTGTGTCGAAGAGGTGACCCAGGGTGAAATATGTTGAGGCGCTGTGGTTTTAGATGATACAGGTAGGGATGCGTTGGGACGGCTGGACGGTGTGGCGATGGCGGGGCGGACATGAGATTGAAGGGCAGGCAAGGTAAGAGGAGCGTCGCGACGACGATCGCGCCAGTTCTCCGATCAGCCGCTACTGCAGCCTCTGCATCGGTACGAGCAACTCGCTCGTCTGGCTCTCCTCTGCACCGGCGGAGGCAACCGCCAGAGGTATCTCCTGCCCAACGCTGTCGCGAAAAAAGTGCACGGAGCAGTCGGTGGGGCGAATTACAGTGGTGGAACCTCCATATCACAAGGCGGACCACATGACGCGCACCTATTCCAGAGCTTGCGATGACAGATCCGATCGAATCTGAAGCCGCGCTTTCAGGAACCCACCGGCTCCTGACGATTCCGGAAGCCGCAGGTGCACTGCGGATCTCCCGATCCTCGATCTACCGTCTGTTCGAATCCGGTGAGCTTGCCTGGGTACAGATCGGAGCCGCTCGCCGCGTCACCTCCGCCGAGATCAATCGCTTCGTCGCCAAACACACCGAAGCGGCATCTTGACGGTGCATGCTGCTATAACGGTGGTCGAAGCACCCGCCGCCGGATGACTGCCGGCGATGGCGTGCGGGTTCGACTGTCGCGCCATCGCATCGTGCACAGGTAGGTGGAGATGACCAAACGACAACAGCTGCCGCCGCAGATCAAGAAGATTGAAGTCGCGGACCGTAGCACGGGGAAAAGCGTTGTCCGTTACCAGTTGACGGTCGATGCCGGCCATGACCCAGAGTCCGGAAGACGACGACAAGTTAGGCGCCGATTCACCACCGAAGCCAAGGCGCGAGCCGAGCTAGCAGCTCTCCAGGCCGGCGTCGCGGCAGGCACGTATGTCCACGTAAGCAGACTGACGGTGACTCAAGCGTGCGAGTCCTGGCTCTTGTCCAAGCACGCATTGAAGCCGTCGACCGTTGCAGGCCACAGAGTCTCACTCGGACCGATACGTTCTGAGCTCGGACACATTGAGCTTCAGAAACTTACAAAGGCCGACCTGGACGGCCTGGTTGCGCGACTGCGCCGCGGGGACGTTACCGGCCGCAGAAAGTGGTCAGCCCGGTCGGTGAACTACATGCTCTATCTCTGCACGGCAGTTCTCGAAGACCAGGTGGCGCAGGGAAACGTCGTGCGCAACGTCGCCAAGCTGGTCGACAGGATCGCAGGCGAAGCGGGCGAGATGCGCACGCTCACCGAGCGCGACATGTTCCGCATCCTCGATCACGAGTGCCGCGACCGACATCTTTGGACACTGGCACTGTACGGACTACGTCGCGGAGAAATCGCCGGACTGCGTTGGACGAACGTCGACCTGAAGACACAGACGGTCAGGGTCGCGGAGAACCGCGTCGCCGTCGGCAAGCAGATCCTGTCCGGAACGCCCAAGTCCAAAGCCAGTACACGGACGCTCCCCATGCCCGCCGAGGTGGTCGACGTGCTCCGCGCCGCCCGAAAGCGCCAGTCCGAGGAGAGGTTGGCATTCGGCAGCGGGTACGGGTCGGGCGAATACGTCGCGAGCGATGAGGCCGGACAGCCCTACCACCCAAACCTGCTCACGTTCCGATGGGGACGGATGCTCGACGGGCTCGGCATCGAGCGGGTACGGCTCCACGATGCGCGACATTCGTGCGCGACGCTGATGCATCTCCGGCATGTCCCGATCGCGGTTATCGCCGCGTGGCTGGGCCACGCCAGCGCCGCCTTCACGCTGTCCGTCTACGCCCACAGCCAGGACGACGCGCTCAAAGCTGCGTCAAGCAGTTTCGGACGTGTTGTGACAACTCGTGACACTGAGACCGGTTCCCAGGGCTGAGGTTACAGCTTTAAAATCTCTCTACCAGCACTTTATCGGTGCCCCCAGTCGGACTCGAACCGACACTGTGCGGATTTTAAGTCCGCTGCCTCTGCCAATTGGGCTATGGGGGCTTGGCATCCCGGACGGTAATTCATCCGGCGTTCACGCCCGAAACTTACCCTCTCAGCAGCGGGCAGCCGAAGCGCGCTACCAGCACGTTGACGTCACAGCGGATTGCTGAAGCCAAGCCGCAAGCGCTCACCGGACGACGCGGTAACGCAGGTGGGCCACCCCCGGGGCTTCGAGCACGCGGGCTAGCTCGAGTGCTGGTTTGCCCGCCTCGAACCCGTCGAAAAGCCGCTCCCCCGAACCGAGTATCACCGGGCTGACCTGAAGGTCGATCTCGTCGACGAATCCTGCCGCGATCGCCTGGTGGGCGCAAGAGGCTCCTCCGGCAATCGAGATGTCTCGGCCACCAGCAGCCGCCCTGGCCTTGGCGTACGCCGACGCGATGCCGTCGGTGACGAAGTGAAAGGCGGTCCCACCCTCCATCTCGATCGGGTCGTGTGGGTAGTGAGTCAGGACGAACACCGGGCAGTGGTACGGCGGGTCCTCACCCCACCAGCCCTTCCAGTCCGAGTCGCCCCACTCGCTACGGATTGGGCCGAACATGTTGCGGCCCATGATCGTCGCGCCCATGCCGTCGATCATGTCGGCAACCACCTGCTGGTTCACGGGATGCTCCTTGGAGGGCCCCAAGTGCCAATCGTGAAGACGAAGGCCGCCGACGCCGAGCGGATGGTCCTCGGACTGGTCCGGGCCGGCCACGAAGCCGTCGGCAGAGATCGACATCGAAAGGTTGGTTCTGGTCATCGGTCGCGCTCCTCAGCCACCCGAAGGGATTCCCCACCGAAGACGGCCGAGCGCACCGAACCCTCCGCGGCGCTGTCGGAGATGAACAACATCTCGTCGCCCGCCTCGAGCACGTCCTGCAGGGTGGGAATGATGACCTCGCCGGCTCGAAGCAACGTCACCAAGGCAGTGTTGGCGGGCAGATCCAAGGCTCCTACGGGCTGGCCGACCAGTGGATTGTCCTCGGGCAGAGTCAATTTCGCCAAATCCGCCTTGCCACGTCCCAGTCCCATCAGACGGATCAGGTGGCCGACGTCGATCGCGCCCTCCACTCCGGCGACCATCGCGTCGGGCGTCGAGACCGCCACGTCGATCCCCCACGCCTGCGTGAACAGCCACGCGTTTCGGACCTCGTTGATCCGCGCCACCACCCGCGGTACCCCGAACTCGGACTTCGCCAGCAGGCCGACCACGAGATTGGCCTTGTCGTCTCCGGTAGCGGCGATCACCACGTCGCACGTCTCCGCGCCCGCTTCCTCCAGAGTGCTCACCTCGCAGGCGTCGGCGAACAGCCAGTCCGCCTCGGGCACGGTGTGCGGTTCGAACTTGCGGTATTCGCGTTCGATCAGCAGGACTTTGTGGCCGTAGCCGAGCAACTCGCGCGCGACGGACCGGCCGACATTGCCTGCGCCGGCGATTCCGATGCGTGTCTTGCGCTGCGTCACACAGCCATCCTTGCCCATGCGGACGGTTCGGGGCGATCGCCCGACCTGAAATACTGACGGCAATGACCCTGGAGCAGCTGTATCTGGCCTTGCTGATCGGCGGCTTCGTGCTGCTTGCCAGCATCGTCGGCACCCGGGTGGCAACCGGCGTCGGGTTCCCCAGCCTGCTCCTGTTTCTCCTGGTCGGGGTCGTGCTCGGCGAGGACGGGCTGGGCCTGCAATTCGACAACGTCGAACTGGCCCGCAACATCGGCACCGCAGCACTGGCCGTGATCCTCGTCGAAGGCGGCTTGACCACGCGATTCGCCGATGTCCGGAAAGTGCTGGCACCCGCGGGTGCGCTGGCGACCATCGGCGTGGTGGTCAGCATGGGGATCACCGCCGCGGGCGCACACCTACTACTCGGCATCGACTGGCAGCTGGCCCTGCTCCTCGGAGCCATCGTGTCGTCCACCGACGCCGCAGCGGTGTTCTCGGTGCTGCGGGTACTGCCGCTACCACGCCGCGTCGCCGGCCTGCTCGAGGCGGAGTCCGGGTTCAACGACGCGCCCGCCGTCATCCTCGTACTGATGTTCAGCACGATGCCGTTCGTGCTCGAGCCCCAAAGCGCGGTCGCCGACCTGGTGTACGAGTTGATCGCCGGTTCGGCCATCGGATTGGCTTGCGGATTTCTCGGCGCCATCACGCTTCGGCGCATCGCGCTTCCTGCTTCGGGGCTCTACCCGATTGCGACGTTCGGGTTGGGGATCGTGGCATTCGCCGCGGCCGGTGCCGCCCACGCCAGCGGGTTCATCGCCGCATACCTGGCTGCAGTGGTGCTCGCGAACTCCGGGCTGCCACACCGGTCGGCCACCCGGTCGTTCGCCGAAGGACTCGGCTGGCTGGCGCAGATTGGGCTGTTCGTCCTGCTCGGGTTGCTCGTCGATCCCAGCGAGTTGGCGAGGGACCTGGTGCCCGCGATCGTCATCGGGCTGGTGCTCCTGCTGGTCGCTCGCCCGATCTCGGTAATGGTCTCGTTGGCCGGATTCAACGTGCCGCTGGGCGAGCAGGTGTTCCTGTCGTGGGCGGGCCTGCGCGGCGCCGTGCCCATCGTGTTGGCGACCTTTCCGATCGTCGCGGGGGTTCCTGACAGCCATCGGCTGCTCAACATCGTGTTCGTCCTGGTGGTGGTCTTCACGTTGGTTCAGGGCCCGAGCCTGCGGCCGGTAGCGCAGGCGCTCAATCTGATCCCGCGCGATTCGCTTCGCGAGATCCAGGTGGAATCGGCGCCCCTAGACGTGCTCGACGCGGAACTGCTGACGATGACGGTGCAGCCGACGTCCCGGTTGCACAACGTGACGGTGATCGAACTCCGCCTGCCCGACCCCAGCGTGATCACGTTGATCATCCGGGACGGCCACACCTTCGTCCCACTGCCCGACACCCGGATCGAGGCCAACGACCAACTGCTGATCGTCACCACGTCGACGACACGTGCGGCCGCCGAACGCAGGCTTCGCGCCGTGAGTCGGCGGGGGAAACTGGCGTACTGGTTCGACGAATACGGCGAGTCCGACTGAGCCGTCGGGCTCAGGCATTGCCGGTGAAAGCAAAACGTAAAGGTTCGCCTCATCGACGTAAGGAACGTGTTGGGCGGGTGCGCTCCGGGTGAGCCGCGGCGTAGATCTAGACAGGTGAACGACAGCCTCAACGAAATCGGCGATGATCGCCGGCGCAATGAGCGGATGGCCCCGCACACAGACCACGACGAATTGGCAAGGCCGACACGGGCGGCCGACCGCTGGTGGTACCTGATGCTCGACGGCAGGCGCGCATGGGGTTCGCTCGACATCTCACCCACCCGGTACGGTGTCACCCGCTACCAGTTGACCGTTTTTCCGCCCGGTATCGATTCCGCCGAACGGCGCCTGCTGCGCGCGTGGCGGGCGTGGCCCACGTGGGGGGCAGTGCTTTGGCTGCTGACCCAGATCGCCTTGGGCAGCGTCGCGTCTCCCGCGATGGCGTTCATCATCTCGACCGCGGTGTACCTCGGCATCGGCGCGGTGCTGTTCCGCCGGGTGGCCAGTGTGCGCACTCAAGTCCGCGGAGTCTGCGTCGTCCGCATGGCCGGCTTCGCCGATCCCCGGGGAGCAGCGCTGTACGCGGAACTGTGCTCGCTCACGGCAGCGCTCGATGACGCCGACACCCGGCTCCAACAAGGTGTCCTGTCGGCAGCGGGCCACGAAGCCGCTTGGTGGCAGGTCTATGACCGGCTCAACCCCGACGCACCGGCAGAACAGGGCTCGCGATGACCGGCGCCTGCGATCCCAGCCTGACCGACATGTTTCAGGTCCTCGTGCTGCTGGCGATGCCCGCGGCCGTCCTGCTGGCACTGCGCTTTGTCAACCGGCGAGATGAGCGAACTCGGCGACGCAGGTCCAGAGGACGACGAGGTACTGCTAACGCCGCCGGCAGTACTGGACCACTTTGGCTGGATTCGAATCATCTTGGTATATAGCATGATTGAACTACCGTCGGCCTGGAAGTCGCGGTCCGGATCCTGCGCCACGGCGTAGGAGGAGTCTGCCATCGACATTCACCATTGGGGTCCCGCGGCGTGGCTGCAACTCGGTGCCGTGATAGTTCTCGTCGGCGCCTTGCACGTTCCGCTCGGCAACTACATGGCCCGGGTCTACACCACCGGAATCGACTGGCGGATCGAGAAGATCGCCTACCGCCTGGTGGGAGTGGATCCGACCCGCGAGCAGAAGTGGGCCCGCTACCTAGGATCGATCCTGGCGTTCTCCGCGGTCAGCATTCTTGGGCTCTATGGCCTGCTGCTGGCGCAGGCGCACCTGCCACCTCCATGGGGACACCCAGGAATGACCCCGGCGCTGGCATTCAATACGGCGGTCAGCTTCGTCACCAACACCAGCTGGCAGAACTACGCCGGTGAATCCACCCTCGGTCATCTCGGGCTGGCTACCGGACTGGGTGTGCAGGCGTTCGCCAGCGCCGCGGTCGGCATGTGTGTCGCGGTCGCGCTCATCCGCGGCATCGTCGCTCGCCAAGCTGACCAGCTCGGCAACTTCTGGGTGGACTTGGTCCGCAGTTGCGTGCGCATCCTGCTACCGATTGCGTTTCTCACAGCGGTGCTCCTGGTCGTGCTCGGCGTGGTGCAAAACTTCAACGCTGCAAGGGAATTCGGTACCGCGGCGGGCGGTTCTCAGACCCTACTGGGCGGCCCCGTCGCCTCCTGGGAGTCGATCAAGCTGCTGTCCGGCGATGGCGGCGGAGCGTTCAACGTCAACAGCGCGCATCCCTTCGAGAACCCCACACCGGTTTCGAACGTCATCGAAATCGTTGCGATGCTGCTGATTCCGGTTTCCTTCGTGCGGATGTTCGGGGTGATGGTCGGCGACAAGCGTCAGGGCTGGGCGCTGCTGGCCGTCGTGGCGGTGCTCTTCGCGCTCGGCACGGCCGCGATCGGGTTCAGCGAATCGCTCGGGCACGGCACCGTGACTGCTGCGGTCGGATCAGCCGCCGAGGGCACCGACACCCGGTTCGGCATTCCCGGCAGCGCCATCTTCGGACAGGCCGCGACCGCGTCGGCCGACGGTGCCGCCAACTCCTCCTACGACAGCTTCACCAGCCTCGGCGGGGCGGTGCTGATGGCGAACATGATGCTCGGCGAAGTCAGTCCCGGCGGGTCGGGCAGCGGGCTGTACGGGCTGCTCGTCGTCGCGCTGCTCGCGGTGTTCTTGGGCGGCCTGATGATCGGCCGCACACCGGAATTCCTGAAGAAGCGACTGGGCGCGCGTGAGATGAAGCTGGTCAGCCTCATCATCCTGACCGCGCCGATCGCGGCGCTAGTCGGCACCGGCATCTCCGTCGCCTTGCCGATGGGCGTGAAATCGATGGGCAACCCCGGCCCACACGGGCTCTCCGAACTGCTATATGCCTTCACCAGCTCCGTCGCCGGCAACGGCAGTGCATTCGCCGGGTTCACCGGCAACACCGGGTGGTTCAACGTCGTGCTGGCGATTGCCATGATCGTGGGCCGCTACTTGCCGATGATCTTCGTGGTGACGCTTGCGGCCAGTCTGGCCCGACAGCGCCCAGGAGTGGTGACCGCCGGGACGCTGCGCACCCACAGTCCGGTTTTCGTGGGTCTCATGATCGGCGCCGTGCTGATCGTGGTCGGGCTGGAGTTCTTCCCTGCCCTCGCGCTCGGACCGCTTGCTGAAGGCGTCTCCTGACGGCGGCTCGCCAGACCTGCTGGACCCCAGAGGGTTTCAGCATGCGACGGTGCCTACGTTGAACTTGGATCCGGGGTGAACGCTAGGCTTGGCCGCGGGAAGTGGCGTCGGGCGCAACTGTCTTCGACCGCCGTCTCGATCACCGTTGCCACGACCCGAGGCGAATCCCATACCCGGCCAGCGAGACTCAGCCGAGTCGGGAGGATCCCTCGACGCAAGTGGAGGTGAGCCATCTGCGCGATCATCATGTCGACGGCCACGGCGTATCGGTGCGCCCCGGTCGACCGCGAGTCCAGCTGGAAGTGGAGCCCGACCAAGGCAAGCCGGCGCGATTCGCATGTCGCTGCGATGGCCTCGTCGGCACGGTCCATATTCACGTCGACGAGGACCTGTTGGCGTCGCTGGGCGCAGTGCTCCAGGATGGCGACCTGCTCGCACGAGTCAACGACGAACTGGCGGACGTCGTCGTTCAGTGCGCAGCGGATGGGACCCCATTGCGCACGGTCGCCAAACACGACCAGCCGCGACGGCTCGATACCCGACGCAATCGCCAGCGCCAGTTGACTACCGGAGTGTGCGGCAACGGCGAGACCGTGTTTCCTCACCCACCGCGCCGTGCCGGGCGTCTCCAACCGATCGGCAGGGCACACCAGGCCGATGCCGGGCATCGCCTTTCGATAACGCGCGTACAGGTGCGCGGTATCCGATTCGTCGGTGGTCGCTGTCCGGGCGGGACGGACGAGCTCCGAGAGTGTCATCCATCAACGGTGCCCCCGATTCGACCGTCACGACCGTTTCCTTGCGCTCTGTTGACGACGTCGGGCGCAACCATGACGACTTCTTGACGTTGGCAGCGCCGCAGTGCGATTTGTGGTGTTTCAGCGCCGCTCAGCGCCGCTGAGACTCCACAAATCGCAGGGTCCGTAAAGACCGCCGGAGCGGCTCCCACCTCGGGTTTCGTGTCGTGGGCCACCCCTGGTGCAAGGACCTCGTAAATGAAGAGCGCATGGGCGTCAAGAAACCGTCAAGGCCGCCGGATTCCGTAAATTCCGCGCGTTTACTTCTGAGTCGGCCCGCCTGCACGGGCGTGATTGGAATGGAGACGTGATGTCCGTAGTGGTGTACATCGTGCTGACGGTGGCGATATTCGCCCTGCTCGGCCTGGTGCAGAAGTTGGTCGAGGGACTGTGAACTTCGACAACGCAATCGGCTTGGTGCTGGCGATCGGGCTGGCCCTGTTTCTCGTTGCCGCACTGCTCTTCCCGGAGAGGTTCTAGTGAGTAGCACCGTCGCGGGGCTCATCTTCCTCGCCCTTCTCATCGTGGCGCTCGCCGCCGTGCACGTGCCGCTCGGCGACTACATGTACCGGGTCTATGACTCCGACAAGGATTCTCGCGTCGAGCGGGTGATCTACCGGCTCATCGGCGCCGACCCCAAATCGGAACAGACGTGGGGCGCCTACGCCCGCAGCGTGCTCGCGTTCTCGGCGGTCAGCGTGCTGTTCCTGTTCATCTTCCAACTCGTTCAAGGCAAACTGCCGCTGCATCTGCACGACCCCGGCACGCCGATGACGCCTGCGCTGGCCTGGAACACGGCGATCAGCTTCGTCACCAACACCAACTGGCAGGCCTATTCGGGTGAGAGCACCCAGGGGCACCTCGTTCAGATGGCCGGCCTTTCCGTCCAGAACTTCGTCTCGGCAGCCGTCGGCATGTCCGTCGCCGTGGCCCTCGTCCGGGGGTTCGCGCGTCGTCGCACGAACGAGCTCGGCAACTTCTGGGTTGACTTGGTACGCGGCAGCATTCGCATCCTGCTGCCATTGGCGTTGGTCGCTGCGGTCATCCTGCTCGCCGGCGGCGCCATCCAGAACTTCCACCTTCACGACCAGGTCGTCAACACGCTGGCCGGTGCCCAACAGACCATCACCGGTGGTCCGGTCGCCAGCCAGGAGGCCATCAAGGAACTGGGTACCAACGGCGGCGGCTTCTACAACGCCAACTCGGCGCACCCGTTCGAGAACCCCACCGCGTGGACGAACTGGATCGAGATCTTCCTGCTGCTGGTCATCAGCTTCTCGCTGCCCCGCACGTTCGGCCGCATGGTCGACAGCAAGAAGCAGGGCTACGCGATCGTCGCCGTCATGGGCACGATCGCGCTGATGAGCGTCACGCTCATGAGCATCTTCCAACTGCAGGCGCACGGCACCAACCCGACGGCGATCGGGGCGGCCACCGAGGGCGTCGAACAGCGGTTCGGGGTGTTCAACTCGGCGGTGTTCGCCGACGCGACGACGCTCACCTCGACGGGAGCCGTCGACTCGTTCCACGACTCCTACACCAGCCTCGGCGGCATGATGACGATGTTCAACATGCAGCTCGGCGAAGTCGCGCCTGGCGGAACGGGTTCCGGGTTGTACGGCATGCTGATCCTCGCGGTGATCACGGTGTTCGTCGCCGGATTGATGGTCGGCCGGACGCCGGAGTACCTCGGCAAGAAGATCACGCCGCGCGAAATCAAGCTGGCGGCAAGCTATTTCCTCGTCACGCCCTTGCTGGTGCTGGTGGGAACGGCGACGGCCATGGCACTGCCCGGCCAACGGGCCGGCATGCTGAACAGCGGCCCGCACGGCTTGTCGGAAGTCCTATACGCGTTCACCTCCGCGGCGAACAACAACGGCTCAGCATTCGCCGGCATCAGCGTCAACACCGAGTGGTACAACACCGCACTCGGACTGGCCATGGTCATCGGCCGCTTCCTACCGATGATCTTCGTGCTGGCGTTGGCCGGCTCCCTTGCCCGCCAGGGCAGCACACCGGAGTCCATCGGCACGCTGCCGACACACCGGCCACAGTTCGTCGGCATGGTCGTCGGCGTCACCGTGATCCTCGTTGCACTCACCTTCCTACCCGCCCTCGCACTTGGACCCCTCGCTGAAGGAATTCACTGAAATGACTGCTGCGACAATTGATTCGATACCTTCCCAGCAGCCTGCAACAGCCCACCCGAAGGGTGCGGTCAAGGGCGGCTTGCTCGACCCGAAGATGCTGCTGAAATCGTTGCCCGACGCGCTGCGCAAGCTGGATCCCCGCACGCTGTGGCGCAACCCGGTGATGTTCATCGTCGAAGTCGGCGCGGTATGGAGCACCGTGCTGGCCGTCCGGGAATCGACCTGGTTCTCCTGGTCGATCGTGTTCTGGCTCTGGCTGACGGTGGTTTTCGCGAACCTCGCCGAGGCCGTCGCGGAGGGCCGCGGCAAGGCTCAGGCCGAAACGCTGCGCCGGGCGAAGTCCGATGCGATGGCCCGTCGCCTCATCGGATGGACTCCCGGTGGCAGTGGAACCGAGGAGGAGGTCGCCGCCCCACTCCTGCAGCAGGGCGACATCGTCGTCGTCGAAGCCGGCCAGGCCATCCCTGGCGACGGTGACGTCGTGGAAGGCATTGCCTCGGTGGACGAGTCGGCGATCACCGGAGAGTCGGCCCCGGTGATCCGCGAATCCGGTGGCGACCGCTCGGCGGTCACCGGTGGCACCACGGTGCTGTCGGACCGCATCGTCGTGAAGATCACCCAGAAGCCAGGTGAGAGCTTCATCGACCGGATGATCGCACTGGTCGAGGGCGCCAACCGGCAGAAGACGCCGAACGAGATCGCGCTGAACATCCTGCTGGCCGCGCTGACGATCATCTTCGTGTTCGCGGTGGCGACCCTGCAGCCGTTGGCCATCTTCTCGAAGGCCAACAACCCAGGCGTACCGGACTCTCAAGCGCTAAACGGTTACGGGGTCACCGGAATCGTCATGGTGGCCCTCCTGGTCTGCCTCATCCCGACGACGATCGGCGCGCTGCTGTCAGCCATCGGCATCGCAGGCATGGACCGGTTGGTGCAGCGCAACGTGCTGGCCATGTCCGGGCGTGCCGTCGAGGCCGCAGGCGACGTGAACACCCTGCTGTTGGACAAGACGGGCACCATTACGCTCGGCAACCGCCAAGCGTCGGAGTTCGTCCCGCTGGCCGGCATCACGCCGGAACAACTCGCTGACGCCGCACAACTGTCCAGCCTTGCCGACGAAACCCCGGAAGGGCGATCCATCGTGGTCTTCGCCAAGCAGGAGTTCGGCCTGCGGGCGCGTACCGCGGGCGAGCTCACGGGCGCGAACTGGGTCGAATTCACCGCTACCACAAGAATGTCCGGCGTCGATCTCGAGCACGGGCAGCAGTTGCGCAAGGGTGCGACGGCATCGGTCGCCGAATGGGTGCGCAGCCAGGGTGGCACGGTTCCCGACGATCTCGCCGCCAAGGTCGATGCCATCTCCGCTTCCGGCGGCACCCCGCTGGCGGTGGGCCAGGTAGTAAATGGCAAGGCCTCGGTGCTTGGCGTGATCCACCTCAAGGACGTCGTCAAGCAGGGCATGCGTGAACGCTTCGACGAGATGCGCAAGATGGGCATCCGCACGGTGATGATCACCGGCGACAACCCGTTGACGGCCAAGGCGATTGCCGATGAAGCCGGCGTCGACGACTTCCTGGCCGAGGCCACACCGGAAGACAAACTGGCGCTGATCAAGAGTGAGCAGGCGGGCGGCAAGCTGGTCGCGATGACCGGTGACGGCACCAACGACGCGCCCGCGCTGGCCCAGGCCGACGTCGGCGTCGCGATGAACACCGGCACGTCGGCAGCCAAGGAAGCCGGCAACATGGTCGACCTCGATTCGGACCCGACGAAGCTCATCGAGATCGTCGAGATCGGTAAGCAACTGCTGATCACCCGCGGAGCACTGACCACGTTCTCGATCGCCAACGACATCGCCAAGTACTTCGCGATCATCCCGGCGATGTTCGTCGCCCTGTTTCCTGGGCTCGATCTGCTCAACGTCATGCGGTTGCACAGCCCGGAATCGGCCATCCTGTCGGCGGTGATCTTCAACGCCATCATCATCGTTGCGTTGATCCCGCTGTCCCTGCGCGGGGTGCGATACACGCCGAGCAGTGCGTCAAAGTTGTTGAGCCGCAACCTCTACATCTACGGCATCGGAGGCATCGTCGCCCCGTTCATCGGCATCAAGCTCATCGATCTCGTTGTCCAACTCCTTCCTGGGATGTCCTAACATGAATATTTCCAACCACATTCGCCAACACTGGGCCGCACTCCGCGCGTTGCTGGTGCTGACCGTGATAACCGGCCTCGCCTACCCGTTGTTGGTCTGGGCCATCGGGCTGCTCCCCGGGCTCGACGCCAAGGCGCAGGGCTCGATCACCTCGCTCGCCGGAAGGCCGGTGGGCAGCGCCCTGATCGGGCAATCCTTCACCGACGCGGACGGCAACCCGCTCAAGCAGTACTTCCAGAGCAGGCCGTCGGCAGCCGGTGCGGGCTACGACCCGCTGGCCACCAGCGCCAGCAACCTCGGGCCCGAGAGCGTCGTCGACACGCCGGCCGACCCCGCCGGTGCCGGTTTCAAGGCCAGCCTGCTGACGCTGGTGTGCTCGCGCAGCGCGGCGATCGCGCAACTGGAGGGCGTCGACGGAGCGCGGCCATACTGCACCGGCGACGGGGTCGGCGCCGTGTTGTCCGTGATCGGTCCGCGTGACGCGACCGGCAACGTCGTGCGCCCCACCAGGGTGGTGAGCGTAAATCAGCCCTGCGCCACCACCACGGTGCCGTTCCTCGCCGCCTACGAAGGCGTCAAGGTCGAATGCGCACAGTACGGCGAGGACTACTCGATCGGTCAGATCGTGCCCATCCGCGGGGCCGCGCCCGCCCAGCCCGCAGTACCCGCAGACGCGGTGACCGCCAGCGGAAGTGGACTCGATCCGGACATATCCCCCACCTACGCCGACATCCAGGTCGCGCGCGTGGCCAAGGCGCGCGGCATTACCGCCGACCAGGTTCGCGACCTGCTCGCCGACAACACGCACGGGCGCGCACTGGGCTTCATGGGCGAGCCTCGGGTGAACGTGCTGCAACTCAACATCGCGCTCGATCAGAAGTATCCCGTAAGGAGCTGAGCGGGCAGGTGGATGATGAGGATGTGAGCGCCGCACCGCACGGTCCCAAGCGCGGGGAACTACGCATCTATCTCGGTGCGGCGCCAGGGGTCGGCAAGACCTTCGCGATGCTCGGCGAAGCACATCGACGGGCGGAACGGGGGACCGATCTGGTGGCGGCGGTCGTGGAAAGCCACGGCCGCAAGAAGACCGCTGAACTACTCGCGGGCATCGAGGTCGTCGCGCCACGCTACGTCGAGTACAGAGGCGGCAGCTTTCCCGAACTCGACGTGCCCGCGGTGCTCGCCAGGCATCCCGAGGTGGTGCTCGTCGACGAACTCGCGCACACCAACACTCCTGGCAGTAAGAACCACAAGCGTTGGCAGGACGTCGAAGAACTACTCGATGCGGGCATCACGGTGATCTCCACGGTCAACGTGCAACACCTGGAGAGCCTCAACGACGTTGTCGCGCAGATCACCGGCATCGAGCAGCAGGAGACCGTACCCGATGCGGTCGTGCGCAGCGCCGCGCAGATCGAGCTCGTCGACATCACGCCGGAAGCGTTGCGGCGCAGGCTGTCCCACGGCAACGTGTACGCGCCCGAACGCATCGACGCGGCGCTGTCCAACTACTTCCGCCAGGGCAACCTGACGGCACTGCGGGAGCTTGCGCTGCTGTGGCTGGCCGATCAGGTCGACGCCGCGCTCGCGAAGTACCGCAAGGACCACGAGATCAACGCGACGTGGGAGGCGCGCGAGCGCGTGGTGGTCGCAGTGACCGGCGGACCCGAGTCGGAGACGTTGGTGCGCAGGGCGTTTCGGATCGCATCGAAATCTAGCGCCGAACTGATGGTGGTCCACGTGGTGCGTGGAGATGGCCTGGCGGGGGTTTCGGCGCCGGCGATGGGCAGGGTGCGCGAGCTCAGCATCAGCCTGGGCGCCACCCTGCACACCGTCATCGGGGACGACGTGCCCGCCGCCCTTCTGGACTTCGCCCGCGAAATGAACGCCACCCAGCTGGTTTTGGGCATCTCCCGGCGCTCGCGATGGGCACGCATCTTCGACGAGGGCATCGGCGCCAGGACGGTGCAGCAGTCGGGGAAGATCGACGTGCACATGGTGACGCACGAGCAGGCCAAGCCCGGCTGGTCACTCGCAAAGTTGGCACCGCGGCAACGTCACCTGATCTCGTGGCTCGCGGCGGTCGTCGTTCCGTCGGCGATCTGCGCGGTGACCGCACTGCTATTGGACAGCTTTCTCGGCATCGGCGGCGAGAGCGCCCTGTTCTTCGTCGGCGTGCTCATCGTCGCACTGCTCGGCGGTATCGCCCCGGCGGTGCTGTCCGCGCTGTTGTCGGGCCTGTTGCTCAACTACTTCCTCGTCGCACCGCGGTACAGCTTCACCATCGCCGAACCCGACAGCGCCATCACCGTCGTCGTGCTGCTGGCAGTGGCGGTCGCGGTCGCCGCACTCGTCGACGGTGCCGCGAGCCGTTCCCGCGAAGCTCGCCGCGCGTCGCAGGAGGCCGAACTGCTTGCACTGTTCGCGGGCTCCGTGCTTCGGGACGCGGACCTCGCCACGCTGCTGGAGCGGGTCCGCGAAACGTACGCACAGCGGGCGGTCAGCGTGTTGCGAGAAGGCGTAGGCATCGTGGCCTGTGTGGGGACGGACCCATGCGTCGACATCGACAGTGCAGACACCGCCGTCGAGGTCGGGGACGACGAGTTCTGGCTGCTCATGGCCGGCAAGAAGTTGGCGGCGCGAGACCGCAGGGTGCTCGGAGCCGTGGCCAAGCAGGCCGCGGGACTGGTTCGGCAGCGAGAGTTGGTGCAGGAGGCGGGCAAAGCCGAGGCAATCGCCCGCGCCGACGAACTACGCCGGTCGTTGTTGAGCGCGGTTAGCCACGACCTACGTACCCCGCTCGCCTCCGCCAAGGCGGCGGTGTCCAGCCTGCGCAGCGACGACGTCGGCTTCTCGCCCGAGGACACCGCCGAACTACTCGCCACGGTGGAGGAATCCGTCGACCAGTTGACCGCGTTGGTGGGCAACCTGCTCGATTCGTCGCGGTTGGCCGCCGGAGTGGTCAAGCCCGACCTGCGGCGCGTATACCTCGAGGAAGTCGTCCAACGTGCGCTCCTCGGAATCAGCAGGGGAACAACGGGATACCGTCGGGCAGGGCTCGACCGCGTCAAGGTGGAGGTCGACGACGCCGTCGTGTTGGCCGATGCCGGACTGTTGGAGCGCGTCCTGGTCAACCTGATCGACAATGCGCTGCGGTACGCCCCCGACAGCGTCGTGCGGGTCAACGCGGGCCAGGTCGGCGCACGCGTGCTGATCAACGTCGTCGACGAAGGACCCGGCATCCCCCGCGGCACCGAGGAACAGCTCTTCGAGCCCTTCCAGCGCCTCGGCGATCAGGACAACAGCACGGGCGTGGGGCTCGGACTGTCCGTCGCCAGCGGGTTCATCGAGGCGATGGGTGGCAACGTGGCCGCCACCGACACCCCCGGCGGCGGACTGACCGTCGTCGTGGATCTGCCTGCGCCAGAAGGCAAGCCATGACCCGCGTACTGGTCATCGACGACGAGCCGCAGATCCTGCGCGCGTTGCGGATCAACCTGTCGGTCCGCGGCTACGAGGTGACAACGGCGGCCACCGGGGCTGGAGCATTGCGAGCGGCGGCGGAGCACAAGCCCGACGTCGTCGTCCTGGACCTCGGCCTACCGGACATGTCCGGAATCGACGTGCTCGAGGGGCTGCGGGGCTGGCTCACGGCGCCCGTCATCGTGCTGTCGGCACGCACGGATTCGTCGGACAAGGTGCAGGCGCTCGACGCAGGCGCCGACGACTACGTCACGAAGCCGTTCGGCATGGACGAGTTCCTGGCTCGCCTGCGCGCCGCGGTGCGTAGGGCCGCGGCGGCGTCCGAGACGGACCAGCCGGTGATCGAAACTTCGTCGTTCACGGTCGACTTGGCCGCCAAGAAGGTGACCAAGAACGGCCACGAGGTTCACCTGACACCCACCGAGTGGGGCATGCTCGAAATGCTGGTGCGCAACCGCGGCAAACTCGTCGGACGCGAGGAACTGCTCAAGGAGGTGTGGGGGCCGGCCTACGCCAAGGAGACCCACTACCTCCGGGTGTACCTCGCGCAGCTGCGGCGCAAGCTGGAAGTCGATCCGTCGCACCCCAAACACCTGCTGACCGAGGCGGGCATGGGCTATCGCTTCCAGGAGTGAGCGCCCTTCCCCGCCGAAACCAAGTAGTCGGATGTCGGCGTCCGGCCAAATCCAAGTAGTCAGGCCCGGGTACCGGAGCCGGTCACCAGCGTCAGGCTCGAGGGATTGAGGGGTGGTCCTGCAGTGGGAGGAAACGTCATGGTTGGTACCGATTGCAACGTCGCCTACACCCCGCTTGCCGTCGGCGGGCAAAGCCCACCGCTGCTCACAGCGGTCGATACCCCGGCCGTCGCGCTGTGACGCCCTGACCGTGACCGCTGTCTCCCGCTCCGAGGATCGATGACCACGCCGGAGGAATACGAGGCCGCGCTACGCACCTTGCCGGAGGCCCACTCGCTGGCACTGCGCCTGAAAGACGCTGGGGTGGCCGACGAGGTGATTTCTGACTATCTGCACATCGAGCCCGAAGGCCTGGCCACCCTGCTGGAACTGGCCCGGAGCAAGCTGGACGCCAGGCTCAGCAAACCACCGCCATGAGCTGCTTAATTCGCTAGACTCTGCGCCATGGTGGACCGGTGGCCGCTCACCGGCCGCACGGAAGAGCTTCGCGTCATCAGTGAAGCCTTGTCCGTAGACGAGCACGGCGGCATGGTCGTTGCCGGGCAAGCCGGCGTCGGCAAGACCCGCCTGGCCCGCGCCGCAGCAGATGCGGCATCGCGCGCCGGATGGTCGGTGCACCGCATCGCCGGGACGGCCACCGGCCAGCCGGTGACGTTGGGCGCGTTCGCGCGCTGGGTCGACGCTGCCGACAGCTCGCCTTTGACGCTGGCGCGCAAGGTTTTCGCAGCATTGGCCGGAGATGCTGGAGACGCCCCGCTGCTGCTCTTCGTCGATGACGCGCATCTCCTGGACGACCTGTCGGCGCTGATCGTGCACCAACTGGTGTTGCAGAATGCGACCAACGTCATTGCCACCATGCGCACCGGCGCACCCGCACCCGATGCCGTACGGGCGCTTTGGAAGGACGGCCTGCTGCGACGACTCGAGCTTCAGCCGTTGTCCCACAACGAATCCAGCGAGTTGCTCCAGACCGTCCTGGGCGGTCCCGTACGCGCCACGTGCACGGACCGGATGTGGACGTTGAGTCGAGGCAACGTCCTGTTCCTGCACCACCTCGTCGAGCACGAGCGCGATTCCGGACGCCTCACCGCCGTTGATGGCCAATGGCATTGGACTGGAACAGCTTCGGTATCACCGTCCTTGGTCGAACTGGTCGAGTCGCAGATCGGAGCGGTACCCGACGACGTGCGCGACGTCGTCGACCTGGTGGCGATCTCGGAGCCAGTCGACCAGTCGCTGCTGGCGGCGATCGCCGACCCCGACGCCATCGAGGCCGCCGAGCGACTTGGACTCATCTCCTCAACCGCAACTGATCTCGTCTGCGTCGGGCACCCGCTGTACGGGGAGATCAGACTGAGGCAGTGCGGTCCGATGCGCCTGAAGAGGCTGCGCGGGCGCGTCGCCGCCACCATGGCGCAGTCGCCGTCCGCGGACCCGTTGCGACTCGGTCTGCTCTGGCTGGACTCCGACCTGCCGCCCGACGCGAAGATACTGTCGCTGGCCGCCGCCATCTCCGCCTCACGACTGGACCTCGGGCTTGCCGAGCGGTTGGCTCGCGCCGCCGTTGACGCCCAACCGGCGCCGTCGACCAAGCTCCAGTTGGCCCACATCCTCTACCTCCAAGAGAAGGGGCAGGAGACTGAGGACCTGCTCAATACGCTGACCCCACAGGAGCTTTCCACCCACGACTTCATCGACGGCGTGACCCTGCGTGCTGCCAATCTGATGTTCCCGCTGCGAGATCTCGATTCCTTCAGGACGGTCATCGACGACGCAGTGCGCCTCGGCGACGAGTCCCGCAACCAGTCGCTGCTCACGTTCCGGGCGATCGGAGAGGCGATGGCGGCCCGCCCCGCCGAGACCGTCGAGACGATGGCCGGGGTCGACTACGGACAGCTCGACAGTTACGGACGTGTGCTCGGCTACTCCGCAGAGACGATCGCGCTCGGCGATCTAGGCCGCACTGCCCGAGCAAGCGAACGGGCAGCCTCGGGGTACCGCGAACTCATCGCGTCACCGCAGGAGTCCTTCTCCACTTCGCCGGGCCTCGCCGAGTTCCACGCCTATGCGCTCCTTGCCGCGGGGTGGGTCGACGAGGCGGTCGCGATCGCCGAGCAAGGGCATCGCCAGTATGCGGGCCTGCCCGGCATGTCGCAGTCAATGGCCGTCGCCGGTTTGGGGATGACGGCGCTGGGAAGCGGCGATCTGATTGCCGCTCAACGGCATCTCGACTCAGCCCGCGAAAGTTTCGGTGACTACGGCGAAGTTTCCGGACTGTTCTACCGATTCCGGATTCTTCACACCGAGGTGCTGGCCCGGTCCGGCGATCGCGATGCCGCCGCCGCGTCGATGGAAGTAACCCGCCAAAGCCGCCATCCCGCATACGAATACGTGGAATCGGGCTACCTCTTGGCGAGCGCCTGGGTGGCCGCTGCCGCCGGTCGCGTCACCGAGGCGCATGCGCTCAGCCGTCAGGCCGCCGAATTCGCCAGCAGTCATGGACAACTCGCGCGCGAGGTGCTGGCGCTACAGACGGCGGTCCAGTTCGGCGATACCGGCGGAGCGGACCGGCTGACTGAACTGGCCACCAAGGTGGAAGGCCCTCGGGCGCCTTTGGCGGCGCGCTACGCGCAGGCCCTTACCGCCGGAGATGGCGTCGCGCTAGATGCCGTGTCGCGGGACTTCGAGGCAATGGGCGACAAATTGGCCGCCGCCGATGCTGCAGCACAGGCGAGCACGTCGCACCGGCTAGCCGGACAACGCGGGAGTGCACTTACCGCGAATGCCCGTGCACTCCAGCTCGCCAAGGATTGCGGTGACGCCGTCAGCCCCGCACTTGCCGCGGCCCGCGTGCCGCTCCCCTTTACGCGGCGGGAGCACGAGATTGCATTGCTCTTGGCTCGGGGCTTGTCGAATAGGGACATCGCCGAGGCCACTTCACTGTCGATCCGGACCGTCGAGGGACACATCTATCAAGCCAGCACGAAGGCCGGCGTCTCGTCGCGGTCGGAGCTGTCGGCGTTGGTGCAGCAGTTCAACGGCGCCGAGATCGTTTCGGGGCAAGTGCCCACACGTGAAGGCTTCAGTACGGTGAAGACATGAAGTATCTCGAAGTGAACGGAGTCGGACGGGTCAGCCGGATCGGGTTGGGCACCTGGCAGTTCGGATCACGCGAATGGGGTTACGGCGACGACTACGCCTCGGGTCCCGCCCGGGACATCGTCCAGCGCTCACTCGCGCTCGGGGTCACGCTCTTCGACACGGCCGAGATATACGGGACCGGCAAGAGCGAGCGCATCCTCGGCGAGGCCCTCGGCGACGAGCGCGCGAACGTCGCGGTGGCCAGCAAGATCTTTCCGGTGGCGCCGTTCCCCGCGATCGTCAAGCAACGCGAGCGGGCCAGCGCCAAACGCTTGCAGCTGGACCGCATCCCGCTCTACCAGATTCACCAGGCCAACCCGCTGGTGCCCGATTCGGTGATCATGCCGGGCATGCGGGAGCTGCTCGACAGCGGCGCCATTGGCGCCGCGGGCGTTTCGAACTATTCGCTGGAGCGATGGCGGAAGGCCGATGCTGCGCTCGGGCGACCGGTGATCAGCAACCAGGTGAGTTTCTCGCTGGCGCATCCGCAGCCACTCGACGACCTGGTCCCCTTCGCCGAGCGGGAGAATCGCATCGTCATCGCCTACAGCCCGCTGTCGCAGGGCCTGCTCGGCGGCAAGTACGGCCTCGACAACCGGCCCGGCGGCGTGCGGGCCACTAATCCGCTCTTCGGCACCGAGAACCTCCGCCGCGTCGAGCCGCTGCTGCAGACGTTGCGCGACGTCGCGGCCGAGGTCGACGCGAAACCTGCACAGGTTGCGCTGGCCTGGCTGATCAGCCTTCCGGGCGTCGTCGCCATCCCCGGCGCGTCCACTGTCGAGCAACTCGAGTTCAACGTCGCAGCCGCCGACATCGAACTGAGCACCGACGCGGTTGACGCACTTACCGCCGCCGCCAGGGCGTTCCGGCCGGTGTCGATGGGCCGCTTCCTCACCGACCTGGTGCGCGAGAAGCTTCCGTTCGGCTGACCCCTCACAGCTGAGCGTTGGTTCACCGTCATGTGATCGACGGCCATCGTTCGTCTGCTGATCGCCTGCCTGACGACGGCTCGGTGCCACGCTTTGGTGGAAACCCATCAGCGTGAAAGGCCGGACAATGGCAGACAATTCGCATGCGTACAACAGCGTCTGGCAACTGCGCGGCGACGCGTGGTGCCGCCTCGAGGAAGCAGCCGATCGGCTGACCCGCACCACCACCACCGGCGAGCTCAAGGAGCAGTACACCCAGATCTGTCGGGAACTGCTGGCGACGCTGACGCCGCTGGAGCCGTACTGGGCCTACCCCGGTTCGCCGCAGTTCGCCAAGGTGCAGCGGCTGTTCAATGCCGGCCACTACGACAAGTTCGCGCACTCGGTCACACGGATCAACCGCGCGCTGACCACGGAGTCCTTCCGTAGCGGCGACGTGGACAACGCGGGCCTCGACGACACCGACATGTTCCCCACCGACCCGCGCACGCTCGAGCAGCAGTCGACGACGAACAAGGAGCAGCTGTACTTCGAGGTGCTCGTCGTCGAGAAGATGACAGAAGCCCAGGAGCGGGCACTGCGCAAGGAGGTGCGCAGTTGGCGCCGCCCCGACGACCAGTTCGTCTACGAGCTCGTCGTGGTGTCCAGCGGCGACGAGGCGCTCATTGCCGCGCGACTCAACGTCAACTTGCAAGCTGTCGTGATCCGGCGACGGTTCAGCCACCAATCCGCCCGGGACCTCACCAGTTTGGCGGAGTTCGTCGACACCCACGTCTCCGAGGAACTCGACGACCACAAGTCACCCGACGAGCGCGCGCAGATCCTTGCCGCGTCGCTACACGATCTGCGCCCGGAACTCGACATGTACCTCATGACCGAGATCGAGGTGGAGCAGATCGCGGGCCGACTCGGACCGTCCTTCCGCCGCGTGTTCCACGCCCGCGAAGGCGTGCTCGAACTACACCTGTCGATCCTGCACGGCGTCGCGGAGCGCTACCAGACGCCGTTCTTCAGCGCGCTCAAGCAATACAGCCACCGCCCGACGGGCGTCTTCCACGCGCTACCCATATCGCAGGGCAAGTCGATCGTGAACTCGCACTGGATCAAGGACATGGTCGGCTTCTACGGGCTCGACGTGTTCATGGCCGAGACGTCGGCGACGTGCGGCGGGCTGGACTCGCTGCTGGAACCGACGGGTCCGCTGCGCGAGGCTCAGCAGTTGGCCGCCGAGGCGTACGGCTCCCGGCACACCTATTTCGTCACTAACGGCACGTCGACCGCCAACAAGATCGTCACCCAGTCGTTGGTGGCCCCGGGCGACATCGTGCTGCTGGACCGCAACTGCCACCAATCCCACCACTACGGGATGATGCTCGCCGGCGCCAACGTCGTCTACCTCGAGGCCTACCCGCTGGCCGACTACACCATGTACGGCGCGGTCCCACTACGGGAGATCAAGTCGAAGCTGTTGGCGCTCAAGCGCGCTGGCAAATTGGACCGCGTCAAGATGATGTCGCTGACGAACTGCACCTTCGACGGCATCGTGTATGACGTCGAACGAGTCATGGAGGAATGCCTGGCCATCAAGCCGGATCTGGTGTTCCTCTGGGACGAAGCGTGGTTCGCCTTCGCGCGCTTCCACCCCGTGTACCGCAACCGGACCGCGATGGCGACGGCGCGCAGGCTGCGGGAGAAGCTGAAGAGCGACGAGTACAAGCGGGAATACGAAGCCGAACTCACCAATGATGCCGAAAACCCGCCCAGCGACGACGAATTGATGAATCGGCGTCTTCGCCCAGATCCGGCAAAGGCGCGGGTGCGCGTCTATGCCACGCAGTCCACGCACAAGACACTGACGTCGCTGCGCCAGGGTTCGATGATCCACGTCTTCGACCAGGACTTCGAGCAGAAGGTGGCCGAAGCGTTCCACGAGGCCTACATGGCGCACACGTCGACGTCGCCGAACTATCAGATCTTGGCGTCGCTGGACCTCGGCCGTCGCCAGGTGGCGCTGGAGGGCGTGGAACTGGTTCAGCGCCAGCTCGAGAACGCCATGCAGCTGCGCGATGCGATCGACAACCATCCGCTGCTCAGCCGCTTCATGTCCTGCCTACGCACATCCGACCTGATTCCCGACGAGTTCCGGCCGTCCGGCATCGAGCAGCCGTTGCGTTCGGGTTTGCGAAACATGATGGCGGCGTGGGACGCCGACGAGTTCGTGCTCGACCCGTCGCGCATCACGCTGTCGATCGGGCGCACCGGGTACGACGGTGACACGTTCAAGCGTGAACAGCTGATGGACCGCCACGGCGTGCAGATCAACAAGACGTCCAGAAACACGGTGCTGTTCATGACGAACATCGGCACCACCCGTAGTTCGGTGGCGTTCCTTGTCGAGGTGCTCGTGAAGATCGCGGGCGAGCTCGAGGAGCGAGTCGGCGAGATGGGTCTTGGCGAGCGCGGACGCTTCGAACAGAAAGTCCGCGCGTTGACCACCAATTCCACTGTGCTACCGGACTTCAGCGGGTTTCACTCCGCGTTCCGCGACTTCTCGGGCGGCGAGGAAACGCCGGAGGGCGACGTCCGACGGGCGTTCTACCTCTCGTACGACGACACCAACTGCGAATACCTCAGCCCCGAGCAGGTTTACGAGAAGCTCGACCGCGGGATCGACGTGGTGTCGGCGACGTTCGTCACGCCGTACCCCCCTGGGTTCCCGGTACTGGTGCCCGGCCAGGTTTTCAGCCGCGAGATCCTGACCTTCCTCCGCGACCTGGACACCCCCGAGATCCACGGCTACAAGCCGGAAGTCGGCTTCCGCGTATACACCGAGAAGGCCATCGAGATGAGCGTTCCGGTGCAGGTGGCCAAGACCAACGGACACCACCCGGCACCCGAGCCCGTCGACACCTGGAACTGATTGGCGATTTCGGCGCGCAATTCCGCACTCAACCCGGAATTGCGCGCCGAAATCGCTTAGGGGTGAGCGGTTACCGGGTCTCCTCGGCCAGCGCGATCAGCTTGGCGCGCACCAGGTCCGGGCGCTCGTCAATGATGAAGTGGCTGGCGTCGACGTACTCCACCGTGTAGTCGTCGGCCTTCGCGGATTCCGGCGATACCATCGACGCGTGCACAGCGGCATCGTGCTTGCCGAACAACACCCGGACGGGCGCCGTGATCCGGCGCTCCTCGGGATGGCGTGCCGCCGAGGGGAATTCACGCAACAGGAACGTCCGGTAGGTGTCCGTCGCTGCGCGCGCACAGACCGGATCGCGGAATCGCTCGGAATACACACGCACCACGTCGCGATCGAGGCCTGGCGCCGCCACCCGGTAGATGACCTTCTCCAGATAGCCGGTGCGCTGTTGCAGGAACTTGCCGATGCTTGCGACGAACGGCTGGTAGACCGCGAGCCGCCACAGGTGAGGCAGCACCGACTTCGGCGTCTGCCACGGGTGCGCCATGTTCATCACCAGATAGCCGTCGAAGCGCTCGGGCGCGGCCAGCAGCATCCGGTATCCGACGAAGCCGCCCCAGTCGTGTCCGACGAGCAGCACGCGGTCCAAGCCCATCGCGTCCATCAACGCGAGTACGTCGGCGGCGACGTCATCTTTGGCCCACTTGTGCGGCGCAGGCCCGGACCACCCGTAGCCGGGCAGGTCGGGCGCGATGATCCTCAGGCCGGGCGGCGGGTCGGCAAGCAGGTCGCGGTACACCCAGTGGTGTTGGGGCCAGCCGTGAAGGGCGAGCACCGGGCGGCCGTCCTCGGGCCCCGATTCGGTGACGTGGAAACGCACGCCGCGGGCTTCCACGAAAGACCGCCGCACTCCGGTGATGGCCGGCGGCTCACTGCTTGTTGACGTTGTGTCAGTAACCATGCCTTCCGACTATAGAAACCCGCCCGAAGCGGCCGACAATCGGCCTGACCGCGCTACCGTGCGGGCATGGTCAGCTATCGCACAGTTTTCGACGCCAGCCTCGCCGACCCCGCCGCGTTCTGGGCGGACGCCGCACGCGCCGTTACCTGGACGCGCGAGCCGACGCAGATCCTGGACGACTCGAATCCACCGTTCTACCGGTGGTTTCCCGACGGCGAGCTGAACACGTGCGCCAACGCGATCGACCGCCACGTGGACCAGGGCCGCGGCGATCAGGCGGCGTTGATCTACGACTCGCCGGTCACCGGAACGCAGCGCACCTACACATACCGCGAGTTGCTCGACCAAACCTCTCGGTTCGCGGGCGTGCTGCGCGACCTCGGCGTCGACAAGGGCGACCGCGTCGTGATCTACCTGCCGATGGTCCCCGAGGCCGTGATCGCGATGCTGGCCTGCGCGCGACTGGGCGCGGTGCACTCGGTGGTGTTCGGAGGGTTCGCGGCCACGGAGTTGGCGGCGCGCATCGACGACGCTCGACCGGCGCTCGTCGTGTCGGCCTCTTGTGGCATCGAGCCCACCCGCACCATCGCTTACAAGCCGATGCTCGACGCGGCGCTCGACATCGCCGAGCATGCCCCGCCCACGTGCGTGATCCTTCAGCGCCCGCAGCAGCCGTGCGAGCTGATCCCTGGCCGCGACGTCGACTGGGCCACCGCGCTCGAGTCGGCCCAACCCGTCGCACCGGTTCCGGTCGCGTCGACCGATCCGCTCTACGTGCTCTACACATCAGGAACTACGGGCAAGCCAAAGGGCATCGTCCGCGACAACGGCGGCCATGCCGTCGCGATGATGTGGACGATGCGGCACATCTACGACATCGAGCCGGGTGAAGTGTTCTGGGCCGCTTCGGATGTCGGTTGGGTAGTGGGCCACTCCTACATCGTGTACGGGCCGTTGCTGGCCGGCGCGACGACCGTGCTCTACGAGGGCAAGCCGGTCGGAACGCCCGATGCGGGGGCGTTCTGGCGGGTGGCCTCCGAGCACGGTGTCAAGGCCCTCTTCACCGCTCCGACCGCGATTCGGGCCATCAAGAAGGAGGATCCGGAGGCCGCGCACCTCGCCCGCTATGACCTGTCCGCGCTGCGCTACCTCTTCCAGGCCGGCGAGCGGCTCGACCCGGGTACCTATCACTGGGCCTCCGACAAACTTGGCATCCCCGTCATCGACCACTGGTGGCAGACCGAGACAGGGTGGTCGATCGCCGCGGGCCCGATGGGCGTCGAAGCACTGCCGGTAAAGCCCGGTTCGGCAACCGTTCCGATGCCTGGCTACGACGTGCGAGTACTGCGACCAGACGGAAGCTCTTGCGACGCAGGCGAAGAGGGCGCGATCTGCGTCAAGTTGCCACTACCTCCTGGGACTTTGCCGACGCTCTGGGGCGACGACGATCGCTTTGTGGCGTCGTATCTTTCGGCCTTCCCGGGGTACTACGTCTCGGGTGACGGCGGGTACCTCGACGAGCACGGGTACCTCTTCGTGATGGGCCGCACCGACGACGTCATCAACGTGGCCGGACACCGATTGTCGACGGGCTCCCTCGAGGCCGTGATCGCCGGCCATCCGGCAGTGGCGGAGTGTGCGGTCATCGGCGTCGCCGACGAGCTGAAGGGTCAGGTACCACGTGGGTTCGTGGTCCTCAAGGCAGGCGCGTCCGGCGCTGGAATCGCCGACGAACTCGTCGCCGCGGTACGCGAGCACATCGGCGCGGTGGCCAGTCTCAAGCGGGTCGACGTGGTCGCCGCGCTCCCGAAGACACGCTCGGGCAAGATTCTGCGCAAGACCATGCGAGGCATCGCCGACGGGTGCCCGGAAGCCCCGCCGTCGACGATCGAGGACGTGTCGGTGCTCGATGCGTTGACGCCGATCCTGCAGTCCTGAACGCCTCACCGATTCGACGGAGCAGTTCCCACTCGGCGTGATCCGAACTATTGTGAAGTAGTCATATCTTGATATCCGTGCGAATCAGCAGAGGTGAACTGCGATGCGAGTTTCAGAGCTCAAAGTCAAAGCGGGTTCGGGTTGTACGTGCCATTGCAATGCCTGTGACGGTGGACATCACTGCGGGAATCCCCCGAACTGCCACGTCAGGCGCTGACTCCCGCCCGCCTCACACCTACGCCAGCGACAGCGCGATTCCGTCGAGAATGTCGTGCTCGCTGACGACGAGTTCGTCGATGTCGGCCCGGGTGCGTAATTCGCGCATCAACTCCTGAACGACGATCGCACCACCACCGATCACGTCGACACGCCCTTCGTGCATCGGCCCAAGCGCAGCCCGCTGCTGGCGCGTCATGGCGATCAGGTCGTCACAGACCGTCGAAAGTTCGCCGAACCCGACCCGCGACAAATGAATGGCGTCCGCGTCGTACGCGGCCATCCGCTGGGCGAGCGCCGACAACGTGGTGAACGTGCCCGCCACCCCGACCCACGTGCGCGCGCCTTCGACGGGAACCACTTCCAAGGCGGCATCCAAGGCCAGCCGCACCACCGTTCGGGCGGCGTCGACCTCTACTGCAGTCGGCGGATCGGAATGCAGACACCGCTCGGTCAAGCGCACACATCCGATGTCGGCGGAAAAACTAGCCCGCACATCACCCCGGTCCGATGTCGCCGGCGACCCGGCTCCGCCGCCCACCACCACCTCGGTCGATCCTCCCCCGAGATCAACGACCACGAAAGGTGCTGCACTATCGCCTAATTCGCCCACCGCGCCGTGGAACGACAACGCCGCTTCCTCGATCCCCGTGATGACCTCGGCCACCGCGCCAGGCACCGCTTCGCCGAGGACTTCCGCCGTCATGGCGAAGAACTCGTCGCGGTTGGCGGCGTCACGGGTGGCCGACGTGGCGACCATCCGAACCGTTGAGACGGAATGCTCGCGGAGCAACTCGGCGTAATCGGCGAGCGCAGCGTGGGTGCGCGCCAAGGCCTCTGGCGCGAATCTCCCAGTGGCGTCGACACCTTCGCCGAGTCGGACGATGCGCATCTCGCGGTGGATGTCATGCAACACGCCGTCGCTCACGTCGGCGATCAGCAGTCGGATGGAGTTGGTTCCGCAGTCGATCGCCGCGACTCTACTCACGGGGTGCCCACCGTCCTCTGTCGAGAATGCCTGCCATCGCGGGTTCGACGGCCAGCAACGCGAGTGCCTCGTCACCAAAGGGATTGACGCCCTGACCCTTTGCCAACGAATGCGCCATCACGACGTGCAGACACTTCACCCGCTCCGGCATACCACCTCCAGAGAACGTCGTCCCGAGCGATTCGACCGCGTCGCGCTCGGCGAGATAAGACTCGTGCGCGCGCCGGTAGGCCGCCGCGAGTTCCGGATCTTGTTGCAGCCGTTCTGTCATGTCGCGCATCAGACCCGACGACTCCAATCGGCTCGCCGCGGCGGTGAGCATGGGATGTGTCAGGTAGTACAACGTCGGAAAGGGGGTTCCGTCAGGCAATCTCGGCGCTGTCTTGACCACGCCGGGTTCGCCGTTCGGGCAGCGGTACGCGATCTCGAGGACACCGCGCGGGTCACGGCCCAACTGGCGAGCTACCGCGTCCAGGTCAGCCTGATCAACCACCGGGCACGGGACCGGGTGGAACGACAGGCGGAACAGCCGGAATCGGAGCCGTCGTGGGCGAAAGTCCGTGCGGCGCATCAGCAATCGTGTGCCACAGCGATGTGTACCACGGCTGGCCGCTGGGAATGGGCGCGGCACCGATGCCAGGGGCGGCCGACGGCACCGCCGTCGCGGGCAGCTGCACCTGATAGGGAATCTCACCGGGCATGACGAAACCAAGCCGCTCGCGCGCCTGCGCCGCGATGAACACCGGATCGCTCAGTTTGACCTTCTGCTCTTCGAGATCGGCGATCTGAACCCGCAGCTGAGCCTCCGCGGCGGCCAGCTGCTGCACCTCGGTGCGCTGGGCGAAGTACGTACGCACGGGTCCCGCGATGGTCAGCGTCAGCACACAGACCACGGCCGCGAGGATCGCCGCACGCCGTGCCGCTGAGCCGAGCCGCTGCTCGGATTGGTGTTCGGCGGCTTCCGCGATGGCCTTCTTGATCGGCCCGATGACCCCGGTGTCACCGGTGTCGTCCGGCTCCGACGGCTCTTCGACCTCCGCGACGACCTCGGGGACAGGGGCCTTGCGCGGCTCGTTGGCGCGATCTCTTCGCACCGGGCTAGCACCGCGGGGCCGACCGCCACCCTTGCCCGGTCGCGACGCAGGAGTGCGTCGCTTCGGGTCGGGCCGCTTCGCGTCGGGCATGGAACTACGGTACTTGCCGGGGGCTGGCTCAGACCGTCACGCGCGGGAACGCGATGTCGCCGGCGTATCGCGCCGCGTCGCCGAGCAGTTCCTCGATGCGCAACAACTGGTTGTACTTCGCCACCCGCTCGCTGCGGGCCGGCGCGCCGGTCTTGATCTGCCCGCTGCCCACCGCGACGGCCAGATCGGCGATCGTGGTGTCCTCCGTCTCGCCGGAGCGGTGGCTCATCATCGTCTTGTAGCCGGCGCGGTGCGCCATCTCCACGGCATCCAGCGTCTCGGTGAGCGTCCCGATCTGATTCACCTTGACCAGCAGCGCATTCGCGGCGCCCCGTTCGATGCCTTCCTCGAGCCGGTCCGGGTTGGTCACGAACAGGTCGTCACCGACGATCTGAATGCGATCACCGATCAGCGTGGTCAGCGCGACCCACCCGTCCCAGTCGTCCTCGGACAGCGGGTCCTCGATCGACACCAAGGGGTAGGCGTCGATGAGCTCCTTGTAGAACTGGCCCATCTGTTCGGCTGTGCGGGTTTCCTTCTCGAAGGCGTAACCCGTTCCGTCCGTGTAGAACTCGGTGGCCGCGACGTCGAGCGCCAGCGCGATGTCCGTACCCAACTTCAGTCCCGTCGCTTCGATCGCCGAACTGATCAGGTCGAGCGCAGCCTTTGTGCCCGCGATGTCGGGCGCGAAGCCACCCTCGTCGCCGAGACCGGTGGCAAGGCCCTGCTTCTTGAGCACCGACTTCAGCGAGTGGTAGACCTCGGCGCCCCATCGCAGCGCCTCCTTGAACGTGGGAGCACCGACGGGCGCGACCATGAACTCCTGAACATCGACTCCGGTGTCGGCGTGGGCGCCGCCGTTGACGATGTTCATCATCGGCACCGGAAGGATGTGCGCGTTGGGTCCGCCGAGATAGCGGAACAGCGGCAGGTCGGCCGCGTCCGCGGCGGCCTTGGCCACTGCCAGCGACACCCCGAGGATCGCGTTGGCACCCAAACGCGACTTGTCGGGCGTTCCGTCAAGGTCGAGCAGGGCCTGATCGACGAGGCGCTGGTCGTCGGCGGGGAATCCGATGACCGCGGGTGCGATCTCGTCGAGCACGGCGTTCACCGCCTTCTCGACGCCCTTGCCGCCGTACCGGTCGCCGCCGTCGCGCAGTTCCACGGCCTCGTGCTCACCCGTCGACGCGCCCGACGGCACCGCGGCGCGCGCCGCCGTCCCGTCGTCGAGCACCACTTCGACCTCCACCGTCGGATTGCCGCGTGAGTCGAGGATCTCGCGGGCCGCGACCTGCTCGATGATGGACACTGGCGTCTCCTTGGGTGGGTCTGCTTTACGGGTCGGGGATCAGCCTAAAGGGTGGCGCCCCGGAGTTCGCGGCGCGTCAGAGCGGGTGGCCGTTGGCATAGGCCGTCGCCCAGTCCCGCACGGTCCGCGCGTATTGATCGGACAGGTTGTAAGCGCGCAGGGCGTCCATCCACCCGCGCGGGGTATCGAGGTGCTTGCCACGCCAGCACAGGTATCCCGCGGCCGACAACGCCGCATCGTCGATGTTGTCGGGGCTCACCACGCCGTCGTTGTTGGCATCCACGCCGTATAGCCGCCACGTCTCCGGGATGAACTGCATCGGCCCCATGGCACGGTCGATGGTCGGGTCGCCGTCGAGTTTCCCGCCGTCGGTATCGGGGATCGTCATGTTGCCCATCGATCCGTCGAGCCGGACGCCACGAATCGGCGGCCGCACGTCTCCGTTGGGCGCGATGGTCGCGCCTCGGTAGGTGCCGTGGTGGCTCTCGACCATCCCGATGCCGGCCAGCGTCGTCCACGTGATGTGACAGTTGGGGTTCTCCACCTCGGCGACCCGGGCGGCGTAGGCATAGGCCTCCAGCGCAGTCACTGGGATGCCGAGCCCGGGCGCCCGAGCGGCAGCCCAGGCGTGGAGTTGGTCGGCGGGCCTGCCCTTGGCGTGGGTGTCGATCTTCGGCACGGGGTCACCGGCAGGCGGCGGCACCCCCTCCGGGATGGGGATGCCTACCTGAAAGGAACACGAGGAGGCCATGAGCAGGGCCGTTGCAACGACCACCGAAACGGCCCGCAGCCAACGCACACCCAACACCTGACTCCCTCGGCCCACTCCGAACTCTGTCATCGTCCCATGCGTCAGGGGTTGCCCCGCCAACCTGCCGTGGACCTGTATGGTTCCCGTACTTACGCTGCTAAGGTCAGGCATACCTTGCCTTGGTTAGCCAACGCTTGGTTCGAAAGGATGCGTCGATGTTCATCGCCGAGGACATGTCGGTGTCGCTAGTCGCCGCCGGACCCAGCGTTTCCTCGCAGTTGCTCGGTAGCGGCCTTATCGGTCTGCGCGAGGGTCTCGAAACCGCCATCGTGGTGACCATCCTGGTCGCCTTCCTGGTCAAGTCCGACCGGCGTGACGCGCTCAAGTGGGTGTGGATCGGTGTCGCGGCCGCCATCGCGATGACCGTCGGCGTGTTCCTGGTCATCCAATACGGCGAGAACACCATCTCGGGACTGGCTGCCGAGGCCATCGCCGGTGTCGCGTCGCTCGTCGCCGTCGTGATCGTCACGACCATGGTCCTGTGGATGAAGAAGGCCGCCGCGACCATCTCGGGCGACCTGCGCGGGGACATGGCGCGCGCGTTGGAGACCGGCGGGCTCGCCGTCATGACGCTGGCCTTCCTGGCGGTCGGCCGCGAAGGCGTCGAGACCGCGCTCTTCATGGTCGGTTTCGCCGAGGCGAAAACCGCATGGCCCCTACTCGGACTCGTCGTCGGCGTGCTGGTCGCGGTGGCGATCGCCTACGGCCTTTACGCGGGTGCGGTGCGCATCAACCTTGCGAAGTTCTTCAAGTACACCGGTGCGTTCCTGATCGTGGTCGCCGCGGGCATCCTGTCCTACGGGATCGGCGCCCTGCAGACGGTGGGCTGGCTGCCCGGACTGGCCAACAAGGCGTTCGACATCAGTTCCTGGTTCGACTGGTCGTCCTGGTACGGCGAGGTCGTCCAGGGTGTTTTCAACGTCACCCCCACGCCGACGGTGCTGCAGTTCGCGGGCTGGCTGGCCTACCTGGCGATCGTGTTGGCGCTCTTCCTGCGCCCCACGAAGGCTGCGAAGCGCGACGCCGACCCGACCCCCGACTCCACTCCATCGACCTCCGATCCGATCCCCGAACCGGAGCCTGCATCCACATCTGAAAGGTCAACTACGTGAACAACTCTGCTTTGACGGCCAAGGCCGGCATGGCCGCGGCGGCCGCACTGCTGGCAGGAATTTCACTGAGCAGCTGCACGGCCAAGACGCAGGAGGCCGCGCCGAGTAGCGACGGCAAGAGCGCGCCAGCCGAATTCACCGTCACGGCATCGGACACCGCATGCGAGCTGTCCGGCACCGAAGCCGGCACCGGCACCACCACGTTCAACATCACCAACAACGGCACCAAGGTCACCGAGTTCTACGTCTACGGCGAGGGTGAGCGGGTGATGGGCGAGGTGGAGAACATCTCCCCCGGGCTGTCGCGCAAGCTCGTCGTCCAACTCGGCGAGCCGGGCAAGTACCAAACCGCCTGCAAGCCGGGCATGATCGGCGACGGCCTTCGCGGCGACTTCAACGTCACCGGCGAGACGGTGCAGATCGACACCGAGGGCAAGTTCAAGGATGCCGCCGACAGCTACAAGCGGTACGTGAACAGCCAGGTCGAGGCGCTTGTCTCCGCCACGCAGCTCTTCGTCGACGCCGTCAAGAAGGGCGACGTCAACGCGGCCAAGGCGCAGTTCCCGATCGCGCGCACGTACTACGAGCGCATCGAGCCCGTCGCGGAGTCGTTCCCCAACGACCTCGACCCGCGCATCGACCTCCGCGAGGCCGATCTGGAGCCCGGCCAGAAGTGGACCGGCTTCCACGCACTGGAGAAGCAGCTGTGGGTCACCGGCCTGCAGCCGGACGCCAATGCGCTCGCCGACCAGCTGCTGGCCGACGTCAACGAACTCGCCGCCGGAGTGAAGGCCGCCGACTGGACCATCGACTCCACCCAGATCGCCGGTGGCGCACAGGGTCTGCTCGACGAGGTCTCGGCCAGCAAGATCAGCGGCGAGGAAGACATCTTCAGCCACACCGACCTCTGGGACTTCCAGGCCAACGTCGACGGCTCGCAGACCGCGGTCGCGTCAGTGCGGCCGATCCTCGACGAGCGCAACGCTGACCTCGGCAAGCGCGTGGATACGCAGTTCGCCGCAGTCGACGCGCTGCTGGCCAAGTATCGTCAGGGCGACGGATTCGTGTTCTACGACAAGGTGACCGAGCCTCAGCGCCAAGAGCTTTCGCGCGCGATCGATGCCTTGTCGAAGGAGGTTAGCCAGGTGCAGGGTGTCATCGCCCCCCAGTGATGTTTCGGGAACTCCCGAATCCGCGGCCGATCAGCAACGCACGGGTTTCACCCGCCGCAGGCTGATCGGCGCGGCAGGAGTCGGTGCCGCCGTCGTCGGGGCTGCCAGCGCAGGTGCGCTGGCGGGCCGGGCGTCGGCGGTTCAGCCGGCTTCGGCCCACTTACACGGTCCCGTGCCGTTCCGCGGCGAGCGGCAGGCCGGCATCATCACCGAAGCCCAGGACCGCATGCACTTCTGCACGTTCGACGTCACCACCGAGTCGAAGTCGGATGTGATTGCGTTGCTGCAGGAGTGGACGCTGATGGCCGAGCGGATGACCCGCGGCGAAGAGGCGTTCAGGGACGGGGCGGTCGGACTCAACCCGTACGCACCGCCGTCGGACACCGGCGAGGCGCTCGGACTGCCCGCGTCGCAACTCACCCTGACCATCGGATTCGGTCCGTCGTTCTTCCACAAGGACGGCAAGGACAGGTTTGGCATCGCCGCGCAGCGACCAGAGTTGTTGGCGGATCTACCCAAGTTCCCGAACGAGACCATGGATGCGGCCCGCAGCGGCGGCGACATCGTCGTACAGGCGTGCGCCAACGACCCCCAGGTCGCAGTCCACGCCATCCGGAACCTGGCCAGGGTCGCGTTCGGCACGGCAGCCGTCAAGTACTCGCAACTGGGGTTCGGACGTACGTCCTCGACCACTCGCGACCAGGCCACCCCGCGAAACCTGTTCGGGTTCAAGGACGGTACCAACAATCTCAAGGCCGACGAGACCGACAAACTGAACAGCCAGGTGTGGGTCGCCGACGGTGACGGACCGGGCTGGCTGAAGGGCGGCACCTACATGGTCGCCCGGCGTATCCGGATGCGGATCGAGAGCTGGGATCGCACCACGCTGCTCGAGCAGGAGCGGGTGATCGGACGCCAGAAGGGAAACGGCGCCCCGAACGGCCTCACCCAGGAGTTCGAGGAACTGAACTTCGACATCGTCGACGACAAGAAGACCCCGTTGATCGACACCGACGCCCACGTCCGGCTGGCCTCACCGCAACACCTCGGTGGTATCGAGATATTGCGTCGCGGCTACAACTTCACTGACGGCACAGACGGTTTCGGCCACCTCGACGCCGGTCTCTTCTTCATCGCGTTCGTGCGAAATCCGGCCAAGCAGTTCATCCCGATGCAGATGGAACTGTCCCGGCGCGACGCGCTCAACGAGTACATCACCCACACCGGCACGGGCATCTTCGCGTGCCCGCCGGGACTGCGCGCCGACGATCCGTCGGACTACTGGGGTTCGACGCTGTTCGCCTGAGCTACGGAGTCGTCCTCGGAGTCCGCCTGTGCGGCCTCGACTTCCGGCTCGGCGAGCTCCTCGGGTTCCGGCTCCTCGGCCTCCTCGACGGGAACCTCGGGCTCGACAGCGTCCTCGACGGGAACCTCCGGCTCGAGAGCGTCCTCAGCCTCCACAGCCGGCTCCGGCTCCGGCTCGACGACGTCCTCGGCCGGCGATTCAGCCACCAGCGTCGGCCAGTGCGCCCGCCACTCCTCTTCCGAGATCGTGCCGAGTTGCGCGATGTCGAGCACCTCAGGCACGTCCTCACCGCGCCGACTGGCGGCGATCGCGTATTCGACCTTGCGCACCGTGTCCATGAACTCCAAAGTTGCCGAACGCAGCGCGTTCTCGGCGTCACCGCCGAGCCCCACCCCGATGGACACCATGTCATCCGGAACGAGGTCTGCCGGTAAGCCCGCGGCGATCACCCGTTCGTAGACCTTCTGCGTCAGGGCGAGAGCGGGCTGGCCCGTCGGCACGTCGTCCATCGTCGAACTCCGCGGTTTCTCCTGGGCCTTGCGTTCCTCCCACTGCGCGAGCTGCTGTTCGAGCGAAACCGGCTCTCCGGCAAGCACACCAGGCACTCGGTGGACGAGTTTGCGCACCAGCGCGTCGGCCACGTCGTCGATGCCGAACGGCAGCAGCGTGGAGTCCTCGGCGATGCGCGCGTGAAAGAGCACCTGCAGCAGTACGTCGCCGAGCTCCTCGCGTAACTGCTGGGCGTCGTCGGCATGAACGGCGTCGAAGAGTTCGTAGGTCTCCTCCAGCAGATAGCGGCGCAGCGAATCGTGGGTCTGCTCGCTCTCCCACGGCCCATCGGTGCGCAGCTTGTCCATCAGGGCCACCGCATCGATCAGCCGTTCGCCGGGCTGCGGGCCTGGGGGCGAGATCAGCCGTTCGCCCGCCGCCAGTCGCGCGGTGACCTGGGGATGATCGGGATCCGACGACAGCAGCACCGGGGCCTGCTCGCCGTCGTGGGAGGGCCGGGCCGCAGGCAAGGACCACGGCACCCGGACGGGCATCTCCTCGGTGTACTGGACGTCGCCCGCCAGCAATTCGATGGCCTCGACCGGGACCAGCGCCGGACGGCGCGGATCGACCAGGACGACCGTCATCGGCCTTGCCGCCGCTCGTTCATGAGGTCCCTTTGTCGTTCGCGCGAACGCTAGTCGTGTCGCTAGCTCCGAGGTCGGTTATATCAACATCTGTCTGGGGTTTTCCATCTAGCGCAAGAAGCAAACCGGCCACCACCCGCAGCAGTTCCACGTCGCGCAACCGCGGTGCGCCGATGCCGTTGCCCGTTCGCGGGATGGGCATCGCGATCGTCGACGTGGTCGCACGATAGGTCGCGCCGGGGTACATCCGCTTGAGCCGAAGTTGCTGGGAATCCATCAGAGTGAGCGGGGACACGCGCAACGTGGCCTCCGAGGCTGCGGTGACCTCGGTGACGCCGTACTCGCGGCACAGCAGTCGCAGCCGGGCCATCGCGACCAGCCGACGTGCGGGTTCGGGCAGCTCCCCGTACCGGTCGACCAGTTCCTCCACCACGGCGCCGACGGCTCCTTGGTCCGGTGCCGCAGCCAGCCTGCGGTAACCCTCCAGCCGGAGCCGGTCACTGCCGATGTAGTCCGGTGGCAGGTGCGCGTCGACGGGCAGGTCGATGCGGACGTCCTTCGGTTCCTCAACGGCGGCAATGGTTTTGCCGTCAACGGCCGCTCGATATGCTTCAACGGCCTCGCCCACCAGCCGGATGTAGAGGTCGAAGCCCACCCCGGCGACGTGGCCGGACTGCTCGACACCGAGCACGTTGCCGGCCCCGCGGATCTCGAGGTCCTTCATGGCCACCGCCATGCCCGCGCCCAGCTCGTTGTTCTGGGCGATCGTTGCCAGCCGGTCGTATGCGGTCTCGGTCAGCGGGACGTCGGGCGGGTAGAGGAAGTACGCATAGCCGCGCTCCCGACTGCGGCCCACCCGACCCCGCAGCTGATGTAGCTGAGACAGCCCGAACGTGTCGGACCGCTCCACGATCAGGGTGTTCGCGTTCGAGATGTCCAGGCCGGTTTCCACGATGGTCGTGCAGACGAGGATGTCGTATTCGCGGCTCCAGAATCCCTCGACCGTGCGTTCCAATTGGTCCTCGGGCATCTGGCCGTGCGCGACGACGACGCGGGCTTCCGGCACCAAGGCCCTGATCCGGGCGGCTGCGGCGTCGATCGACTTCACGCGGTTGTGGATGTAGAACACCTGGCCGTCGCGGAGCAGCTCGCGGCGCAATGCAGCCGCCACCTGCTTGTCGTCCTGCGGGCCGACGAACGTGAGCACCGGAAAGCGCTCCTCCGGCGGGGTCAGAATCGTCGACATCTCCCGAATGCCTGCCAGGCTCATCTCCAGGGTGCGCGGGATCGGGGTGGCGCTCATCGTCAGCACGTCGACGTGGGTGCGCATCGCCTTGATGTGCTCCTTGTGCTCGACGCCGAAGCGCTGCTCCTCGTCGACGACCACCAGGCCGAGGTCCTTCCAGGTGACGCCGGTCTGGATCAGCCGGTGGGTGCCGATCACGATGTCGACCGACCCGTCGGCCATGCCCTCGAGCGTCTTGCGCGATTCCGCGGGGTCGGTGAACCGCGACAACCCCTTGACCGTCACCGGAAAGCCGGCCATGCGCGCCGCGAACGTCTGCAGGTGCTGGTCGGCCAACAGCGTGGTGGGGACCAGCACGGCGACCTGCTTGCCGTCCTGCACGGCCTTGAACGCCGCACGCACCGCGATCTCGGTCTTGCCGTACCCGACGTCGCCGCAGATGACCCGGTCCATCGGGACGGGCTTCTCCATGTCCGTCTTGACCTCGGTGATGGCGGTCAGCTGGTCCATGGTCTCGGTGAAGCCGAACGCGTCCTCCATCTCGGCTTGCCACGGGGTGTCCGGCCCGAACGCGTGCCCCGGCGACGCGTGCCGTTTGGCGTAGAGCGCGACGAGCTCGCCTGCGATCTCGCGCACCGCGCGGCGGGCCTTGGTCTTGGTGTTCGCCCAGTCGCTTCCGCCGAGCCTGCTCAACGTCGGCTCGGCACCGCCGACGTATCGAGACAGCTGATCCAGCGAGTCCATCGGCACGAACAACTTGTCCGACCCGCCACCCCGCCTGCTGGACCCGTACTCCAGCACCAGGTACTCGCGGCGGGCGCCGCCGACGATGCGCTCGGACATCTCGACGAACCGGCCGATGCCGTGCTGATCGTGTACGACCATGTCGCCCGCCGTCAGCGCGAGCGGGTCGACGACGTTGCGCCGCTTTGCCGCGAGCCGCTTGCCTTCGGGAGCCGTCGCCCGGTTCCCGGTCAGGTCCGATTCGGTGAAGACCACCAGATTGGCGCCCGGCACGATCACGCCGTCGTGCAGCGGACCCCTGAGCACTCCGACCACGCCGGCGTTCGGAGCGGCCCCAGGCTCCAACATCGTTGCGGCGATGTCGGATTCGCCCAGTTGCTCGACCACGCGGTGCGCCGTGCCGGTGCCGGGCGCCACGATCGCGGCCAGCCCACCCGTCGCCACGTGGGCCCGCAGCATCGCGAACATCTCGTCGAGGTCCTGTACGTGCCCGCGGGCCGAAGGCGCCGGACGCACGTCGACCTCGAGGGCTGACTCCGCACCGAGTTGGCTCAACGTCCACCAGGGGTGACCGCCCGCGCGTGCCCCCGCGCGCACCTCGTCGAGCTCGCGGAAGCCCGAGCCGCCGAGATGCTCGACGTCGATGGGCGCGTCGCCGCCGATCGCCGCGACCGACCACGACGCCTCGAGGAATTCCTTACCGGTCTTGATCAGGTCGGCTGCCCTGGTGCGCACCTTCTCCGGGTCGCAGACCAGCAGCGGCGTGCCAGCAGGCAGCTGGTCGTACAGCAGCGCTGGTTGGGTCGGCCGCAGCACGGGCAGCAGGGCCTCCATGCCGTCGACCGGGATGCCGTCGGCGAGCTTGGCCAGCATCTCGCCGACGGTGCCGGTGATCCGGTTGTCGCGGGCAGGCAGGTCGACGGCAAGGGCCGCGGCGCGCTCGCGCACGTCATCGGTGAGCAGCAGCTCGCGACATGGCACGGCCACCACCGTGTTGAGCTCGGCCTCGGGGATGGAGCGCTGATCGGCCACGGAGAACATCCGGAGCTCGGTCACCTCGTCGCCCCAGAACTCGGCACGGACCGGATGTTCGGCGGTCGGAGGGAACACGTCGAGGATCCCGCCGCGCACCGCGAACTCGCCGCGCTTGCCGACCATGTCGACGCGCGTGTAGGCCAGTTCCACCAGCCGGACGATCACACCCTCGAAGCCTCCGTCGAGGTCGACATCCGATCCGACCGTGAGGGTGACCGGCTCGATGTCGGCGAGGCCTGGCGCCATCGGCTGCAGAAGCGAACGCGCCGTGGTGACGACGACCCTCAACGGCGCACCCAATCGCGCGTCGTCGGGATGGGCCAGGCGGCGCAGCACCAGCAGCCGCGCGCCCACCGTTTCGACGCCTGGTGACAGCCGCTCGTGAGGCAGCGTCTCCCACGACGGGAACAGCGCGACGGCGTCACCGAGCACGGCGCGCAACTCCGCGGTCAGATCGTCGGCCTCGCGCCCGGTAGCGGTGACGACGAGCAGGGGCCCGGCTTGCGCCAACGCCGCAGCCACGAACAACCGCGCGCTGGCCGGTCCGACGAGTGCGGCCCCACCCCCGTCGCCTGCACTGCGAGCCTTCATCTCCGCGAACGTGGGCGCGGTCAACGCCAGTTCGACGAGCCCGGCAATCGGGGTTTGGACATGGGGGTGCCCCGCTGCGGTCATGATGACCCCAGTCTAGGAGGCGCGGCGCCGTCAAAATTCCGCCGCCCGGCGTCAAGAGGCCGCCAAGATCGTCGCGCGCAGCGTCCGGCCCGCGGACCGTGGTCGTCATGACCCTTCTCGATTCGTTGCCGTCGCTGCACCGGGCCGCTGCATTGCGCATCGACCCAGCCATCTGGCCCGTCACCGCGCAGGTCGACGCCGCCGGTCGGCTGTGCGTCGGCGGCGTCGACCTGTGCGAGCTGGCCGACCAGTTCGGCACTCCGGCATACGTCGTCGACGAAGCCGACTTCCGTTATCGCGCAAGGCGCTACCGGACCACGTTGCGAGGCACGCGGATCGTCTACGCGGGCAAGGCGTTGCTGACCACCGAGGTGGCCAGGTGGGTGTCCGAGGAGGGTCTCGGGTTGGACGTCTGCTCGGAAGGCGAACTTGCCATCGCCGTCGCCGCGGGCGTCGACCCGCGCAGCATCGTCGTGCACGGAAACGCCAAGTCGACGTGCGAGCTCAAGGCCGCCGCCGCGGCGGGGGTTGGCCGCATCGTGATCGACAGCGGCACCGAACTCGCGTTGCTGGCCAGCCAGGCCCGGGCAGTACGACGCGTGCTCGTCCGCGTCACGCCCGGAGTCGACATCCACGGGCACCCCGCCGTCACCACGGGCGTCACCGATCAGAAGTTCGGGTTCGCCATCGCGGGCGGGGACGCGCTGATGGCCGCGAGGCGCGTGCTCGACCAACCGATGCTGCAACTCGTCGGGCTTCACTTCCACCTCGGCTCCCAAGTGACCGACCCCGACGTGTACGGCCAATCGATTCGACGCGTCATCGCCCTCATGGCCGACATCAGGGCCCGGCACGGCGTGCTGCTGCCAGAGTTGAACATCGGCGGCGGACACGGTGTTCCGTACGTGCCGGGTGACGACGAACTTGACCTCGGCGAGCTCGCGGACACCATCGAGGACGCGCTCGACGAGGCCTGCGCGGCCGAGCGCTTTCCACGCCCGACCATCGTGGTCGAGCCGGGCCGCGCGCTCAGCGCCCGCGCCGGGGTGACGTGCTACCGGGTGGCCTCGATCAAGACGCAACCGGGCGGCCGCACCTTCGTCGCCGTTGACGGCGGCATGGGCGACAACCCACGGGTAGCGCTCTATGGGGCGCGATACAGCGTCGCCGTCGCGAACCGCCATCCGCTTGGCCCGACACGGCCCGTCACCGTGGTCGGCAGGTACTGCGAGGCAGGCGACGTCATCGCGCACGACGTAGCGCTGCCCACCGACCTGCATCCGGGAGATTTGCTGGCGGTGGCCGGCACCGGCGCGTACCACCACAGCATGGCGTCGACGTTCAACATGGTGGGCCGTCCACCGCTGGTCGCGGTGCGCGACGGGCGGGCTCGCCTGCTGGTGCGCCGCGAGACGATCGATGACCTGATGAGCCGCGATCTGGGCTGAGGCTCGCTATTCCTCGTGCAGGACGGGGTCGGACTCCAGATGCGTCAACCCGTTCCACATCAGGTTGACCAAATGGGCGGCGACCACTTCCTTCTTCGGTTCGCCCGTGTCGAGCCACCACTGCGCCGTCATCGACACCGACCCCACCAGGGCCTGCGCATACAGCGGTGCGAGCTCCGGGTCGAGCCCCCGGCGGGAGAAGTCGCCCGCCAGGATCGACGCGACCTGGCTGACGGCGTCATTGAGCAGGCTCGAGTAGGTGCCCGACGCGATGCTGGCCGGGGAGTCGCGAATCAGGATCCGGAAGCCGTCGGTGCGTTCCTCGACGTAGGTGAGCAGGGCCAGGGCCACGCGTTCGACGCGGGTACGCGAGCGGTTGTTGGTCAGGGACGACGTGATTCCGTCGAGCAGGGCCGACATCTCGCGGTCGACGACGACGGCGTACAGCCCCTCCTTGCCTCCGAAGTGTTCGTAGACAACGGGTTTGGAGACGCTGGCGCGTTGAGCGATCTCCTCGATCGACGTCGCTTCGTAGCCGCGTTCGGCGAACAGCGACTTCGCGATCTCGATCAGCTGCTGACGGCGTTCGGTGCCAGTCATGCGTGCGCGGGGTGCACGCACTTCCTTTTCCGGCGCTGCCACGGTTACCAGCGTAATCCCCTGGTCGCTGCGCTCCTGCCCGCCGTACCAATCCCCCTGTCGCTGCGCTCCTGCCCGCCGTACCAATCCCCCTGTCGCTGCGCTCCTGCCCGCCGTACCAATCCCCCTGTCGCTGCGCTCCTGCCCGCCGTACCCCGCCCTTCGACTAAAGTCACACCCGCAGTCCGTCGTGGTGTAATCGGCAGCACTTCTGATTTTGGTTCAGATAGTTCAGGTTCGAGTCCTGGCGACGGAGCTCTGTCCAACTCACCCGCGAGCGTGAATCTGGCGACGCTCGACCCAGGTCAGCGGCCGCCAGATTCCCAATCGCCGGTCGTGTCCTAGTTTGGATTGACCGCGCACCTGCGGCGACAATGACGACGCTGGTGTCCGATCCCCGGGAGGTCTCTATGACGGCGGCAACCGACACGGCCGTGCTGGTGCTGGCCGCTGGTGCAGGCACCCGCATGCGCTCCGACATTCCCAAGGTGCTGCACACCCTCGGCGGCCGCAGCATGGTCGCGCACGCGCTGCATGCGATCGCCAAGGTCGCCCCGCAGTACCTCGTCGTCGTGGTCGGCACCGACCGCGAGCGCGTCACGGCCGCGATCGCCGACCTGGCCGACAACCTCGGCCGCACCATCGACATCGCCGTACAGGACGAACCGCACGGCACCGGGCACGCGGTCGGATGTGGGCTCGCCGCCCTGCCCGACGACTTCGCAGGCACCGTCGTCGTCACGGCGGCCGACGTGCCGCTGATGGACGCCGACACGCTCGCCGAGCTCATCTCCGGGCACAGCGCCGCGGGCGCATCCGCGACGGTCCTGACCACGACGGTGCCCGACCCGACGGGGTACGGCCGGATCCTGCGCACGCAGGACGACGAGGTCATCGGCATCGTCGAGCAGGCCGACGCCACCACGTCCCAGCGTGCGATCCGCGAGGTCAACGCCGGGGTGTACGCGTTCGACGTCACTGCGCTGCGTTCGGCCTTGAGTCAACTGCGCTCCGACAACGCCCAGGGCGAGCTCTACCTGACCGACGTGATCGCCATCGTGCGCGGCGACGGTGGCATCGTGCGCGGTCAACACATCGACGACAGTGCCCTGGTGGCGGGCGTCAACGACCGGGTGCAGCTCGCGGAGCTCGCCGCCGAACTCAACCGCCGCATCGTCGCCACCCATCAACGCAGCGGGGTCACCGTCGTCGATCCGGCCACCACCTGGATCGACGTCGACGTCACGATCGGCCGCGACACCGTCGTCCAGCCGGGAACCCAGCTGCTCGGCTCCACTTCCATCGGAGCGGTGTGCGGTGTCGGCCCCGACACGACCTTGACCGACGTAACCGTCGGTGACGGCGCATCGGTGATCCGCACCCACGGCTCCTCGTCGGAGATCGGCGCCGGCGCGACCGTCGGCCCCTTCGCCTACCTGCGGCCAGGCACGCGGCTGGGCTCCGACGGCAAGCTCGGCGCGTTCGTCGAGACTAAGAACTCCGTGATCGGCGCGGGCACCAAGGTGCCGCACCTGACCTACGTCGGCGACGCCGACATCGGCGAGCACAGCAACATCGGCGCGTCCAGCGTATTCGTCAACTACGACGGAGAGACCAAGCGCCGCACCACGATTGGCTCGCACGTGCGCACTGGCTCCGACACGATGTTCGTCGCGCCGATCACCATCGGCGACGGCGCATACACGGGTGCTGGCACCGTCGTCCGCGAAGATGTCCCGCCGGGCGCGCTGGCGATTTCGGCCGGACCGCAACGCAACATCGAGGGCTGGGTGGAGCGCAAACGGCCGCAGAGCGCGGCGGCGGAGGCGGCCCGCAAGGCGACCGCCGACCCCGAACCCGACGGCTCCGACGAAGCCGAGTGACGGTGGCAGCCGGACGTCTTCCGTTGGCATTCTGGTAACCCGGCAACGCGAAGTGGCAACCGCTACGTACGATTGCCCCGTATCGCTCCCCGACCGCGAAGGCAGCACCATAGTGGGCACGGACTGGACCGACAACCGCAAGAACCTGATGCTGTTCTCTGGGCGCGCGCATCCGGAACTGGCGGAACAGGTCGCCAAGGAACTCGACGTCCAAGTGACGGCGCAGACCGCACGGGACTTCGCCAACGGCGAGATCTTCGTGCGCTTCGACGAGTCGGTGCGCGGCTGCGACGCGTTCGTGCTGCAAAGCCACCCTGCGCCGCTGAACCAGTGGCTCATGGAGCAACTGATCATGATCGACGCGCTCAAGCGCGGCAGCGCCAAGCGCATCACGGCGATCCTGCCGTTCTACCCGTACGCCCGCCAGGACAAGAAGCACCGCGGCCGTGAACCCATCTCGGCCCGCCTGGTCGCCGATCTGTATAAGACCGCTGGCGCCGACCGCATCGTGTCCGTCGACCTGCACACCGATCAGATCCAGGGCTTCTTCGACGGTCCGGTGGACCACATGCGCGGTCAGTCGCTGCTGTGCGGCTACATCGCCGACAACTACGCCGACCACGACATGGTCGTCGTCTCCCCCGATTCGGGGCGCGTGCGCGTCGCCGAGAAGTGGGCCGACTCGCTCGGTGGCGTCCCGCTGGCCTTCATCCACAAGACCCGCGACCCGCTGGTGCCCAACCAGGTGAAGTCCAACCGCGTCGTCGGCGACGTCAAGGGCAAGACCTGCATCATCACCGACGACATGATCGACACCGGCGGCACCATCGCGGGCGCGGTCAAGCTCCTGAAGGAAAACGGAGCGAACGACGTCGTCATCGCCGCGACGCACGGCGTGCTGTCCGATCCCGCGCCGCAGCGGCTGGCCGAGTGCGGAGCCCGTGAGGTCATCGTGACCAACACGCTGCCGATCACCGATGACAAGCAGTTCCCGCAGCTGACCGTGCTGTCGATCGCGCCCTTGCTGGCCAGCACCATTCGCGCGGTGTTCGACAACGGCTCCGTGACCAGCCTCTTCGATGGATCCGCTTAGTGGCTCGGATTTTTCACAACCCGAAGTGCTCGACGTCGCGCAAGACACTGGATTTGTTGCGGGACAACGGCATCGAGCCCGAGATCGTTCAGTATCTGAAGACCCCGCCGTCGCGTGCGGAACTCAAGAAGCTGATCGCCGACGCGGGCATCGACGTGCGAACTGCGGTCCGCAAGCGTGAATCGCTCTACACCGAGCTCGGGCTCGCCGAGGCCTCCGACGACCAACTGCTCGACGCCATGGCCGAACATCCGATCCTGATCGAGCGGCCCTTCGTCGTCACCGGCAAGGGCACCCGATTGGCCAGGCCCATCGACTCCGTCCGCGAGATTCTGTGACCTGGCGGCTCATCGCCGGGGCCGCGCTGGTGGCGGCCACGGTGGCTGGCTGCGGGCCAGCCGCCCCGGACTACCAGGGGCTCTGGTCGACCACGCCCACCCCGACCACGACGACGACGAGCGGCGCGCCGTTACCGCTGTCCCAGTACCTCGAGACCGTCGGCGTCGGCGGTCAGACCGTCGCGCCCGACAGGCTGACCGACCTGACGGTGACGATGCCCACGCCGCCGGGCTGGCACCCGTACACCAACCCGAACCTCGCGCCGGGCACCAGGACGATCGTCAAGGGCAACACCTACCCCAGCGCGATGCTCCTGGTCTTCCAACTGTCGGGCGACTTCGACGCCGCCGAGGCCCTCAAGCACGCCGACGTCGACGCCGAACTCTCGCAGAACTTCAAGAAGCTCAATGGGTCGAGCGACAACTTCCGCGGGTTCCCGTCGTCGATGATTGAGGGCAGCTATGACCTCAACGGCAAGCGGATGCACAGCTACAACCGCGTCGTCATCGCGACCGGAAAGCCGCCCAACCCCAACACGCCGGGCCAGAAGTACCTCATCCAGTTCACGGTGACCGGTTTCGCCGACCAGGCCGCCGCCGAGGGACCCGACGTCGAGGCCGTCATCAAGGGCTTCACGGTCGCCGCAGCGAAGTAGGTCGGCCCGGGGAACTACCCTGGCGGGCATGAGCGACTGGACCGCCGCCGACCTTCCCGACTTCACCGGACGCAAAGTCATCGTGACGGGCGCCAACAGCGGCCTCGGTGAGGTCACCGCGCGCGAACTCGCACGCGTCGGGGCCACAGTGATCCTCGCGGTGCGCAACACCGCCAAGGGCGACACCGCGGCAGCGGGCATGACCGGCGACGTGGAGGTCCGCAAGCTCGATCTGCAGGACCTGGCCTCGGTGCGGGAGTTCGCCGACGGTGTCGACGGCGTCGACGTGCTGGTGAACAACGCCGGGATCATGGCCGTGCCGTATGCGCAGACCGCCGACGGCTTCGAGAGTCAGATCGGCACCAACCACCTGGGCCACTTCGCGCTCACCAACCTGCTGCTGCCCAAGATCTCCGACCGGGTGGTGACGGTGTCGTCACTGATGCACCTGATCGGCAAGATCAGCCTCAAGGATCTGAACTGGAAGTCGCGGCCGTACCTGGCGTGGCCGGCCTACGGCCAGTCCAAGCTGGCGAACCTACTGTTCACCAGCGAACTGCAGCACCGCCTCGACGGCAGCGGTTCGGCGGTGCGGGCGCTCGCGGCGCACCCCGGCTACTCGGCGACCAACCTGCAGGGTCAGACCGGCAACCCGATCGGCACCAAGTTCTGGAAGGCCGCCAATATCTTGGGCACCAGCGCCGACTTCGGCGCTCGTCAGACGCTGTACGCCGTCGCCAAGGACGTGCCAGGCAACAGCTTCATCGGGCCGCGGTTCGGGGCACGCGGCGCGACCGGCCCCAGCTCGCGCAGTCCGCTGGCCAGTTCGGCGAAGACGGCGCAGGCGCTGTGGGACCTATCCGAGCAGCTGACGGACGTGCGCTACCCGCTGTAGATTTCATTTCCGGCACCCGTTTGCGCTAATCTTGCTGGCGATCACGGCGAGGGTGGCTTCGCAGTCTTGGGACCACCGTTATCGACGGGAGTTCCGCGCGAAGCGCGACATCCTGGCCGTGCCACGACACGACAGCACAGGAGCAACATCACATGGCCAAGACTGCGGCCCGCGCCTCGAACAATCTGACCGCTGAGGTCCGTGACAAGACCGGCAAGGGCGCGTCGCGCCAAGCCCGTCGTGACGGCAAGGTCCCCGCGGTGCTGTACGGCCACGGCGCCGATCCACAGCACCTGACGCTGCCCGCACGGGAGTTCTCGGCCGTGCTGCGCAACTTCGGTACCAACGCCGTGCTGACGCTCGACATCGCAGGCAAGGAAGCCCTTGCGCTGCCCAAGGCCATCGAGATCCACCCGATTCGGCGCACCATCACGCACGTCGACCTCATCATCGTCCGTCGCGGCGAGAAGGTGACCGTCGAGGTCAACGTCGTCGTCGAAGGCGACGCGGGCCCAGACACCCTGGTCAACCAGGAGTCCAACACCATCGAGATCGAGTCCGACGCCATGTCGATCCCCGAGCACCTCACGCTGTCGATCGAGGGCGCCGTGTCCGGCACCCAGTTCCTCGCATCGCAGGTGCCGCTGCCCGACGGCGTCACGCTGATCTCCGATCCGGAGTTGCTCGTGGTCAACGTCGTCCCGGCGCCGACCGCCGAGGAGCTGGAGTCCGAAGGTGGCGGCGAGTCGCTGGAGGAGCAGGCCGAAGAGGCCGCCGAAGCGGAAGCCGCTGCCGAAACCGCGTCCGAATAGCGTCGGGCCGGGCGGGCTGCGGTCATGGCCGAACCGGTGCTGGTGGTCGGACTCGGCAATCCGGGACCGCAGTACGCCACCACCCGGCACAACCTCGGCTTCTTGGTCGCTGACGTGTTGTCCGACCGGATCGGGTCGGGCTTCAAGCTGCACAAGAAGTCGGGGGCCGACGTGGCGACCGGCAGGCTCGGCGGCAAGTCGGTCGTGCTGGCCAAACCGCGGACCTACATGAACGAGTCGGGCCGCCAGGTCGGACCGCTGGCCAACTTCTACTCGATCGCACCGGCCGACGTGATCGTCCTGCACGACGAGCTCGACATCGACTTCGGCCGCATCAGGCTGAAGTTCGGTGGCGGCGTGGCGGGCCACAACGGGCTGCGTTCGGTCGGTGCGGCGTTGACTACCCAAGACTTTGCCCGGGTGCGCATCGGGATCGGGCGTCCGCCCGGACGCAAATCAGGGGCGACGTTCGTGTTGGAGAACTTCGCCGCCGTGGAGCGACCGGAGGTCGGCACGGTTCTCGAGCAGGCCGCCGATGCCACGGAGTTGTTGATTCAGCTGGGCATCGAGCCGGCCCAGAACACCGTGCACGCCTGGTAGTTCCCCGCGAGGCGAGCCTAGCTGCGGCCGCGGATACCGCTGTCGACGACCTTCACGGGCTTGTGCGGGTAGCGCTTCTCGGCGTGCGCCTTGGCCTTCGAGTCGGGGAGCACGTAGAGCGTCTCCTCCTTGTCCTGCAACGGTTTGAGCACCAGCTTGACGAAGCCCTTCCGGTCCTCCAGGTAGGGCTCGATGACGTCCTCACCGGCCGGGCACACCGCCAGACAGTAGGCGGCCTTGTAGTTCGCCTTGAACGAAAGGCTCTGCCACATCGACGCATTCTCGGAGTCACTGACGCGATTTCGGAAGTCGGCGGCATCCTCGCTGTCGGCGATCGTCTGCGCCCAGTCGGTGAAACCACCCATGAACTCGCGGTAGTTGTGCACCGAGCATGCGACGAAGTCGAACTCGCCGTCCTTGCCGATCGCGCCGACCGGGCACGCCGCCACGCAGAGCTTGCATTCCAGGCAGGGCGAATAGTCCAGTGGCTCACCATAACTCGTAACCGGGGCGTCCACCATGATGGTGGCCAACAGGATGAAGTTACCGAACTTCGGATGAATAACGTTGCGGTGTATGCCCATTACCCCGAGCCCAGCGGCTACGGCAACCGGCTTGTGCGCGACGACCCAGATGCGGCCGGGAAACTTGTCCATCTCCATGGGGAAGGTCGCCGACGGGTTGAGTGCGCGATGGCCTGCATCCTGGAGCGCGCGTGTGATCCGGTGCGCGGCCTCGTTGATGATTTCGCCGGTGCGATGGAACTCCTGGTTGGCGACGCTGCGGGCAGGTGAGCGGACGTTGTCGCGGTTCATCTTCACGACCAGCGATATGTAGCTCTTGGTCCCGGGAAGCGCGTTGTCGACGTGCTCCCGCTCCGAGGCCAGGTCCGGATTGTCGACGCTGGCGAAGGCGACGTCGTCCGCGCCTGCCTCGAGACAGACCGTCCGCAGCCAATCCGCGTCGATCACGCCGGGAGGTTCGGTGTGCCTGCCGCAGACCTTGCGCACGGTGGGATGGTCGGCGATGCGCGCGGGCAACTTGTCGGTCATGACCGCTGAGTATAGTCAGCTATACCCAGATCATGTCAACGTTCCGCCCGCACGCGTAAAGATCCCGTCTGAATCGTGAATATGCCCAGCGGACGGGGGTAAACCTGAATACATGACACAAACGACTCACGTTTCGCATGCGCCGCTTCTGCGGCGTCTGCTCGATGGCGGGCGTACGTGGGGCGCCCTCGAAATCTCAGCCAGCCGCTACGGCGTCACGCGCTACCGCCTCGTGGTCTTCCCGCCCGGCATATCCGGTGACGAACGCATCGCGCTACGGCTGTGGCGCACCTTCCCGGTGTGGGGTCTGGCCAGCTGGTTACTGGCCGAGGTCACCTTGATAACAGTCGTCAGCCCTGGTCCGGCCCTCGCCTTCGCGACGGGCGGGTGCGCGGCCATGGGCGCGGTCACGATGGCGTTGGCCGGACACACCCGTCACCTGGTCCGCAAGTTGACCGTGGTTCGGATGGTGGGCGTCAACGACCCCATGGCCGGACCGCGGCTCGACGAACTGCGCACGTTGACCGAACGGCTGACCAACGCCGACGCGCGGCTCGCCGCGGGTGAACTGACCACCGTCGACCACGAAGCCGAAGTGTGGCGCGTCTACGACCAGATGCCTGCCGCCTAGTCGGAGGTGCGGCGCGCGTAGGCCCGCAGCGCGAACGGTGCGATGACGGCGGTCATCGCGAGCGACCACAGGATGGTCGCCAGCACCGGATGATGCAGCGGGAGCTGGGCGTCCGGCGGGGCGACGGGACCGTTGCCCCACAACTCGCGCATGGCCTGCGCGAGCGACGAAACGGGATTCCACTCCGCGATCACGCGCAGCCACTTCGGCATCGGCTCGGTGGGCGCAAACGTATTGGCCAGAAACGTGATTGGGAACAATACCGTGAACATCACCCCGTTGACGGCCTCCACTGACCGCATCAGTGAGCCGATCAGGATGCCGAACCAGATGATGCCGAACCCGAATACCAGGATGAGCGCGAACGCCAGCACCGCGTCCGCGAAGCTGCCGCGAATGCGCCACCCGATGCACAGCCCGGTGATCGCCATGACGACCACGCCGATGGACGAATGGATGAGGCTGGCGACGCTGCGCCCGATGAGCACCGACGAGCGTCGGATGGGTAGTGCTCGGAACCGGTCGATGATGCCCTTCTCGACATCGGCGGTGATGCCGGAGGCCACCACGAACGCGGTGAACACGATGGTCTGCGCCTGAATGCCGGGCAGCAGGAACTCGCGATACGACGCACCCCCGGTGTTGGAGATCGACGCCCCGAACACGAATGCGAACAGCAGCACGAACATGATGGGCTGCGCCGTGACGTCGCTGAGCATCTCCGGCATGCGCTTGGTGTGGATCATGTTGCGCTTCACCATGATCCAGGACTGCGCCACGATGCCGGTCTGACGGGTGACTGGCCGCGTCACGTCGACAGCGGACCTGGGCGTGACGGCGGTCATGCGCGAAGCTCGTCGTCGTCGGCACGGTGCCCGGTGAGGGTGAGGAAGACATCGTCGAGGCTGGGCCGCGACAACCCGATGTCGTCGACCTCGATACCGCTGTCCTGAAGCCAGCCCGCCACACGCGTCAGGTCCGCGATGCCCTCGGCGGTCGCCGTGAGTTGCCGCGCGCCCACGTTGACGTGTACCTCCGCACCGGTCCTGGCCAAAAGGTCACGCGCCGCGGGCAATTCGGCCGCGTGCGACACCGTCACCACCAGGCTGGCATTGCCCGCCTGCTGCTTCAGCTGCAGCGGAGTGCCCTGGGCGATGATGCGACCTCGGTCGATGACGACGATCTCGTCGGCCAGCTGATCGGCCTCTTCCAAGTACTGCGTGGTCAGCAAGAGCGTGGTGCCGCCGGTGACCAGGCCACGCAACATGTCCCACAAGTCCATGCGGCTACGCGGGTCCAGTCCGGTGGTGGGCTCGTCGAGGAAGAGCACCGGCGGCGAGGCGATCAGGCTGACGGCGAGGTCGATGCGCCTGCGCATGCCGCCGGAGTACGACCTGACCGGACGGTCGGCGGCATCGGCGAGGTCGAATTGCTCGAGCAGTTGGTCGCCCAGCCGTTTGATGTCCTTGCGGCCCAACCCGTACAGCGCGCCGATCATCCGGATGTTCTCGCGGCCGGTGAGTAGTTCGTCGACCGTTGCGACCTGGCCGGTAAGCCCCATGTTGCGGCGGACCATGTCGGGTTCGGTGCGCACGTCGTAGCCGGCGACTCGGGCGGTTCCGCTGGTGGGCTTCGACAGCGTCGTCATCATCCGCACGGTGGTGGTCTTGCCCGCGCCGTTGGGCCCGAGTAGCCCAAGCACGGTGCCCTGCGGCACCGAGAAACTGATCCCGCCGACGGCCGGAGGCTGACTGGCGGGGTCGCCGAAGCACTTGACGAGGTCGACGGCCTCAATGGCAGGGGCAGTCATCGGTCAACCGTAGCGATGAACTCCGACGGGCGGCCATCGATTTTCTTGCGCACGGAATTTGAGACCGGCCGTGGCCGCCGAACTCATCGTGCGGCTTACCTACACTCGGTGCGGTGCTGGTGTGGATCAACGGAGCCTTCGGATCGGGCAAGACGCAGACCACCTTCGAGCTCCTGCGTCGCGCACCCGATGCGCACGTGGCAGATCCCGAACTCATCGGCTTCGGTATCCACCGGATGCTGCCGCCGAGCGCCCGCAGCGACTTCCAGGACCGGCCACAGTGGCGATCGGCCGTGGTGGCCACCCTCGCGGACGCGGTGCAGGCGCACGACGGACCGGTGCTGGTGCCGATGACCCTGGTGGAACCGGCGTACTTCGACGAGATCATGTCCGGACTGCACGCGGCCGACGTCGCCGTGCGCCACTTCTCACTGATCGCGTCACCCGAGAGTTTGCAGCGCAGGCTGCGCACTCGGTCGGGGTTCTGGCTGGCCCGGGCGACGGGCCGCGACGAGTGTTGGGCAATGCAGCAGATCGAGCGCTGCGTGACGGCGCTGGCCGACGACCGGTTTGCCGAGCACGTCCCTACCGATGACCGCAGCGTCGATGAAGTGGTCGAGGACATCGCCGGGCGCGCCGGGCTGATGCTCGAGCACCCGAGGTTGGGCACTGCGCGCTACCAACTCCGTCGTGCGGCAGTGGGAATCCGCCACATCAGGGTCTGACGAGCTAGCTGACCAGCGACACCGAATTGGCGCGACGCAGCTTGCCCGATGGGGTCTTCGGAATGGTTCCCGGCCCGAGCACCACCACGTTGCGTGGCCGCACGTCGACCTCGGTGACCACCTCGTGCGCGACCTCGTGCTCGATGCGACGCACCTCGACCGGGTCCTGCCAGGCGTTGGATTCCACTGCGACGGCGAAGGTTTCACGCGAGTGCCCGGCGTCGAGCCGCACCGCGACCGCACAGCCCGGGCGCACGCCCGCCACGCGGCCCGCAGCCCGCTCGATGTCGGTCGGGTAGATGTTGCGGCCCGCCATGATGATGACGTCCTTCACGCGGCCACAGACCACGATGTGGCCGTTCTCCATCTGGTAGCCCAGGTCGCCGGTGTCATACCAGCCGTGCTTGTCCTGCGCGGCCAGGAAGCCACCCATGGTGAGGTAGCCGGGGGTCAACGACTCGCCACGCAGTTCGATGACGCCGACGCCACGGGCGGGCATCACCTCGCCGTTCTCGTCGATGACGCGGGCCTCGAGGTCCTTCAGCAGCGGGCCAAGGGAAGCCAGCCGCCGGGTGTTGCCCTTGGAGGACGGCACCGCGCGGCGAAGCGCGGCCAGCAGATCGGCGTCGACCTCGTCGACCACCAGGCCGGCGCCGCATTCGGAGAACGACACCGCGAGCGTGGTTTCGGCCATGCCGTAGGCAGGCAGAATCGCATCCGGCTTCAGGCCGAAGGGCTTGCCAGCGTCCAGTAGGTCCTCGACGTCAGCGGGCTCGACAGGCTCGGCGCCGGACAGCGCGAACCGCAGCGTGGAAAGGTCGAACTGACCGGGCTCGGCCTGCTTGCGCAGCCGCTTGGCGAACAGCGCGTAGGCGAAGTTCGGCGCCGCGGTCATCGTGCCCTTGTACTTGTCGATCAACTTGGCCCACAGCAAGGTGTCGCGCAGGAAGTCCATCGGGGTGACCTTGACGAGCTCCGCACCGAAGTACATCGGGATCGTGAGGAAGCCGACCATGCCCATGTCGTGGAAGCACGGCAGCCAGCTGACCATGACGTCCTTCTCGACGTCGTATTGGGCGCCGATGAACATCGCCTCGGCATTGGAGTGGATGTTGCGGTGCGTGATCTGGACGGCCTTGGGCGAACCGGTCGAACCGGACGTCAGCTGCATGAGCGCGAGGTCGTCCTCACCCGTCTCGACGGGGTCGATCGGATCGGCGGCCAGCAGGTCTCCGATCTTGAGCACCTTGATGCCCTTTTCCTCGAGCACCGGGATGGCGATCAGGAACGGCTCGGAGACGATGACGGCCTTGGCCTCGATCATGCCGATGACGTTCATGGTGTCCTCGGCCCACACCACGAGGTCGGTACGCGGGGTCGGCTGGTGCAGCATCGTCAGACTGGCCCCGCGCATCCACAGCGCCTGCGCGGTCGGGGCGATCTCGACGGGGAAGCCGGCCAGCACGCCGATGGCGTCACCGTGTCCGACGCCTGCGGCGGCGAGCCCGCCCGCGATGCATCTGGCGCGTTCGTGAACCTCGCCCCACGTGTGCCGGATCGGCTCGTGGGGCTCACCGGTGACCATGCCCGTGGTGACCGTCCGGGCGTTGTGGAACATCTTCTCGGTAAATCTGCTCACGACAGTCTCCTGCTGCAGTCAGGCGTCAGTGCCACGGTTTCCATGCTCCACCTGCTCGTACGTAGTTGTTGCCAGGCGCGCATACACAATTGGGAAGCGGTTTCGTCTCGAATCGGTGGCGGTCCGGCGACGCAGGACTTCGTCGTCCAGGCGACGTGACCGCGATCTGCACCAACGCCGCGCGTCCGCCCGCCGAGATGCCCGGAGGGAAGAGTCGTCGCGTTGCACGCGTGACCGCTAGCATTCACCGTCGCCCATCTTAAGAGACTCTTAAGTAACTACCAAACCATTGCGCGAATTGAGGCGCGGGTCACACCTCGACTTCGGGCGTTGTCACCGCGAACGCGACGGCGAAGGCACCACGCGGGCGCCGTGCACCGGCCCGCTGGCGGCCCGAACCGTCCGGCACACGCCGTCACCCGCCAACTGGACGCCGACGTCGACCGCAGTAGAAGCGGAGCTGCACAGGAAGGCGCACGTCGGCCCCGATCCAGACACCATGCCCGCCAGCGCCCCGGCGTCGATGCCCGCGCGCAGCGTGCGCCGCAAGCGCGCGTCCAAGCTCAGCGCGGCCGGCTGCAGGTCGTTGCCGAGCAGTGGCGCCAGTTCGCCGGCGTCCCCGGACGCGAGCGCGGCGAGCACAGGCTCGGGGTCGTCGAGCCGAGCAGGCAAGTCGCGGTCGACCTCGTCGACGCGGTTGCGCAGTCGGTCGAGCTCAGTGAATACCTTTGGCGTCGACAGCCCACCCTCGGCGAAGGCCAGCACCCAATGAAAGGTATTGCGGGCCAACACCGTTGCTAACTGTTCTCCTCGGCCGGTACCCAACGCGGTGCCGCCGTGCAATGCGAAGGGGACGTCGCTGCCCAGTTCCGCCGCCAGCGCGTGGAGGTCGCGCCGCGGGACGCCCAACTCCCACAGTGCGTTGATCGCAACCAAGACGCCTGCGGCGTCGGCGCTGCCGCCTGCCATCCCGCCCGCCACCGGAATCGACTTCTCGATGGAGATGGCGACGTCGGGTGCGCGCCCGACGTGGTCGGCAAGGAGTTCCGCGGCCTGCCACGCCAGGTTGCGCCGATCGGTCGGCAAGGCGCCGTCATGATCGGAGGCCTCCCCCGTCAGCTCCAGCGAGAGCACGTCGGCGTTGCGGACCGTGATCTCGTCGAAGAGCGAAACGGCATGGAAGACGGTCGTGAGCTCGTGATAGCCGTCGTCTCGGAGGTCGCCGACACCGAGATACAGATTGACCTTGCCCGGCACCCTGACCGTGACGGAGCCAGTGGGCACCCACTCTGACGCAGCACTACCGTCCGACGCAGGCACGCCACGACAGTATCGCCGGGATGGCTTGGACATGGTCGGAACACAAACCCGGTATGAAAGAGGGTGGTGAGATACCCCTCGTCGGATCCCGCCGCCCGACACCGAGCCGCCCCGATGCCGTATGGGTGTCACGCTAGTGTTTGCTCCGAAGGTGTGTCAAGGATCACAGATGGGACCCGTTCCACAGGTGAATGACATCGTTCGACCCAGGGTTGAGGCCGCGCTCGCTGCCGGGGATCGCTTTCAGGATTACGTCATCGACAGCGCCATTGGCCACGGCGGATCCGCGGTTGTCTATCGCGCGCACAGTGCCGAAGAACCCACACGGGCGGTCGCCCTCAAGGTGCTCGACGCGCACCATCTCGACCCCAACCATCTGCACCGAATGGAGCGCGAGTTCGACTTTGCCAATCGCGTCAAGCACCCGCACGTGGTGACGATGTTTGGTCACGGGCTCGGCTGGTTGGCCATGGAGTTGATTACCGGCGGAAGTATCAGCGCGCTCACCGCGCGGTCCAACGTGCTGGCGGCCCTGCAACAGATTGCAGAAGCGCTCGACCACTGCCACCGCGCGGGCGTGGTGCACTGTGACGTCAAGCCGTCGAACATCCTTGTTGCGGAAGACTTCTCGGTCGATGGCGCCATTCTGATCGACTTCGGTGTAGCCCGCCGCCTGACCGACCATGTCGACCACCACCCCACCCACGTCGAAGCCTCGCTGTCCTACGCCGCACCCGAGTTGCTGCGGGGACACGCGCCCACCCCGGCGGTCGACGAGTATGCGCTCGCATGTACCGCCGTGGAATTGCTCACGGGGACACCGCCTTTCACCGCGCGCACCTCTTGGGGCCTGATGGACGACCAGCTCAACCGCGCCGTCCCGCGGCTCTCGAGGCGCTATCGCTGGCTACCTCGCATGTTCGACTCGATCCTCACCAAGGCCATGGCCAAGAACCCGGAGCTCCGCTACAACTCCTGCGGCGAGTTCGTCACACAATTGCGGGCAGCACTGCGCCCGACCGTCAAATAGTTACTTAACTTAACGTTTACCTCTACGAGTTTCCGGTCAGTTCGCTGAGGGTTAGCGTCGGCTGATGGCCACGCCAACCCAGTACGACCATTCAGCATTGGCTCATGAGGAAGAGGGCTACGACAAGGGCCTCAAACCTCGCCAGCTACAGATGATCGCCATCGGCGGCGCCATCGGCACCGGCCTCTTCATGGGTGCAGGCGGTCGGTTGAACTCAGCAGGCCCAGGGCTTTTCATCGTCTACGCCATCTGCGGCGTATTCGTGTTCTTCATTTTGCGGGCACTCGGCGAGCTGGTGCTGCACCGACCGTCGTCAGGGTCATTCGTGTCCTACGCGCGCGAATTCCTCGGCGAGAAGGCGGCTTACGTCGCGGGCTGGATGTACTTCTTCAACTGGGCCTGCACGTCCATCGTCGACGTCACCGCGATCGCGCTGTACATGCACTATTGGGGCGCGTTCGAGGCGATACCGCAGTGGACCATCGCGTTGATCGCGCTGGTGATCGTGCTGAGCATCAACATGATCTCGGTCAAATGGTTTGGCGAGATGGAGTTCTGGGCCGCCCTGATCAAGGTGGTCGCGCTGGTGACGTTCCTGGTGGTCGGCATCGTGTTCCTGGCCGGCCGGTTCAAGATAGAGGGTCAGACCACAGGAGTGTCGGTGATCGCCGACAACGGCGGCATCCTGCCCACCGGGTTGTTACAACTGGTGATCATCACCTCGGGTGTCATATTCGCCTACGCCGCAGTCGAATTGGTTGGCACAGCGGCTGGCGAGACCGAGAATCCGGCGAAGGTGATGCCCAAGGCCATCAATTCGGTGATATTCCGGATCGCGGTGTTCTACGTCGGCTCGCTGATCCTGCTGGCCTTACTGCTGCCGTACACGAAGTACAAATCGGGCACCTCCCCGTTCGTCACGTTCTTCTCCAGCATCGGAGTGCCCGCCGCCGGCGACATCATGAACTTCGTGGTGCTGACGGCTGCCCTGTCGAGCCTCAACGCCGGCCTGTACTCCACCGGCCGGATTCTGCGCTCGATGTCGATGAACGGCAGCGCGCCCAAGTTCACCTCGAAGATGTCCAAACGTGGTGTGCCGTGGGCAGGTATCGCGCTGACGGCGTGCTTCACCGTGGTTGGCGTGTTCCTCAACCTGTTCGTGCCTGCAGAGGCGTTCAACATCGCGCTCGACTTGTCCGCGCTGGGGATCATCGCCTCGTGGGCGACCATCGTGATCTGCCAGATTCAGCTGTACCGCTGGTCCAAGAAGGGCATCCTGGAACGGCCCGCGTTCCGGTTGTTCGGCACCCCGTACACCAGTTATGCCACCCTGCTGTTCCTGGCCGCCGTGACATTGCTGATGTGCATCGAGAACTACTGGAACGCCATCGCGATCGTGGTCATCGTGCCGGTGCTGGTCGGCGGTTGGTACGCGGTGCGGGGCCGGGTGCTCGAGATGGCCCAGGAGCGGGTCGGAATCACCGGTAACTACCCGGTCGTGGCAGAGACCCCGCTGATGGACGAGTTCTTGAAGAAGGATGCCAAGAAGGACGACTAGACCATCGTTGACATGGCGCTGGCGGCGACCGCTACTCGCAGTTCGTCGCCCTCAGCGCCATATCAATCAGGAAGCGCGAATCAGAAAGCGCGAACGGGATGCTCGTCGGTGGAGTCCGGCTCCAACTGACCCGAGCGCTGCAACAACCGGACGAAGTCGGCGATGCTGAGCGTCTCACCCCGGCGCGACGGGTCGATACTGGCCGAAAGCAGCCGCTCGGCCGACTCGTTGCCCGAGCCTGCCCATTCGGCAAACGCATTGCGTGACGTCTTGCGCCGTTGCGCAAATCCGGTGTCGATGAGGTCGAAGACCTGCTTACGGAAGGACTCGTCGGTGGGCCACGGCGACGTCTCGTAGCGGTCGATGCGCACTAGGCCGGAATACACGCGCGGGATGGGCCAGAACACCGTCGGCGACACCATGCCGTGACGGCGCACCTTGCCGTAGAACCGCACCTTCGCACTGGGCACGCCGTAGTCCTTGCCACCGGGCTCAGCAGCAAGACGTTCGGCGACCTCCGCCTGGACCATCACCATCACGGTGCGGATCGACGGGAACTCGGCGAGCAGGTGCAGCAAGGCAGGCACCGCGATGTTGTACGGCAGGTTGGCGACGAGCGCCGTCGGCGCTTCAGGCAGGTCGGACGGCACCAGGGTCAAGATGTCTTGGTGCAGCACCGAGAGCCGGCTGATCTCACTGTGGGAGTGATCGGCAATGGTCTTGGGCAGTTGTCGCGCCAGTACGGGGTCGATCTCGACGGCGGTTACCTTGGCACCGCGATCCAGCAACGCCAGCGTCAACGAGCCGAGCCCGGGACCTACCTCGAGCACGTGATCGTGCCGGTTGACGCCGGAAGCCGACACGATGCGCCGAACGGTGTTCGCATCGTGCACGAAGTTCTGGCCATACGCCTTGCGCGGCCGGAAGTCGAGTTCCTTAGCCAGGTGTCGTATCTCGGTCCGCCCGAGAAGCCGAATCGTCAGGACGCCGCCCCTACTCTTCCACTACATACCGGCCAGGCGCCCCAACCTTGACGCGCCCGAGTTACCTCAGCAATTGCGATCTGTTCTTCTCTCGTCGCCAGATCTGCTCGCTGAGCATACCTCAAACCACCGTTTCGTTCCCACGTATTTTGATCAAATTGCACGCCACCATAAAAACCGTTACCGGTGTTTATCGCCCAATTACCACCGGCCTCACATCGAGAGAGGGCGTCCCAGGTGGCCCCATTCGACACGGTGGGCACCTCGGTACCAGGCTTTGCACCCACTCGGAGTAGCGCGTCGCGGGCCGGCGCAAGAACGACATTGGCTACTGGCAACCTGCCCGTTTCCACACCATTAACGATGGCGACGGCAAACGTCACGTTTTGCGTACCAGGGCTACCGGGATCTTCGACGACCTGCCGACTCATGTTCATCGTCGCGTCCTGCACCACTTTGTTCTCGGGCGGGAGCGGCATCGGTTGGGTGACCTTTTCGACGCGCATGCGGGTCACCTGGACCTGCATTCCATCGGTGACCGGTGAATTCGCAGGCGGAACGACGGTGTCACTTTGTTGCAGCGGAGTGCCATTTGCTTCGAGCAAACCTGCGACGTTGGCTGCGGCCAATCGAATGGTGTGTACGACTCCGCCGTCGTTGAGCACCACGGTCCTGGCACTGACGACGGGTAGTGACATGCCCTCCAGTGGGACGCGACTGCCGCGGGACGCGACCGCTGGCGCGGTGTCGGTCATCGACAGCTGCGACAACGCCTCCTGCACGGTCGACGCCGTCGTCCAGACCTCGCGGCTGCCGTGGCCGTCCAGCGAGATCTGCAGCGGCCTGCTGCGCTTCAGCACGATCGTCTCCGACTGCTGCACGGACTGATCCCCCGCCGGGTACAGATCGTCGCGGTCGCCGACGTCGAACCCGTTCTCCTTCACCACGTCGATCACGTGCGACTTCATCGTCGACACCGTCATAGGGGCGCCGTCGATGCTCAACGTGACGGTCTTGTGCGCGGCGACGGCGTATCCACCAGCGAAGACAAGCGTCACGAGCAGGGCGGCAACGACCAGGCGGAACATCGGTGAGCGTGCTTCATCAAGCTTGTGCAAGGCGTTCAAGAGTGTCGTATCCCGGAGCTATGTGGAAAATCCTGTCAGCGGCCGCAAACCGCGGCGCCGACGCTTCTATTACAGGACGGTAACGAAAAGCCGTAAGGGCAGCAACTCGCTCAACCGCCGATTCCATAGGCTAGCGCGGCGTTCCGCGAAGTCTCGTGCGCTAGCGCTTCGGCCGGACGGTCGACGACCTCGGCCAACGCCCGCACCGTGTACGGCAGGCAGTACGACTCGTTCGGTGCGCCGCGGAACGGATGTGGAGTCAAGAACGGCGCGTCGGTTTCGACGAGCAGTTGCGCTGGCGGGATGAGCCTGGCTGCCTCCCTGAGCTCGCGAGCGTTGCGGAAGCTGACCGTGCCCGACAGGCTCAACAGCCATCCGGCGTCGACGCAGGTGCGCGCCATCTCCGGCCCCGACGAGAAGCAGTGGAAGATCACGGTCTCCGGGGCGCCCTCGGCGGCCAGGACGTCGAGCACCTCGGCGTCGGCCTCGCGATTGTGAATCATCAGGGGCTTGCCGGTGCGCTTGGCGAGCTCGATGTGCCAGGCGAACGCGTCCCGCTGCGCGGCGACGTCGGCGCAGCCGTCGAGCTTGCCCGGCCAGTACATGTCCATGCCGGTCTCGCCGATGGCCACCACCCTCGGGTGGGCCGACAGCCGCTCGAGTTCTGCGCGCGCCGCGTCGTCGAGGGAGTTGGCACGCGTCGGATGCAGGGCGACGGCGGCGTAGACGCGCGGATCCCACTCGGCCGCGCTGGTGACCCAACGCGCCGACGCCATGTCGTCGGCGATCGTGACGACCGCCGTGACGCCGACGGCCGCAGCGCGGTCGAGGATCGCGTGCACGTCGTCGGCGTCGGACGCACCGCACGCATCCAAGTGGGTGTGGGCGTCGAACAGGGGAGCGAGGGGTGCGGGAAGAGGGGGCCGCTCGCGGGTGGAACTCACGCCTCACACCATAAAGTGGTCTCCCTAATGGCTGATAAATCTCCCGGCGCGAGGACGCGCACCCCCGCGGCGCCGTACTACATCACCACCGCCATCGACTATCCAAATGGCGCTCCCCACATCGGACACGCGTACGAGAAGACCGCTACCGATGCGATCGCGCGATTCAAGCGGCTCGACGACTTCGACGTCCGCTTCCTCACCGGCACCGACGAACACGGGCTCAAGATGGCGCAGACGGCCGCGGCCGAGGGCATCCCGACCGCGACGCTGGCGCGGCGCAACTCCGATGTGTTCCAGGGGCTGCAGGAGAAGCTGAACATCTCCTTCGACCGCTTCATCCGCACCACCGACGACGACCACGTCGAGGCGTCCATCGCCATCTGGAACGCCATGAACGCGGCGGGCGACATCTACCTCGACTCGTATGCCGGGTGGTACTCGGTGCGCGACGAGCGCTTCTTCACCGACGACGAACTCGAGCTGCGCGACGACGGCATCAGGTACTCCATCGAGACGGGCACGCCGGTGACGTGGACCGAGGAGGAGACCTACTTCTTCCGGTTGTCCGCCTACGCCGATCGACTGCTCGCCCACTACGAGGCGCACCCGGAGTTCATCGGACCCGACACCCGGCGCAACGAGGTGGTCAGCTTCGTCTCGGGCGGCTTACGCGACCTGTCGATCTCGCGCACGACGTTCGACTGGGGCGTTCAGGTGCCCGATCACCCGGACCACGTCATGTACGTCTGGGTCGACGCCCTCACCAACTACCTGACGGGCGCCGGCTACCCGGACACCGAATCCGAGGCCTTCCGCAAGTACTGGCCTGCCGACCTGCACGTGATCGGCAAGGACATCATCCGCTTCCACACCGTCTACTGGCCTGCGTTCCTCATGTCGGCGGGCCTCGAGCTTCCCCGACGGGTCTTCGCCCACGGCTTCATCAACGTCAAGGGCGAGAAGATGAGCAAGTCGGTGGGCAACGTGATAGATCCGGCCGACCTCATCAATCAGTTCGGCGTCGACCAGGTGCGCTACTTCCTGCTGCGCGAGGTGCCGTTCGGCCAAGACGGAAACTTCACCGAGGAGGCGATGATCGGCAGGATCAACGCCGACCTCGCCAACGAACTGGGCAACCTGGCGCAGCGGTCGCTGTCGATGGTGAACAAGAACCTCGGCGGAATCGCACCTCAGCCAGGCGAATTCACCGACGAGGACCGGGAACTGCTGGCCACCGCCGACGAATTGCTTGTCAAGGTGCGGGCGCACGTCGACGTGCCCGCGATGCACCTTGGGCTGGAAGCCATCTGGCTGATGCTCGGAGCGGCCAACCGCTACTTTTCTGCGCAGGAGCCGTGGGTGCTGCGCAAGTCGGAGGCGGCGTCGGACCAGGAGCGGTTCGCAACGGTGCTCTACACCACGCTGGAGGTCGTGCGGATCGCCGCGCTGCTGGTGCAGTGGGCCATGCCGGACTCCGCGGCCAAGTTGCTCGACCTGCTCGGTCAGCCCGCCGATGAGCGGACCTTCGCCGCCATCGGGACGCGACTGGCGCCCGGCACGGCGCTTCCCACGCCCGAAGGGGTGTTTCCGCGCTACCAGGTGGAGTGACACGCGCCACATTCGCCGCGGCCGTGTCACACTTCGGCGGTCAGAGGTGTCTTGAGGTCAGCCCGGCTCAACGAAGAGCCGACAACCTCCAAGGAGAGTTCTCATGACCCAGAAGACCCAGGTCGTCGTCATCGGTGGCGGATACGCCGGTGTGCTTGCCGCCAACCACTTGCGAGTCAACGGCGACATCGCCGTCACGCTGATCAACCCGCGGCCCAAGTTCGTCGAGCGGATTCGGTTGCACCAACTGGTCACCGGGTCCGATGACGCCGTCGTGGACTATGCCGACGTGCTCGGTGCCGACGTGCGACTGCTCGTCGACACGGCCGAACGCATCGACGCCGCGGCGCGCACCGTGACGCTGGGCTCGGGCGGCACCATCGGTTACGACTACCTCGTCTACGCCGTCGGAAGCACCGGCGCCGCGTTGACCGTGCCGGGGGCAGCCGAATTCGCCTACCCCATATCGGAATTGGAGCACGCCGAGTCCTTGCGCGCGAAGCTCGCCGACGTGCAGCCCGGAGCTCCGGTGGTCGTGGTGGGCGCTGGCCCGACCGGTATCGAAACCGCTACCGAGTTGGCCGAGGAGGGTCACACCGTGACGTTGGTGTGCGGCGGCGTGCTCGGCCCGTACCTCAGCGCACGGGCCCGCCGTTCGGTGGCCAGGCACATGCGCAGGCTCGGCGTGACGGTCCTCGACGGGCAGGACGCCAAGGTCACCGAAGTGCGCAAGAACTCGGTGACCCTTGCCGACGGCCGCGAGCTACGCAGCATCGTGACCATCTGGACCGCGGGGTTCGGCGTGCCGGACCTGGCCGCGCGCAGCGGCCTCGCCACCGACGCGATCGGCCGACTACTCACCGACGAGACGCTGACCAGCGTCGACAACCCGTACGTCGTGGCCGCCGGTGATGCGTCCGCGCCATCGGATACGCCGCTGCGGATGAGCTGCCAGTCGGCGCTCCCACTCGGCGCCCAGGCCGCCAACACCGTGCTCAGCCGCATCGCGGGCACCGAGCCGGCGGCGGTCAACCAGGCCTTCACGGGTCAATGCGTCAGCCTCGGCCGTCACGCAGGCACCATCCAGCTGGCGCACCTCGATGACCGGGTGATGCCGATCTACGTCGGCGGTCGCGCGGCGGCGTGCATCAAGGAGGCCGTGTGCAAGGGCACGGTCTCGTTCTTGGCCAAGGAGGCCCGCAAGCCGGGCTCGTACTTCTGGCTCAAGGGCGGCAAGCGTGCGCAGCACCTGGCGGCCGAGCAGGCGGCAGCGCTCCGATGAGTCCGGGCGCCGCCGACGAACACGCGGAGCGGTTCACGCTACTACGGCCGTTGCTCTTCACCATCGCCTACGAGATCCTCGGCACGGCAACGGAATCCGACGACGTGCTGCAGGAGAGCTACCTGCGGTGGGCCGACGTGGACCTGACCACGGTGACGGACACCAAGGCCTACCTCGCCAAGCTCGTCACCCGGCAGGCGCTCAATGCGCTTCGCGCCCAAGCGCGTCGGCGCGAGGAGTACGTGGGGCCGTGGCTGCCTGAGCCGTTGCTCGTCGCCAGCGGTGACGCCTCGTCCGACGTGGTGCTGGCCGAATCGGTGTCGATGGCGATGTTGGTGGTGCTGGAGACGCTGAGTCCCGACGAACGGGCAGTCTTCGTGTTGCGCGAGGTATTCGGATTCAGCCACGACGAGATCGCCTCGGCCATCGGCAAGTCCAGCGCGTCCGTTCGGCAGCTCGCCCACCGCGCCAGGGAGCACGTCCAGGCTCGCCGCAGGCGGTTCGATCCCGTCGACCCGCAGCGGTCGATGGAGCTCACCGCGCAGTTCTTCGCCACGGCGGCGACGGGCGACGTCGATGCCCTGATCACGATGCTGGCGCCGGACGTGGTCTGGACGGCGGACAGCGACGGCAAGGCCAGCGCCGCGCGCAGGCCGGTACTCGGCGCGGACCGAGTCGCCCGCCTCGTCCTTGGGCTCATCCGCGGGGCAGGCGAGCTGGGCCGCGTCGAGCCCGCCTTCTACAACGGCGCGCCGGCCCTGGTGCTCTACCTCGGCGACAACCTGGAGGGCATCATCTCCGTCGAACTCACGGACGGAAAGATCAGCCACCTCTACGCGGTGCGCAACCCCGACAAGCTCGGCGGGATCAAGGTTGCACGGGAGCTCTCTCGACTGGCGTGACACGCTAGTGCGATGCGTGCCGAGCGGATCGCCTCGACGCGCAGCGCCGCTTCGGTGCTGCGTAGCGTAGCCACCGCGACCGCCCACCTCGGCCTGCCGCCTCCCGCGGCGTTGAGCGGTGACTGGTTCGGTGCGCGGGCGGTCATCGCACCGAGTGTCGCGATCGAACCCGTCGGTGCCACCGACGTCTTCCCCGTCGGCGCAGGCACGCAGAGCCAACACGTCGGCGGCGGCTGGGTCGGGTACCTGTCCTACCCCGATGCGGGGGCGGCAGGCCGCGGCCCGCGGATCCCCGAAGCGGCGGGCGGATGGACCGACGACGTATTGCGCCAGGACTCCGGTGGAAACTGGTGGTACGAAAGCCTTTCCGGTTCCGCGCCTCCGGAGTGGCTACGTGCTGCGGTGAGCGCCCACGATCAGCCCGGGCGGTGGACCATCGACTGGATCGAACCCGACCGCGACGTCCATCAGGCGGGAGTGTTGGCCTGCCTGGAGGCGATCGCGGCAGGCGAGGTGTACCAGGCCTGCGTGTGCACCCAGTTCGTCGGCGCGCTGAATGGCAGCCCGGTCGACTTCTTCGCCGACGTCGTGGCCCGCACCGCGCCTGCCAGGGCGGCGTTCATCGCGGGCGACTGGGGGGCGGTTGCGTCGCTGTCCCCCGAACTCTTCCTGAGCCGCAGCGGCGACACCATCACGTCGAGCCCGATCAAGGGCACGCTCCCCCTTCATCGTCCGCCGTCGGCCTTGCGCGCATCGGTGAAGGACGTGGCCGAGAACATCATGATCGTCGATCTGGTCCGCAACGATCTGAGCCGCATCGCGCTGACCGGAACCGTCACAGTGCCCGAACTTCTCGCGGTGCGTCCGGCGCCGGGAGTGTGGCACCTGGTGTCGACGGTGTCGGCCCGCGTCGACGTCGACGTGTCGATGACGACGGTGCTCGATGCGACCTTCCCACCGGCCTCGGTCACCGGCACCCCGAAGGCCCGGGCCAGGGAGCTGCTTGCGAAATGGGAGCCGCATCGCCGCGGTGTCTATTGCGGCACAGTCGGTTTCGCCTCCCCCCTGGCTGGCACCGAGCTCAACGTCGCGATCCGCACCGTCGAGTTCAACGCCGATGGGCACGCGGTGCTTGGCGTCGGCGGCGGTATCACGGCCGATTCCGATCCCGCCGCCGAGTGGCAGGAGTGCCTGCACAAGGCCGCCGCCATCGTGGGGACCCCCGCTGCTCAGCGGCGGATACCCGCGCAGAGTTGAGTCCAGTTGCCCGAGGCGATTTGGACCCGATCGGCCTCGCTCAACTCGGCCTGCTCCAGGAACCCGCGCGCGAGCCCGCCGTCGGTTGGGACGAACGGGTAATCGGCGGCGAACATGATCCGTTCGACACCGACGACCTCGATGGCCCAGCGCAGATACCGCTGGCTGAAAACCCCGCCAGGAGTGAGGTAGACGTTGTTGCGAACGTAGTCGGAGATCGTGCGCGGCAGTTTCGCGAAGGCCGCCATCCGGTCGATGCGGTCGAGGTAGAACGGCACCATTTCGCCCCAGTGGCCCAGGACCACCTGCAGGCGAGGGAACCGGTCGAAGACGCCGGCCAGGATGAGCCGGAGCAACTCGACACCCGCGTCGTAGTGCCAGCCCACCCCATGCGTCGCGAACGCGGCGTCGATGTCGTCACCGAATCCGCTGTAGTACGCCGCGCGCACGGCCGCCGGCGGCGCTTGCGGATGCAGGTACAGCGGCGCACCCAGCGCCTCGGCCGCCTCGAAGATCGGCCAGAACTCCTTGTGATCAATCGGGGTGTCACGCACGCGGCTGAAGATCAGGGCCCCGTTGAAGCCGAGTGTGGTTACTGCGCGCGCCAATTCAGCGGCGGCTGATTCCGGACGCTGGGCGGCCAGCGTCGCGAAGCCCTGCAGCCGGTCCGGATGTGCCTGCACCGCCGCGGCGGCCTGGTCGTTGGCCGCGACCTGCAGGGCCACGCCATCTGCAGGGTCTAGGTTCCACACGCCAGGCGTGGTCAACGAGAGCACCTGGGTATCGACCCCGGCCGCATCCATCACGGCCAGACGCTCGTCGCCGAGCGAAAGCAGCGCCCGTTCGGCGACGCCTGCGGAGCGCATGCCCGGGTCTTGCCATTGCGGATCGACGCGCTGCCAGGCCTTGAGCACGTCAGCGGTCACGTAATGTTCTTCCAGTCCAACGATTTTCACAGTTTCTCCTCAGGTGTCGAGCAGTTCTGGTGCGAAGACGTCTGCTTCCGTCATACGCCGTTTCGACAGACCCTGCTCATGGTTCCAGCGCAGCACGGCGTGGATGGTCGTCCGGTTCGCGGCAACCCCGTACGGCCACAAGTCGTCGCCGAAGAGCGCACGGTCGTCGTCGTACAGTTCACTGACCCACGGCAGCGGAGTGTCGATGTGATTGAGCACTCGCTCGTTGCGGTATCGCTGCAGCACAAGCTCCTTCGCGTCGCAGAAGGCCCGGTAGACGTTGCCGGCCAAGCCCGGGTTGTTTGCAGCGAGGTCGCGGCGGATCACCACGATGTGCATGGACGGGAAGATGCCTGTGCGCCGGTAGTACTCGCGCTCGGTTGACCGATACTCGGGGAAAAGCCTTGCCACATTGGGTGATCCGCTCAGCACGCAGTCGGGGACGTCTGCGGAGATCATCGCGTCGATCTCGCCGGTGTCCAGCATCGGCCCCAACGCGGCGCCGTCGGGGATCCGGCTGACGTCGACGTCGGTGGGGTGCGGTTCCGGCACGAAGTCGAATGGGGCGATGGGATAGTCGAATCCGCCGATCACCCAGCGACTCTGGTCGGGGGTCACGCCGTAGTCGTCGGCCAGCATGCCCTTGGCGGCGATACCCGCGTCGTGTCCGTAGGTGGCGAACTCTCCGATGGTCTTGCCGATCAGGTCGCGCGGCGTCTCGATGCCCTTCGAGGTGTTGACGAAGATCGCCGAGTGCCGGAACTGGCGGGCCAGAAAGATCGGCAGGCCGATGTACGGCGCATCGTCGAGGTCCAGTGTGCGCAGGTAGAACGTCCACCCCAGTTCGGCGACGCCGAATTCGTGGTTGCGGATCATCCGCTCGAATATGTCCGAGACGACGAATGCGGTGTGGAACGTGGGATCGACGCCGTCGATCTTCACGGTGCCGTCGATCAGCGGGCGGACGTGCTGGTAGTCGTGAAAACCAATGTCGAGGGTCAGGTCGCTCATGTCGTGCTCCTTCGTGTCGTCGCCGTCAGTCGTATGCCCCGTACCTCCGATAGTAAACGCATTTACTATTTCGGCAAGTGTCGTTATTCTGACGAACATGGGCAACGACGCACGCGCCATCACCGAGCTCTTCGAGACCGCTTCGCTCGGCGGTCCCGAGCGCGCCGTCGGCTTCGTGATCTGGCGCGTGATGCACCGCTACGTGCGGGCGGCCGACCGCGCGCTGACCGGGCTCGGATTGACCCATCTGCAGTTCCAGACGTTGGCGCTGGCGGCCTGGCTCGGCCGTTCCGAAGCCCCCGTCACGCAGGTCGAACTCGCACGGGCAGGCGACATCGCGCCGATGCAGGTGTCGCACATGATGAAGACGTTGGAGGCCAAGGGCTGGATCAGCCGCCCCCGCAGCACTTCCGACGTCCGCGCCAAGCACGTCGAGGTGACGAGTGCCGGGTTGGCGGTACTCCGGCGCGCGTTGCCCGTGATGATCGAGGTGCAGCGCGAAATATTCGGCGCCGCGGGCGAGCCTGGCGGTGTCCTGCTGAATTCGCTTCTGCAGCTGGAGGTCTAGCTTCGCGAGCGCAGCACCGCATCGTAGAGCTCACGCCGGGATGGGGCACCGGGATTCGCGGCGATCACCTCGGCGCACGCATCCTTCACGCGAGCGCCTGCACCGACGAGCGTGTTGACCTCGGCGACCAGTTCGGCCACGTCGGTCCGCGGGAGCGCTCCGGCCAGCACGACGGTCAGTTCGCCGAGCACGCCGTCGGCCGCCCAGTCCGCGAGCTCGGCCAACGAGCCGCGCTTGACCTCCTCGTGGGTCTTGGTCAACTCGCGGCAGACCACGGCGCGGCGATCAGGCCCGAGCGTGTCGACCGCGTCGCGCAGGCATTCGGCCAGCCGGCGCGGCGATTCGAAGAACACACAGGTCCGTTGCTCGCCCTCCAGTTGCGCCAGCCAGGTCACCCGCGCCGAGTGCTTGCGCGGCGCAAAGCCCTCGAAGCAGAACCGGTCCGACGGAAGACCCGACACGGCAAGCGCAGTCGTCACTGCCGATGGGCCCGGCAGACAGCTGACCGTCAGCCCGGCCGCTGCGCACGCGGTCACCAGCCGGTAGCCGGGATCGCTGATCAGCGGCATGCCTGCATCGCTGACGACCAGCACCGTCGCACCGCCCGCGACCTCCTCGACGAGCCCGGCCACCCGGGTCGCCTCGTTCTGGTCGAAGAAGCTGACGATGCGCCCACCTGGGCGGACGCCGAGTGCGCCGGCCAGCACCCGCACGCGGCGGGTGTCCTCCGCGGCGATGACGTCAGCGCTGCCCAGCGCCTCGATCAGCCGCGCGGACGCGTCTGCATGCTGCCCGAGCGGCGTGGCGGCGAGCAGCAGGCGTCCTGGTGTTCCTGAGCCAGTCACAGGCGACAGCCTACGATCGCCCTTGTGACCGCTCCGACGCTCGACGACATCGCGCCCGAGCGCTCGGCCCCGGTGATCAGCCCGGGCCCGCTGGTGCCGATGCCCGACTTCGGGCCGCAGGACCGCTTGCAGGGTTGGGTGATGACGGCCGTCATCACGGCCTTCGCGGCGCTCACCCGGTTCCTCAATCTGGGTTCGCCGACGGATGGCGGCACCCCGATCTTCGACGAGAAGCACTACGCGCCACAGGCCTGGCAGATGCTCGGCAACGGCTTCGTCGAGGACAATCCCGGCTACGGGCTGGTGGTGCACCCGCCGGTCGGCAAGCAACTGCTGTCGATCGGTGAGGCGCTGTTCGGATACACCGGGGTTGGCTGGCGGTTCTCCGGCGCGGTGTGCGGCGTGATCATCGTGTTGCTGGTGGCCCGCATCGTCCGCCGAATTACCCGTTCGACGTTGATCGGCGGCATCGCGGGCTTGTTGATCGTCGCCGACGGCGTCAGCTTCGTCACGGCGCGCACCGCGCTACTCGACGTCTTTCTGGTTGTCTTCGTGGTCGCGGCGTTCGGGGCGTTGATCGTCGACCGCGACCAAATGCGCGAGCGCATGCACGTCGCACTGCTCGAAGGCCGTATCGCAGATACCCCATGGGGTCCCCGACTTGGCGTGCGGTGGTGGCGCTTCGGTGCTGGGGTGCTGCTCGGCCTGGCCTTCGCCACGAAGTGGTCGGGCCTGTACTTCATCCTGTTCTTCGGCCTGATGACGTTGGCCTTCGACGTCGTCGCCCGGCGGCAGTACCGAGTGCCGCGACCGTGGATGGGAACGCTGCGTCGCGACTTCGGGCCTGCGGTCTACGTGTTCGGCGTGATCCCGTTTGTCGTGTACCTCGGCTCCTATGCTCCGTGGTTCGCATCGGAGACCGCCATCGACCGGCACGACGAGTACCGGACCATCGGCGCGGGCGGTGTGCTGCCAGACGCCATCCGGTCGCTGTGGCACTTCACCTACGGGGTGTACAAGTTCCACTCCGGGCTCACCAACGCGGCAGGCAACCACCATCCGTGGGAGTCGAAACCGTGGACGTGGCCGATGTCGCTGCGACCGGTGCTGTATGCGATCGACCAGGACAACATCGCGGGTTGCGGCACCCAGTCGTGTGTCAAGGCCGTGATGCTGGTCGGCACCCCCGCGATGTGGTTCATCGCGGTCCCGGTGTTGGGGTGGGCGCTGTGGCGGGCGTTCGTCAAGCGCGACTGGCGTTACGCGGTGGCGCTGACGGGCTATTCGGCGGGCTTCCTGCCGTGGTTCGCCGACATCGACCGGCAGATGTACTTCTTCTACGCCGCCCCGATGGCCCCGTTCTTAGTGATGATCATCGCGCTGATACTGGGCGACGTGCTTTATGCGCCAAGGCAAAACGCCGAACGCCGCGCACTTGGGTTACTTGTGGCCTGTTTCTATGTCGCGCTTGTCATTACGAACTTCGCGTGGTTGTACCCGGTGCTGACGGGACTCCCGATCTCACAAGCGACGTGGAACATGGAGATCTGGCTGCCGTCCTGGCGCTAGGGTTTCCTCCGCGCCTCCAGGTTTCGCGAGTCCTACACCAGTGTCGTAGTTGCGCAGTTATCCACAGCTCTGGGGTAGGACTCGCGAAACCCGACGGAGGATGTCGGCGTTCGCGGTGACGATCCGAGCATGGAACGAGCATTTGTCGGAACCGAACTACTCGACGGCGGCCTCACCATAGGACAACTGCGATGGCGTTACAAGGCTGTCCACCCGCGCATCTACGTGCCCCGCGGCGCCGCGTCCTCGGTTGAGCTCGACGCCCACGCGGCGTGGCTGTGGACCGAGCGCCGCGGCGTCGTGGCCGGACGCGCGGCAGCTGCACTCCACGGGGCACAGTGGGTGCATCCCGGCACTCCGATCGAGATGATCGCCGACCAGGGACGACCGCGACCGGGAGCGATCATCCGAGAACAGCGAATCGACTGGGACGAGGTCTGCATGGTCGGCGAATTGCCGGTCACCATACCTTCACGAACGGCTTTGGATCTGGCACGACATCGCAACCGCGACAACGCGGTTCGACACCTTGATGCGCTCGCGGCCGCGACCGGTATCACGGCCGCCGATGTGGCGCCGCTCGTTGACAGATATCGCGGCTCGCGCGGGATGAAACGCGCCCGCATCGCACTCGAGCAACATCAGACCGAACGAAAGCGTTTCGTCCACGACATCGGGCGCAACGAAATGATCGAGCGGCGAGGCTGGCTGGACATCCACGTCGTGAAAGAGCACACCTGGGCGTTCATCCTGCACAGAATCCGAGAGAGCAGCGAACGTCGGGGATGGTATCCACTCGCGAGTTCTACACCAGAGCTGTGATGTGGGGCATTCAACGACTGTGGTGTAGAAGTCGCGAGGTTTGCGAAGTATGAGCTACAGCGGGTCGCGGGCAGCCGGACACGACATACAGCGTGGCCCGCCGCGGCCGGTGCCCAGTTCCGATGCCGCGATCGGCAACACTTCGATGCCCGAATCTGCCAGTCGCGCATTGGTTTCAGCGTTACGCTCGTATGCGACGACCACACCGGGCGCCAGCGCCAGCGTGTTGTTGCCGTCGTCCCACTGCTCACGCTCCGCGGTGACGGGGTCCAGCCCCGTGTCGATGACACGCAGCTTCTCGATGCCCATGGCGTCGGCGGCGGCCTCGACGAACGGCGCTGCACGCTCGATCGTCACGCCATCCGACTTCTTGCGAATGGTGAACGCCGACAACGAATCGACGATGTTCGGGTACATGACGACGGCATCGGTGTCGACCATCGTGCACACGGTATCCAGATGCATCTGCGCCCGTTCCTGAGCGATCGGCACGGCCAACACGGTGTGCGCAAGGTCGTCGTCGAAAAGGCTGCGCGCCAGCGCCTCCGCACCTGCGGGCGTGGTCCGCTCGCCCACCCCGACGGCGACGACACCCGGCCCGAGCAGCAGCACGTCACCGCCCTCGACGGGGGCCGACCGCGACTCGTATGCCCGTCGCACCCCGAGAAACCGCGGGTGGTGGGCGTAGATCAGGTCGGTCAACGACGTCTCGCGCATCCGCGCGGGCAACGCCAGCGACGTAATCGCCACGCGCGGGCCGATCCAGAACGACGAGTCGCGGGTGAACAATAAATTCGGCAGCGGATCGATGACGAAGTCACCGCCGTGATGCATGCGGCGCACCAATGACAGTTCGCCCTCGTGGAAGGGCAATTCGTTGAATGTCATGCCCGCCATCAGCACCCGCGCCAGGGTCTCCGCTTCCAACGTGCGCAGGTACTTCGAAAGTTCTTGGGCCAGTGGCAATCCAAGGCGGCGTGAATCGACCGCCGCGGCGATGCCCTGCATGCGGGCCGCGCCACTGGCCAGCGCTTCGGTCAGTAGGTCACCGAGCAACAGCACCTCGACGCCGCGGGAGCGCAGCACGTCGGCGAACGCATCGTGTTCCTGCTGCGCCTTGGCCACCCAGGGCAGCCCGTCGAACAGCAGCGCGTCGTTGTTGCGTGGGGTCAGCCGCTGCAGCTCCGCGCCGGGCCGATGCAGGATGACCACCCGCAGCGTGCCCACCTCTGAATTGGAGCCCAGCACAATGCCCGTCACACCTAGCACCGTAACGCCATTCGTCACCTCAACTATGGTTGAGGTCATGGATCTACCCGACCTGACACCAGGCGAGCTGTCGCTTCGCAGCGGGGTGGCGGTGTCCGCACTGCACTTCTACGAACGCGAAAACCTCATCGCCAGCACTCGCACCTCGGGCAACCAGCGCCGGTACGCACGCGAGACCATCCGCCGCGTGGCGTTCATCCGAATGTCGCAGCGGCTCGGAATTCCGTTGGCCCGCATCCGCGACGCACTGGCCACACTGCCGACCAACCGGGTGCCGACGAGCAAGGACTGGGCTCGCCTCTCGGCCGGGTGGCGGTCCGACCTCGACGAGCGGATCCTCCACCTCCAGCGGCTGCGCGACAACCTCGCGGGCTGCATCGGCTGCGGTTGCATGAGCCTGAAAGTCTGCGCGCTCTTTAATCCCGACGACGTGCTGTCCGCCAAGGGCCCCGGCGCGGCCAACCTATAAATTCGAATGTATGTGCGATAACATGCGAACGTGTCCTTGGCGGTTCAGGGGTCGCTGTTCGACCATGCCGAACGTCGTGAACTCGGTGGCGGTGCGTGGATCGACGTGCGGGCAGGCTGGTTGAGCGGCGGGGAAGACCTGTTCGACGACCTCGAGCACTCGATCCCGTGGCGCGCCGAACGCCGTCAGATGTATGACCGGGTACTCGACGTGCCGCGGCTGGTCAGCTTTCACGACCTCAACACCGAACCCGCTCCCCACCCTGCGATCGCCCGACTGCGGGTGCGGCTCAACGACATCTACGCCCGCGAACTCGGCGAACCGTTCACCACGGCGGGCTTGTGCCTGTACCGCGACGGCGACGACAGCGTCGCGTGGCACGGCGACACCGTCGGCCGCAGCAGCACTGAAGACACCATGGTGGCGATCCTCAGCCTCGGCGCACGGCGGGTGTTCGCAATGCGACCCCGCTCCGGCGGCCGCTCGCTGCGGTTGCCGCAGGCACACGGCGACCTGCTGGTGATGGGCGGATCGTGTCAACGCACGTGGGAGCACGCGGTGCCGAAAACTGCCAAGCCTATGGGCCCGCGGATCAGCATCCAATTCCGGCCAAGGGACGTGCGCTAGTGGCCGCGGATCGCGGTCACCGCAGCGGACAACAGGTCCCTGGCCCGCTGCGTATTGACGGGTACCACGGGCTTGCCGGGATCGATCAGCGGATTCGCGGTGACGATCACCCGGTAGTTCCCGAACGTCGCGACGTAGTTGAACAACTCACCGCTCGCAGGCTTGCCGTTGGCCGTCGTCTGCACCACGCGGTGAGTGCCCAGCGTCCGCACCCCGTCGATCGCCGGCGATTCGACCACCTCGTCGAGGCCGCGGACGCCGTTGGACGCGAAGGCGAATTTCTTGCACCCATCGCCGGGGTCCGGGAACGGCAGCGCTTCTGACGTCTCGACGGCGATCGTGATGAACCGGTTGCCTTCGCCCTCTGCCGTCGTCGCGGCCATGTTCCCCTTGAGCCCTTCCGGCACCGTCAGCCCCGCCGCGACTTTCGCGCACTCGGCCGGATCGAAGACCACTCCAGGCGGAAGCGCTTGCCCCGAAAGCAGGTGCGGGTCGACGCCCGCAGGCCCAAAGGTGCTGACCTTGAAGGCAGGCCCGAAACTCGACTTCACGTCGAGCACCTTGGCAATGTCGGCGGTCGGAGTCGATTCACCGCTCGCGCAAGCGGTCAGCAGACCGGCGCACGCGACGACGAGCAGCGTTCTGAGCATCGGCGTCAATCTACCCGTCGCAGACCGATCAACTCCGTATCGCCGACACGGTTTCGACAAGAAGGTTCGCTGCGAAACCCGGATCGAGCGGCGGCCCCGGTGCACCTGGATCGGTCACGACCACGACGTAGGCCACGTAGGCGCCGAGGTATGCGACGAATGTCTCGGCCCGCGAATGCGTTTCGGTACCGGCTTCGACTTTGCTCGTGAGGTCCGTCGTCAACCCCAGCGTCGTCGCCCCCGCGATCACGGGAGCGTCTACGAAGGCCATGACGGCCTCGGTGTGGTCGGTGAACATCGTCCACGGCGCACAACCGGCGGGGATCGCCGGTCCCGCTCCGACGTCAGCCTCGGCCGCCACAACGTAGACGATGCCTCCGGGCCCGGAGGCCGACCAGCCGTTGACCGGGATGTCGGCGGCGATCGGGGTGACCGTGCCTGCGCAGTCCGGCGGCTCACTGGTCCAGTTCTGGCCGATGCCCCACAGCGCCGTCGGCGTGGCATCGGCGGGCAGCGCGGACAATTCGTAGTCGGGCGGCAACGTCGTTCTGGCGCGAAGCACGTTGGACGGGGTCACCGTGAACACGACGGATGTCGACGGCACCGGAGCCGACGAAGACGATTCGGGCACGGCCGCTTGGCCGCACGCCGCGCACAGCGCCACTGCAATGCAGGACGCGAAGACGCGCATGAACCCTTGCTACCACAGCTACGCACACTCGACTTCTGACGACACTGCTCCAAACGCATGCAGATTTCGTTTGCCGACCGTAGGCTTGCGCCTGCTTCCGACCACAGGAGAACCTGATGATTGAGCCCTTGAAGGTTTGCGGTACCGCGATCGCCGTCATCGCGTTGGGCGTCGCGCTCACGAGTTGCGGGTCCAAGACCGAGACCACGACATCGTCCTCGTCGTCGACGAGCACCAAGACGAGTTCCGAGAGCAGTACCTCCAAGCCCAGCTCGACGCCTGCCGCGGGCAAGAACGAGACCATCGCCGACTACATCAAGGAAGCCGGCCTCACGGAGACTCCCGTCAAGCGTGGCGATGCAGGCGCGCCGACCATCGATCTGCCGGTCCCGGACGGGTGGGCGACCGCAGGCGACAAGACGCCCGACTTCGCTTACGGCGCGATCGTCGCCAGCGACCCAGCCTTCGCCAGCGATCCTCCATCGATCATCGCGATCGTGTCCAAGCTGACGGGCAACGTCGATAAGGCCAAGCTGGTGGAGTACGCCCCTGGCGAGCTCAACAACCTGCCTGGCTTCGACGGCGCCAAGACCGGCGAGCCCACCACACTTGGCGGTTTCGACGCGGTCCAGCTGGGCGGCAGTTACGTGAAGGACGGCGTCCAGCGCATGATCGCGCAGAAGACCGTCATCATCCCTGCTGCTGACAACAGCGGCGTGTTCGTGCTGCAACTCAACGCCGACGGCACTGAGGACCAGATGGGTCCGCTGATGGACGCCACATCGGTCATCGACGAGAAGACGACGATCACGCCGTAGTCGCTACCGCACCCACGCCAGCAAGGAGAGGCGCGATGTCAGCTCCCCTGCCGCCCAACGCGGGCGAACCGCCGCCGCCGCAGCGCGGGCTGACTCGCGAAGAACGCGGTCGCGACGTCAGCGAGGCGCAGGCCGAAGTCGAGGCCGAGACGTCGACGGTGAAGAAGTACCTGAAGTCGATGAGCCCTCGGTTCGTGCTGTCGATGGCCGACGGATACCCGGTGGTGATCAAGCAGTTCCTGCAGTTCTGCCTGATCATCATCTACCCGGCCTGGGTGTTCGCGATCCTTGCGGGCGCCGCGGTGCACGCGCTGTTCTATGTCACCGTCTACCCGGTGCTGTGGCTACTCTTCTGGCCTATGCGCGCCTACCAGAAGAAGCACCACCCCGAGGAGTACGCGGCGACTCGGGCGAAGTTCGCGAAGAAATAGCAGTGGGGCTCTTCAGCCGCTCCGGCGGCGCGGTGGTGACGGTGACGCCTGAGGTCGTTGCGCCGCGACAGACGGTCCAGGCGACGGTCACCACCGACAAGCCGATCGACAAGGTCAGTTCGGCACGCTTGGACTGGGGTTACACGAACTTCTACCGCTACCACTGGGCGGGCCGTGTCGACTCGGCGGCGGCCGCGGGCAACGACTCCATCTGGACGGCCGATCAGGTCGGCACCAACTACGGCGGTGACCGCGACACCGACGACTGGGTGAGCGTCATCGTCGAGGACGTTCCCATCGCCACCGGCGAGTTCACCGGCGCCTCGTCGACGTTCTGCATTCCGTCGTGGGCGCCCGCGTCGTCGTCGGCGATCGCGCGCTGGGAGTGCCGGCTCACCGTCGCACGCGGCGGCCGCGATATCGACACCCGTGGCGAGTTCACCGTGCTCGTCGGCACGGCGGACGTCGAGGCATACACCGAGCCACTCGAGGTCGTGGCCGGCGCGGCGGAGACCGTCATCGACGTCACGCTGTCGAAGCCGGTGTGGCGGGCCGGCGAGACCATCACCGGCCAGGCCACCCTGACACCCACGATGGATCTGCCCGACGGCGATCTCGCGGTGTCCTGGCAGCGCGAGCGGGAGTCTCACCCATTGACCCGTGCGCCAGGCCCCGGGGGCCAGCTCGACGGTCGAATCGTGTCACTGGGCAAGCGAATTCCGCTGCGGGCGGGCGTACCCGTGGTGCTGCCCTTCGAGATACCACTCCCTGACGACGCACCCCCGACGGCGGCGGCCGTCCACTCGTCAATCAACTGGTTCGTGCAAGCCCGGCTGATGTACGCGGGTTTCACCGGCCACCAGCTCGAGCGGGTACGACGGCCGATCGTCGTGGTCAACGCGCCGTAACGGTGCTCAGGCACGCGAATTCGCGGAAGCCTCAGGCTCTGGACATCTCCGATGCCGTGGCGACCTGCTCAGCCGTCGGCCGCACTCCGGTGTAGCGCTCGAACTGTTCAGCCGCCTGCAGGGCGATGACCTCGGCGCCGGTGATGACGTCCACCCCGGCCGCGCGCGCGGCAGTGATCAAAGGCGTCTCCGACGGCAGCGCGACGACGTCGAACACCGTCTGCGCGTCGGCGATAGCACTGGCCGCGAAGGCCTTTTCGGTCGCCTCCGGCCCGCCTGCCATCCCGATGGGGGTGACGTTCACGATCACGGAAGCAGAGCGGGTGCCGATGTCGGCGGCGTACTCATAGCCGAGCCGTTCGGCGAGCACACGTCCGGCGTCCTCATTGCGCGCGACGATGACGCCCGTGTGGAATCCGTGGTCACGGAACGCCGCGCCCACCGCGCTGGCCATTCCCCCACTGCCGCGAATCAGCACCGAACCACTCGGGTCCAGCCGGTGTTCGTCGATGAGTCGTTGCACGGCAAGGTAATCCGTGTTCGCCGCGGTGAGCTTGCCGCCTTCGTTGACGATGGTGTTCACCGAACCGATGGCGCGCGCTGACTGCTCCAGCTCGTCGACGAGGGCGATGACGTCCTCCTTGAACGGCATCGACACCGAGCAGCCACGGATGCCGAGCGCCCGCACCCCGCCGATGGCCGCGGCGATGTCGGTGGTCGTGAACGCCTTGTAGATGAAGTCGAGGCCGAGCACGTCGTACAGGTAGTTGTGGAACCTGGTGCCGATGTTGCTCGGTCGGGCAGCCAGCGAGATGCAGAGTCGGGTGTCCTTCGACAATGGTGGGCGCATCAGCCGACCGCCCTCATGACTTGTCTGGCCGTCGACCGGATCCGCCGATACATGTCGGTCGACATGGACAGCTCGCGCAACACCGGTACGTCGATCACCGTGGTCACTACCCCTTGTTCGTCGCGATGCCACCGAGCCCCGTATCGGTCGAGAATGACGCGCATGGGGTAGTTCTCGGACAGTACGCGAGCGGTGAACCGCTGCACTCCGTCACTGCGGGCCGCTACCGCAAGCGCATCCATCAAGAACGTCCCGATGCCCCGGCCCTGATAGTCGTCGCCGACGATGAACGCGATCTCGGCGGCGGTCGGGTCGGCCTCGTCACGCACGAAACGGGCGTCGGCCACCACCGGTCCGTCCGGTCCGTCGGTCATCACCCACACGAAGTGGTCGACGTAGTCGACCTCGAACAGGTACCTCATCAACGCACTGGTGGGTGTGCGCGTGGTCTGGAACCGTCGATAGAACGTGTCACTGGAGAACTGAACGGGTCCACGGGAGGTGCGCGCGTTGTCTCCGGGAAGGACGGGCCGCAGGTACAGCTCGGTGCCGTCGCGCAAGGTGACCGGAATGGGGGTAAGGTACGCCGCCAGCCGCTGGCGTGCCGTGCGCAACAACTTGTCCATCGTGCACGGCATGTCCAGCATCGTGGCAAAGGCCTCGCGGTCGCCGACCCAGCCCGTGACCTGGTCGCGGGCCCTCACCGTGGCATTGCGTGGAGCGTCGCGCAGCAGCGCCATCTCGCCGACGATGAGCCCCGGTCCCACCTCGACCTCGATGGTTTCCCCTTCGGCGCCAACGTGTTCGACCTCGGCATGTCCAGAGCCGATGAGCAGGAACGACACCGCGTGCTCACCCTGGCGCATGAGCACTTGGCCCGGCGCGGCAAGCAAGGGCCGCAACTGCGTGGCCAACGGCCCCAACGACGCCTTCGGGCAGCTGGCGAAAAACTCCAAACCGGCCAGTGCATCGATGCTGGCAGCCTCGGGTTGCGCCACGACCCGAGGCTACGTGCCTGCCGTCAACGGCCAAGCACATCCAGCGAATTAGCCTGGTAGACCCTGCTCCTCCGGCGGCAGCGGGGCCGGGCCCTTGATGCTTGGGGCGGCCTGCGGGATGGCCGCCACACTCGGCGGGTTGGTGGCGGTAACCGTGACCCCGGTCGACATGTCGCCCGCCATGGTTCCGGAATCTGGCGATCCCTGAAGGACCATGGCGAACAAGGCGGCCGCGACGACGGCGCCACTGCCTGCGATTGCTGCGAAAGGCTTGATGGTTCTTGCGTTCACGTTCGGTCTCCTCATTTACTCAGCTTTTTACTACTTTTCGTACAGCGTGATTCCAGGCCGCTGATATTCCTGCTTTCAAGAACTTTCTTTACTCAAGGTAAGGAATTGGGTTACACCGGGGTCCGCAGAGTGGACGCGCTGAGCGCCCAGACGCCGTCATTGTGTTGGTTGGGAATCCGTACTAGCGTCGAAACCAAGCCGTACCTGACCTGGTCGGCGCCTGAAACCCGCACGGCGGCTTTCTAGGCTGCGGCAACGCTCTAAGCCGCGGCGCATTCCTAGACATGGCCCCAACATGCGCAGGTCTCAGCACTGCTGATGGAGTTCGAGTTTGTCCGCCGTAATCACCGCTGCCACATCCGCACCGGGCGCGCCGCACACGCCTGCCAGTTTCGCGAGCAGCCTCATCGGCTTGGCCATGCTGCTGGTGACGGCAGACGGCGAACTCGATGCAGGCAACGCCAGGGATCTCGCAGCCTACGTCGATCGCGTGCTCGATGCGAAGCGTCGCCTGATCGTAGATCTTCGTGGGTTGAGCTTCTTTGGCACACAGGGTTTCTCGTCGTTACACCAAATCAACGTGGCGTGTTCGCGCACCGAGGTGAACTGGGTGCTCGTACCGGGACGCGAGGCGTCCAGATTGCTGCGGATATGCGACCCCGAACGCGCCCTACCGGTCGCCGAGACGTTGGACAGCGCGATCGGCGTGGTCAGTCGACCGCTGCGGAACCACCTCAGGCCCCTGCCTCAGAATTAGCGCCGGGCACCCCGGAGTTGGCGGCCACGGACCGCACCCGGCCCTTGCTGAAGACGCCAATGGCGACATCGTCGTCGAGGTAGGCCGCGGTCTGAAACAGGTCGTCAGTCTCTGCTATCAGTGAGTTGGCCTCGTCGCCGGTGAGCGGATAGTCATCGACCCGATGACGCCAGTGCGACGCGATGATCGTCGTGCCCGCCCGCAGCCGCCGACATTCCCGGTCCAGCACTTCGCGCAGCGCAGGCCCGCTGAGGTAGTAGGCCACTTCCGACAACACGATCAGATCGAAGTGCTCGGCTGGCCAGTCCGAGTCGAGCGACAGCAGGCGCAAGGTGACGCGGTCTCGTCGATTGCCGCGTTCCAACCGGGCGCGGGTCGCATCGAGCGCCGCCTCCGCGACGTCGGTCGCCGTCACGTGTTCGCACCGGTGCGCAAGGTGTTCGGTGAGCACGCCGACCGAGCACCCAGGTTCGAATGCGTGGCGGTACTCGGGCAGCGGCAGCATCGCGACGGTGAGCGCGTACTTTCGCTGCTCGTACCACCGCTCGGAGAGCCGCCACGGATCAGGAGCTTCGGCGTACATGTCGATGAAGTACTGGTCGGGCAGGCGCGCGCTCACCGGAACACCACCTCACCCAGCCGAAGCAGCCGTTGAACGACGAACGCGGGCAGCACCGGCTCCAGGTCGGGTCCGGGCGGCCGGAACTGCGACTGAAAGGCCTTGACTGCCTCGCGCTTTCGCGCGACCGCGGCCGGATCGAGGGGAATCCTGAACATGCGCTGCCACGGCACGTCCTCGTCGTCGGGATGCGCCCAGTGCCACATCCAGACCGGATACTCCAGCGGGGTTGCGCCGGCTTGGTGGGCCGCCACGCGCGCCGCGCGGCCGACGGCCTCGTGGTCCGGATGTCCGTCCCCGCGCCATGTCGTCGCACACCACGCACCGCCGTCAAGAAGCTCGCCGATCGCTTCGACGAGGTACGCCTCGTGCATGCCAAGTTCCCCGTCGGGCAGACCCAAACAGATCGGCTCGCCTAACCCCAGAGCCGCTGTCGCACGGCATAATTCGGCGCGTCGGTCGCGTTCCAACCAAATGCGTTCCATGCGCGAGAGGTCGGGATATGCTCCCCCGCCGTCGGTCGCGGACATCACCTGCACCGGTACGCCCCTTGCGCGTAACGCGGCCGCCGTCGCTCCGAATCCGAGCGTCTCGTCGTCGGGGTGCGGACCAACCAGCACCAGCCCGGGACAGTCATCGAGGTCCAAATCAGGGAACTCGCGCTGCCAGCCGAGCCACGTGTGCAACGGCGTTCCTCCCGACGCGATCGGTGCCGCAGCGAAGCGTGCGCCGTTTTCGCACCACCCGGCCTTCACCTGGCCACCACCCGGCCCAACGCGGCGAGGTCCCGTTCGGCGTGGCTCTGCCGCACGTACATGGTCAGATCGGCCACCCGCTGCGCGTGCTCGGCATCCAAGGCCAGCGGCACAGGACCCAAAGCTCTTCCGGTACGGGTGATCGCCTCGTCGACCGCGTGCTCGACGACGGCGCGGACCCGACGGGCGATCAGTTCGCCACGGTCGCTGCCGGGCTGGGCGTCGATGTGAGCGGCCGCAGCCAAGAGCATCGCCTCGGCGGCCGCCAGCGCCGCGTCGACCGCTCCGAGGTGGGCGTGGGCGTGCACGTCGTGGGCGCCATTGCGGCAATCGTCGCCGACGGCGCGGTAGAGCGGCACGGCCACGGCACGTGCGCCACCCAGCCAGCATGCTGCCACTCCCACGGCGCCATACCAGAAGCCTTGGCGGTCGAGATACTGTCCCGGCCGTCCGACTGGCGTGGCGACTGCGTTGGTGAATTGAACCGACCGGGTATCGCTGTCGCGCATTCCGGCGTTTCGCCAGGTGCTCGGCAGCGGCGTCACTTCGGCCTGGCTGAGTTCGACGGCATACAGTCCGCGCGTGTTGTCGCGCTGCCGAGCGGTGACCAGGGCGTGCGTACAGAGCCCGGCTCCGGAACACCAGGCCTTGGTGCCGTTCAGCACGGAATCGGACGCTCGATCTTCCACGCGCAGCACCGCATCGGGCGCTTCGGCGGCCCATACTCCCCACAACTGTTCCCGCGGTGGCGGCGGGCCATCGAGCTCGGCCAGGATCGCCGCGGCGTCGGTGTGGGCCTCGGCCAGGCGTCCCGCGACCACGTCGTACTCGGTCAGCGCCGCCAGCTTCGACCATCGCCTGGCGGTCTGCCCAGAACCGGGAGCCGGGAGTTCGAGGTCACCGGCTTCCAGCCAGCGCCAGACCAATTCAATACTCATGCCGATTCCCGCCGTGCGCGGCGTCCCACGGTCCTCAGGTGGTTCGCGAAGCCGCGCGGTGCCCGCCCCACCTGCCGTGCGGACGTCACCACCGAGAGTCGATCGTCGCGGTGGATGCGACAACCCTGACGTTCGAATCTCCGGACGAGGTCGACGTCCTCACCGGTGGCCAAGGCGGCGAATCCACCCGCCCGCCAATACGCGTCGGCGCGAAATCCCATGTTGGCTCCGTGGACATGGCCGTGTTCACGACCGCGCCGCTTTGCGCGATAGGCCTTCAGGTACAACTGGACGACGGTGGCGGGCAACTGCCGCCAGTTCGCGATTCGGACGACGCCAAGCACCACGTCGGCGCCGGATTCGGTCTGCCGCAGCAGCCAGTCGGCGTCGACCCGACTGTCGGCATCGGTGGTGGCGTACCAGGTGCGCGATTGCGCGGTGAGCCGCTCATTGCAGACGCCCTTGGCATACTCGAAACCCGCGCGTCGCGCCGCCCCCACATTGCGGACCTCGACTTCGATGAACTGCACATCGGCACCGAATTCTCCAGCGAGGTAACGACTCTGGTCTTCGCACGCGTCCAGCACGACGACCACCAGCACCGGAAAGTGCACACACGCCGCTGCCGCCACCATCGCCTTCAGACACTCGGGCAGGTTCTTCGACTCGTTGTGCGCGGGGATGACGACGACGGCCTGCTCGTAGCTCATCCGGGGTGTCGATTCGTCGCTCACGCTGGTCTATTACCCGGCAAATGATGCGGAGAAACGACATTCGACCGGTTTCAACGCGGCGCCCGGCGGGTAGCCAAGCGTCGAATGAGCTAACCCACCGGGGAGGATTCCGATGTCTACGCCGAACGTTCAACACGACGAGCCACGTCTGGTGGCTCATGACGGTTCCCGCGCGAGCACACTCGTCAACTGGGTGCTCGCCATCCTTGCCGTCGTAGGTGCGTTCGCCACCGTCGGGTTCGCTTACCTCAAAGTGCTTGGCACCGCGGCGTGTACCGACACGGTATGCGGGGGCCTCGGTCCTGGCGAGTTGGGGTTCAGCCTGATCCTCTACGGAACACCGATCGTCGCCGTCGTCGGTGTGGTCCTGTCGTTTCTCACCGCAAGGCATCGCTTGGGAATCGTGGTGCCCATCGTCGTCTGGGCAGTCATCGCCGTCGCGGTGATAGCCCTCCTGGTGACGTTCTAACGCGTGTCTCGGTCAGACACATCCGGTTTGCGGCCCTAGGGACGACGTCACCTCGGCGACAGCCCCATCGGCTCAGTGCTCGCGCAGTTCTGAGATCAGATCGCTCTTGTTCAGCCCGGAATACCCCGTGATGCCAAGCTCTTTCGCCCGGGTCCTGAGTTCGAGCACCGTCCAAGAGTCATACGACCCCGACCGGCCACCCTTCCTGCCGACGGCCGACCTGCCGTTGGCCGCTGCGGCGTTGGAGATGCGTGCTGCCTTCTCCTTGGAATCGCCTTGCTTCCGAAGCTCGTCGTACATTTCTTCGTCTTTGATCGCGTTGGGCATGTCGTCCTCCTGACTGGCGTTCGTGGCGGAGTGCCCGATTGAGCGCGGGCGTAAACTTCCGACGTCCGTCAGGGGTGGGCCGCGGTGGAGTCAGACTCCGCCGTGGTCGAAATGAATTCATCGACGAGCTCGGCTACCTCCGCGGGAGCCTCGACGTGGGCGAAGTGTCCGACACCCGGCAGGATCTCGAGTCGACAGTCCGGCCGGGCCTCGAGCGCGGCATAGGCGTGGTCGACGGGAATGATGGTGTCCTCCTCGCCCCAAATGGCCAGGGTTGGCATGTCCGCCCTCAGCTGCAATCGGTTCAGCGCGCTGACGGCCTGACCGCGATAGTCGACGACCGAGCGCAGCGTGCGGAGGAACGCCTCGCGGGTCGCCCCATCGGAGAACGACGAGTAGGCGTTCCATATCTCGGCGCCGCGGGGCGAACGAAGGCCGCGTGAACTCAGGAACGAGCGCACCGCGTTGCCGGCGCGCAACACCGGGGAGGGCGCGATGATCGGCATCACCAGTTCGGCTCCGGGCGCCGACAACAGGCGCAGGATCAAACCCACGTCCTGGCCCAGTCCCCCGCTGCTGATGAGCACGAGCCGTCGGCAATATTCGGGATGCTGGTAGAGGAATTGCATCGCGACGCCCCCGCCCAGCGAATGGCCGATGACCGTGGCCGACTCGATCTCGAGCTCGTCCAGCAGGTCACGCAACCCGACGGCGAAGGCGCCAAGCGAGTAGTCGCTGCGCGGTTTGGACGATTGCCCGTGGCCGAGCAGGTCGGGTGCGACGACCCGGTACTTCTTGGACAGTTGCGGCATGATGGCGCGCCAGGTCTGCGAGCTGCCCGCCATGCCGTGGATGAGCAATATCGCCTCAGCCGGACCTGCGTCTTCTGCTCGCGTCGGCGGCCCGGAGTCGCGGACGGCAATTCGCTCTCCGTGGATGTCGATGAACTTCAGTTCCGTCATGAGTGCCCCTCTGCCTGTGCTCTCCGTCGCTGAGCCTACCCACCGGTAACTTTCTCAACACGCATTCATCGTTGCCGTCACATACTTCCTCGCAGCGTGGGTACCGTCACCAATATGGAACTGATCTCGCCGACTGACTCGATGTTCTTGGTAGGCGAGTCCCGTGAGCACCCCATGCACGTCGGCGGGCTGTCGCTGTTTGCCCCGCCGGAGGACGCCGAGCCCGACTTCGTGCGCGACCTCTACGAGCAGATGGTCAAGCAAGACGACTTCCAGCCCACGTTCCGCAAGCATCCCGCGCGACTGCTGGGCGGTATCTCGAATCTGACGTGGGCTTTCGATAACGACGTCGACATCGACTACCACCTGCGGCGGTCGGCGCTACCGCGACCGGGCCGGGTGCGCGATCTGCTGGAGCTCACGTCGCGGCTGCACGGCACGCTGCTCGATCGCCACCGCCCGCTGTGGGAGGCGCACCTCATCGAGGGGCTCGGTGACGGCCGTTTTGCGGTGTACGTGAAGTTCCAGCACGCGCTGATCGACGGTATATCCGCCCAACGCCTGATGATGCGCAGCATGACCTCGGATCCCGACGACCGCGAGGTGCGGGTGCCGTGGACGTTGAAGCGGCCCCAGCGCAAGGCCGAGGTAGCCCGACGTTCGCCGCTGCGGTCGCTGACCGATACGGCGGGTTCGATTGCGGGCCTGGCCCCTTCGACTCTGTCGATCGCCAAGGCAGCGCTCATCGAACAGCAGCTGACGCTGCCGTTCCGGGCGCCCAAGACGATGTTCAACGTGAACATCGGCGGAGCCCGTCGCGTGGCCGCCCAGTCTTGGCCGCTCGCGCGCATCCGCGGTGTCAAGACGGCGAGTTCGGGCGGCGTCACAGTGAACGACGTCGTATTGGCGATGTGCGCGGGCGCGCTGCGGGCCTACCTCAGCGAGGAAAATGCGTTGCCCGACAGTCCGCTGGTGGCGATGGTCCCGGTGAGCCTGCGCTCCGACGACGACCAGGACGCAGGCGGCAACATGGTCGGCACGATCCTGTGCAACCTCGCAACGGACGTCGACGACCCCGCGAAACGGCTCGAAGCCATCAGCACCTCCATGCGCGACAACAAGAACGTGTTCGCCGACCTGGGGAAGACGCAGGCATTGGCGTTGTCGGCGTTCCTCGTCTCGGGCATCGCGCTCGGGTTGGTACCGGGTTTCGCGTCGAAGGCACCGCCGCCGTTCAACATCGTCATCTCCAACGTGCCTGGCGCGCGCGAACCGTTGTACTGGGGCGGGGCCCGCTTGGACGGGAACTACCCGTTCTCGATCCCGCTCGACGGCCAGGCACTCAACATCACCTTGACCAACAATGCCGACAACCTCGACTTCGGACTCGTCGGAGGCCGGCGGGAGATACCCCACATGCAGCGGCTGCTCCTTCATCTGGAGGATGCGCTGGCGGAGCTGGAACGCGCCGTCGGGGTCTGATCTGAGTAAGGCCCTCCCTCGATGACTTTCGCGCGAGCCACTGTGATCGGCGCGTCGGCCTTGAGCCCCCGGCTCCGGCGGATCGTGTTCGACGTTCCGGACCTGGCTCGACTCGGTGTTCCCACCGTTGCCGACGCAGCCGTCGGCATCTACTTTCCGGCCCACGGTCAACACACGGCACCGGACATGCAGTGCGTCGACGGGGTGTGGGAGTACCTCGACGAGGAGTCGGCGCCGGAGGGGCGCAACTACTCGGTGCGATTCCACGACGCGGTGGCGAACCGGCTGACGGTCGACGTCGTGCTCCACGCAGGAGGACCAGGCAGCGACTGGGCCCGCCGCGCCGCGCTCGGCGACACCGTCGGGCTCAGCCACGCGCGTTCCTGGTACCGGCCCGATGAGGCGGCGCAATGGCAACTCTTGGTGGCCGACCTCGCCGGGCTACCCGCGCTGGCGCGAATCCTTTCCGAATGCTCGACCCAGCGCGAGGTGCTGGTGCTCGTCGAAGTGCTCGACGACACCGACCTCGACTACCTGCCGACCGCGCCGAACGTGACGCTGGTGCCTGCCGTGGGTAGTGGCAACGGCCGATCCGGAAGCAGGCTCGCCGAACTGGTTGCACGACAGCAGCTTCCGGCTGGACGCGGATACTGCTGGTTCGCAGGCGAAGCAGCGGAATCACGCGCAGTACGCAAGCACATCCGCGGACTGGGCTGGGCAACCGAACAATTCGACATCGTCGGGTACTGGCGTCACGACTCGGAGGCCTGGGACCGACGATTCGCCGACGTTGCGGACGAGGTCGTCGCGGTCTACGAGCGGGCGCTCGCCGACGGCAAGAGCGAAAAAATCGCCTCGGAGGAGTTCGACGAAGCACTCGAGCGGATCGGGTTGTAGTCGGCGTGACCGCGACGATCGGCACCTGTCTGCGTAGCTGGGCCATTAACGGTAGCTGCGCAACTAGCATCAGCCTCGTGACTCAACCTTCGGGGCAGGCCACCAGCCTGCGTGCCGCCAAGTTGGCACGTACCCGACTGGCGCTCATCGACGCCGCGGTGGACCTGTGCCTGCGCAGGGGTTACGAGCACACCACTGTCGAACAGATCGCCGCTGCCGCAGATGTGTCCCCTCGTACCTTCAGCCGATACTTTCCAAGCAAGGACGCGGTCTTCGTGGCCGTCCTCGACGACGTCGCCGACGCGGTGGCGACCGAATTGGACACGCTACCTACATCTCTCGGCCCGTTCGAAGCAATGCGAGTCGCACTCGGCGCCGTTGTCGCGCGCGCCAGGGACACCCCGTTCGGCGCGTTCTCACCGGACCGCTTCACCCGCATCGTCCAAGTGGTCACCTCGTCCGATTCGCTGCGCAGGGCAGCGATCGAGTATCGAGGTCCACAGGTCGTCGAGGCCTTGGCACATCGTATGGACGTCGACGTGGACGACCCCAGACTGGCACTGGTGATGGCCGTCGTCAGCGTCACCGTCGTGCACGCGTGGAGCGTGTTGAGCTCCTCAGACATTCCGCTGGACACCGGGAAGATTCACGACCAGATCGACGATGCCTTCTTCGATCTGGCTCGCTACGCCGCAGACCTGCGCACCGACGGCCGTTAGCTCTGCCCGAGAGCCCGAATGGCCCATGGAAACAGCATTGAAATGGCCCAGGTGTATGGGCCGCTTAGGACGTAGCGTTGATGGCATGACGATGAACACCGCATCCGAAGTCCGAACTCCGGAACAGCCGGCTCGGCTGGACTGGGCGACGTTGGCCCCCGAGGCCTACAAGGCGATGATCCGGCTCGACACGGCCGCGAAACTGGGCGTCGAACCGACCCTGCTCAATCTGGTCAAGATCCGCGCGTCGCAGCTCAATCACTGCGCGTTCTGCCTCGACATGCACACCAAGGACGCGCTGGCGGCTGGCGAATCGGCCGAGCGGATCATCCAACTCGACGCCTGGAGCGAGTCGAAGCACTTCTACACCGCCAAGGAGTTGGCCGCAATCGAGCTCACCGAGGCGATCACCGTACTCACCGACGGCTTCGTGTCCGACGAGGTGTTCGCGAAGGCCGCCAACGTGTTCGACGACACCGAGCTGGCTCGGCTCATCGTCGCGATCACGGCGATCAACGCGTGGAACCGCCTCGGAGTGTCCACCCGGATGGTGCCCGGTCACTACACACCGAGCGCATAGCCTCCCTGCTCGACCCGTAGGGTTGCCGAAGCCGCAGGAATGCAACCACGCCGGAGCGAGGACGGGATGACCAGCGAAACCACCACCGCCCCTTGGCTTGTCACCCTTGACGTCGACGGCACCGTGCTGCGAAGTGACGAGACCGCGAGTCCCGACGTGATCGAGCAGGTCCGTCGCCTTAGCGCCGTGGGCCATCGGGTCATGCTCGCCACCGGGCGCTCCCCGGCCACCACCGTCCCGGTGGTCGAATACCTCGGCATCACACCGGAGTTCCTGGTGTGCTCCAACGGCGCCATCGTCATGCGCCGCGACCCCGGCGGTGGCTACCAGCGGGAGTGGGCGGAGTGCTTCGACCCGACCGATGCGCTCCAAACGATCAGCGCCCATCTGCCGAAGGCCCGCTTCGCCGTCGAGGACGAACGGGGGCGTTACCGCTACACCGAACCGTTCTCCGACACCACCATCGGGACAGGTGCCAAGCAGGTGACGTTCGAGGAGTTGCTGCATCGCCAAGCCACCCGCGTCGTCGTGGTCTCCCCCGACCACGACATGGTCGACTTCCTCGCTGTGGTCGAGCGGATGGGCCTGCACCGGGTGAGCTACTTCATCGGTTGGACGGCCTGGCTCGACATCGCCGCCGAGGGCGTCAACAAGGGCACGGCGATGGAACGCGTACGCCACAAACTCGGCATCCCGCGGGAGCGGGTGCTGGCCGTGGCCGACGGACGCAACGACATCGAACTACTCACGTGGGCCGCCGAACGTGGGCGTGGCGTCGCCATGGGCCACTCGCCCGCCGACCTACTCGCCGTGGCCAACGAGGTCACCGGCACGATTTCCGAGGATGGACTTGCCGAGGCGTTGGCCACGCTCTGAGCACGCCCCTGTCAGGGCATTGCCCGGCACAGCGCGTCCAGCGCTCCGGGCCACGCGCTGTCCGAGGGTCCGGAGTAGCCGATCACGAGCGCGTCCCGCTGAGGCAACGAAAGGCCCGCTTCGTAGCGATAATCCGCGAGTCCGCTCACTTCCAGGCCCGCTCGGGCCGCCGCCTTCACCACCGAACGCTCTGTCCCGCGCGGCAGTTCGAGGACCACTTGCAGTCCGGCGTCCATCCCGGTGACACGGATGTCGGGGGCCCGCTGCGCGAGTGCAGCGACCAACTGGTCCCTGCGGCGCCGGTACTGCAGCCGCATTGCACGCACGTGGCGGTCGTAGCCGCCAGATGCGATGAAGTCCGCGAGGGTCAGCTGCTCCAGCGCGCTCGACCAGTCCACGGGGCCCTTGGCCGCCACGATTTCGGCGACCAGCCCGTCGGGTACCACCATCCACGCGAGCCGCAGCCCCGGTGCCAACGACTTGCTGGCCGAACCGAAGTACACCACCCGGTCGGGGTCGAGCCCCTGCAGCGCGCCCACCGGCTGACGGTCGTATCTGAACTCGCCGTCGTAGTCGTCCTCCAGGATCAACCCGCCGGTGGCCCGCGCCCAGTCGATAGCCGCGGCCCGTCGGTCCGGGTGTAGTTCGACGCCCGTCGGGTACTGATGCGCAGGAGTCAACAGCACCGCCCCTACGCCGCGCATGCTCGCCAAATCCTCTGTGCACGCGCCACATTCGTCGACACGCAGCGACGGGATGCGCAGCCCGGCCTGCTCCAGCAGGTCGCGGTAGACGTCAAAGCCATACGACTCGACGGCCACTGCACGGACCCGGCGGGCCATCAGCGCCTGCGCAGTCAGCATCAAGCCATGTTGGAAACCGGAGCAGATGACGACCCGCTCCGGCTCGGCATAGACGCCGCGGGCCCGCGCCAGATAATCCGAGAGCACGGTGCGCAGCTCGACCCGGCCCGCGGGGTCGCCGTACCCGAAGGCGTCGTGCGGCGCGGCGGTCAGCGCCCGACGCGCCGCGGCCAGCCACTGCGCGCGCGGAAACTCGGAGAGCTTCGGGGAACCCGGCATCAGACCGTACGCGGGCCGCTGCCGCGTAGGTCTGGCCCCGGCCGCCCCGGCCGTACGGCGCGGCTCGGCCCGCCGGGCCACCCTGGTGCCCGAACCCTGCTGCGCGGTGAGCCAGCCCTCCGCGATCAGTTCAGCGTACGAGTCGGCGACGGTATTGCGTGCCACGCCAAGGTCGGCCGCAAGCGAGCGTGACGACGGCAGCCGGGTGCCCGGGGTCAGCCGGCCGGTGCGCACGGCCTCACGCAGCGCGTCCATGAGCCCGGCACGCAACCCCGGTCCAGCGAGGTCCAGATGCAGGTCGGCGCCGAACGAGGCAGCAGCATCGGACTTCGAAGTGGCCCATGAATCTGTCATAAAAGTGGACCATATTCCTATGCCATTAGCCGGGTAGCGTCGGGGTGGTAACCACAAGTCCTAGGAATTACCATGCGAACTGAAAAGCGCCACGCCACAGCACTTTTGGCGGCTGCCGCTGCCGCGGTCGCGCTCGTCGCCGCACCCGCGGTCACGGCCGCACCGAGCTCACTGAAGAAGTTCTGCGTGGTGGCTTCCACGGGTACCACGTGCCCATCACCCGGCAACGTCGAGGTCAAGAGCCCGGTACCCGTGGTTGACATCCAGCCGTACTGAGCGAGCTACCCAGCGACGCGCAGATGCTTCCTTTCCTCGAGTTCGGATTCGGAGACCAACTCGAGCATCGGCTGCCCCGGGACACAGAGCATCGTGACGACGAAGCGGCTCGGCATGTCGTCGCGGTTGTTGCCGTCCTGGTAGTGGATGACGTCGCCGCCGGGTTCCCAGAAGGCCTCTCCGGCGCGAATGACCCGCGGCGCTTCGCCTTCGAGCTCGAAGAGCATCTCTCCCTCGAGCATGTATCCGAAGGCGGGGCCGCTTGGGTGCCGGTGCGGAGGCGCGCCGGGGTCACCCGCCGGGTAGTTGATGACGACGGTCATGGCCTCGGCACCCTCCGGGATGAAGGGCGGCTTGACCTCTTGGACGACGGTGAGCGCCGTCTCCCAGACCGAACTAGCTGACTTCGACATGTTGAATTCCTTTCTCGGGGTGTGAATTAGACAGCTGCGCCGCCGCCGTCGGCGTGCAGCGTCGAGCCGGTGATGAAACTCGATCGCGGCGAACTGAGGAACAGCACGGCCTCTGCGATCTCCGAGGCGTATGCGGTGCGGCCGAGCGGCAAGCCCCTGCCGAGTTCTTCGTTGGTCTCGCCCCACTCCGCGGCGACGCCTTCGGTACGGGTCGGTCCGGGCGCGACACTGTTGACGCGCACTCCCGCAGGCCCGAATTCGGCTGCCCAGGTACGGGTCAAGGATTCCAGCGCGGCCTTCGATGCGCTGTATGCCGAGGCTCCGGCGATGCCCTTGAACGCGGCCAGGGTCGTGACGTTGACGATGACGCCGCGGCGGCGCTCCACCATTCCGCGCGCCAGGCCGGCCACCAGGAAGTAGGCCCCGCGGACGTTGGTGTCGAACATCGACTCGAACGCCTGCGGGTCTTGGTCAACGGTGAGCGCGGCCGGGAAGCTGGCCGCGTTGTTCACCAGGATGTCGACCTTTCCGCATTGGCGCACAAGCCATTCCACCGATCCGAGGTCGGCCATGTCCGCGTGCACGAAACGGGCATTGGAACCGATGGCAGCGGCGGCCCGCTCACCCCGATCACGGTCGCGGCCCGCGATGATCACCGAAGCGCCCTCCTGGGCCATGAGTCGTGCGGACTCGAACCCGATGCCGGCCGTCCCGCCCGTGATCAATGCGGTGTGATCGGTTAGTTCCATGCCGAAGTCCCGAGTCACCGTGCTCCGCTGGTGACGTGCGATGCGAGCCAGTCGGCGAAGCGGGTGCCAGCGAGGGTGGCGCCGTCAGCCGGGACGATGCTGTGGTCGTCGATCACCTCGCCGAAATAGGGGGCTTGCGAATCGGCCACCACCTGGCGAGGGTCGCCTTGCGCGGCGAGACCCGTGCGGACGAAGTCATCCATGGCGATTTTCTCGGGCCCCGCGACCTCGGTGACCCCGTTGACTGGAGCCCCGGTCACCGCGCGGGTGACGGCGGTGGCGACGTCGTCGGCCGCCATGGGCTGCATGAGTGCGTGCGGCAGCCGCACCACGTTTCCCTCCGTCGCCGAGCCGGCGATCTGCGCCACGAACTCGTAGAACTGGGTCGCACGCACGATCGAGTACGCGGCGCCGGACTCCTTGATCAGCTTCTCCTGCGCATCCTTGGCCCGGAGGTAGCCGCTGTTGGGATTGCGGTCTGAACCCACGACGGATAGCGCGACATGGTGCTCGACACCGGCTGCCCGTTCTGCGGCCAGCAGATTGCCCGTCGACGTGGTGAAGAAGTGCAGCACATCGTCGTCGGCGAACGACGGCGAGTTGGACACGTCGAGAACTACCTGGGCACCTGCCAGCACCTCGGCCAGGCCCTCACCGGTCAGGGTGTTCACCCCAGATTGCGGGGACGCGGCGATCGCCTCGTGCCCCTGTTCGGTGAGGTTGGCGACGACCTTCGAACCGATGAGCCCGGAACCACCGATGACTACGACTTTGAGCGACATGACTTGCCTTTCAGGGTGCGATTGACTGGTGCCTTCAGCCTCTCGGGAGAAGGGCACTGGTCGAACCCTGGGAAGTCCGTAGTCCTAATGGGGCGGTGCCACTACGGGCCTACGTCTTCGGTGCGGTCAGGTCGTAGACGGTGGCGGTGCCAGCCTTGATCGGGGTGAAGTTGGCGGCCACCCAGTCCGTGATGTCGGTGTGTGAGTTACCGCCGAATCCGCCGGGCCGCTTCTCAGCGCTTGGCGCCACGTAATAGGTGACGCGGTGCTCGGCCACGTACTGCTGGAACTGGGCCAACGTCGGCACCGGGTCGCTGCCTCCGAATCCGCCGATCGCCATCACCGCGGTGTTGGTGGACAACTCGAGGCCGGCCGCCGCCGACGAGCGGTTGATCGCCGCCGACCAGTCGGTGTGGGTGTTTCGGAGCATGGCCTCCAACTCCGGAGTGTCGGTGTCCTGCGCCCACCAAGGTCCGCCGTGTCCGTCGTCCTTCTGCGCGGGTCCGACTCTCGGCCCGCCGCCGTCGTGGGGTTGGCCGACTGTGGCGATGCTGTAGGCACCGGCGCCCAGCAGGGCCGCGAAGAGGCCGACGACGAGCGCGCCAACGGCGAACCGTCGACGGCTTTCTGAGCTCAGCGATACCAGGAGGGCGACGGCCGCGACGATCGTCACGGCCAGGATCGTCCAGCGCAGGGCGGGGAGCCAGTCAGCGTTGCGGCCGAGGACCCACCAGGCCCACCCGCCGGTGGCGAGGATGAGCGTGGCGAGGCCGCCACGGCCGAACCACGTGTCGCGCTTGCCCCACATCTCATGGACGCCGAGCGCGAAGATCCCGGCCACCGCGGGCGCGAACGAGAAGCTGTAGTACGGGTGGACCATGGACTTCATGTAGCTGAGCACGAGGCCGTCGACCAGCATCCAGCCGCCGAACAGGATGGCGCCGGCGCGGACCAGGTCGGTGCGTGGCGCCCGGCCCCGCGAGATCAGCACGAACACCAACGCGAGCAGCGCGGCGGGCAGCAGCCAGCCGATCTCGAAGCCGAACTCGCCGGTGAACAGCCGCGTCAGGCCCTGCGCCGAATCGCCGAAGCCGTGAAATCCGCCGTGATGGCTTTCGCTGGCCTCGAAGGAGGTGCCGGCCGCGGCGCCGACGACGGGGTTCGCTTGGAACATGCCGTGGTTCTTGCCGAGCACGCGGGCGAACCCGTTGTAACCCAGCACCAAATTCATGAAGTTGTTGTCCGTCGAGCCCGCAATGTAGGGCCGCGAGGCCGCCGGCCACCACAACGTCAACAACACGAACCAACCCGCCGAAACGAGCAACGCGCCGAGGGACCCGACGAGATGCAGCAGTCGCTTTCGCACCGACGTCGGCGCCGCGACCAGATAGACGAGACCGATCGCAGGCGCCACCATGATGCCCTCGAGCATCTTGGCCAGAAAGGCGAATCCGAGCGCGACGCCGACGAGGATCATCCATTTCGCGCTGGCGTGCTCCAACGCCCGGACCGCGCAATAGGCCGCGGCCATCATCAGCAGCACCATCACCGCATCGGGGTTGTTGAACCGGAACATCAGTGCCGCCACCGGCGTCACGGCCAACGCGGCCCCGGCGAGCAGCGCAGCGTTGGGTCCACTGATGCGACGCACGGCGGCATACAGCAACGCCACCGTCGCGACCCCCATCAACGCCTCGGGGATCAACATCGAGGCACTGCTGAACCCGAAGATCTGCCCGGACAGCCCCATCGCCCACTGCGATACCGGTGGCTTGTCGACCATCATGAAGTTCTGCGTGTCCAGCGAGCCGAACAGCAACGCTTCCCAGTTCTTCGACCCGGCCTGAGCGGCCCCGGCGTAGAACTGGTTGCCCATGCCGTTGACGGTGATGTTCCACAGGTAGAACACCGCCGTAGCCACCAACAACACGCCGAAACCGAAGCGATCCCAGGTCGGACGGGCGAAACGGCCCGTGCGAGGCGGTTCAGCGGCTTCGGTTGGCGTGGCGGGCGGCTCCAATGTCGTTGTCACACTGCCATTTAGACAGTCACACCGTGGGCCAACCTGTGAGGAGACGGTGACAGCGCTGAGACACTGGAAACATTCCGGTAACCGTCATGCGGGTTTGCCGGATGGCGGCCTAGTTGTTGGTGACGTAGCTCACGCGGCGGAGGCGACAGGAACCTCGGTGATTTCGATGTAGACGTTCTTGCACACGTTGCACCGCACTTCGTAGGACAGCGTGTCGTCGCCGCGATCGAAGAACTGGTATTCGGCGAGCGCCATGCATCGGGGGCAGCGAGCGGTTCCGTGCTCAATTGCCTTCATCGTTGCAGCCCTTCGTAGCCGTTGCTGTCTTAGATACCCCAGCGCACGACCCACGAAACCCCGTGGGCGCGTGCGGTCAGTTGGCGATGTGCCGCAATTGCGACGCCAGCATCCACCGCTGCTTCTCCAGCGTTTCCAGCACGGAATGGAGGATGTCCGCGCTAGTGGGATCCTGGTCGTCGACGTCATCGTGCACCGCACGAATGGTGTTGACCACGGCGATGATTCGCTCCGCGATCACCGCGACGGCCCGCTCGACACTCACTTCGCCTTCCGGGAAGGCGGCGAGGCGGGTGGTGTTTGCGATGGTGCGGGTGCGCCCATCGGGCACCGCGTCGAGCGCACGCATGCGCTCGGCGACCGTGTCGGCATGCTCGCGCACCGCGTCGACGATCTCGTCGAGTTCGAGGTGGATGGAGCGGAAGTGGGGCCCGACGACCGTCCAGTGCGCCTGCTTGGCCTGGGCCTGCAGTTCCAGCAGTTCGACGAGCACGGACTGCAGGTCGGCGGCGAGCGCCTCCGAAGCGACGAATTCAGTGGTGGATATTGCGTGATTGGTCATACCCCCACTGTACACGTTGTTTTGAGTAATTCAAGATTATGATTTAGTCGTATATATGGTTAGGTCATGCTAACCTGACGGAATGGACGACGCGATCACGCAGTACAAGCAGGAGCTCCGCGCGGCCAACCTGCGCACCACCTCCGGGCGCATCGCCGTTCTGCAGGTGCTGGAGGCGACGCCGCACTCCACCGCCGAGAAGGTGTTCGAGCAGATCACGACGGGTCTCCCCGGCTCGTCGCCGCAGGCGGTCTACCTGGTGCTGAACGACCTGACCCGCGCCGGGCTGATCCGCAAGTTCGAGCCCGCCGGCTCCGCTGCGCTCTACGAGCGGCGGATCGGCGACAACCACCATCACCTGATCTGCGAATCGTGCGGCACGGTGCAGGACGTGGACTGCGCGGTCGGCGCGGCGCCGTGCCTCAGCCCGAGCGGCGGCGAGGGGTTTCGCGTCCGGGAAGCCGAGGTCACCTTCTGGGGGCTCTGCGCGGCGTGCCAATCGGCCTGACGGCGCCGTCGCCCACATCAAGGCCGTGGAACAGTCCAGCTCCCTCAAGCCGATGACTAATAGTCATCACCATTGCATCCGCATACTGAGCCATGGGGCGGCTGAACAGCATCTGAGCCGTTGACAGCGTGATCCACGTCATCATCTAATAGTCAGTAATATCTGCGTACCTCAGGGCCACAGGGAGCCATCGTGCACAAGGATGAACTGATCCTGATCAGCGTCGACGACCACATCGCGGAACCCGCCGACATGTTCGACGCGCACGTACCCGCGGCCTACAAGAAATACGCGCCGCGAGTCCTGCAGGAAGCCGACGGCACTCAGCAGTGGTACTACGGCGAGCTTCGTGGGCGGAACATGGGGCTCAACGCAGTCGCAGGCAAACCTCGCGAGATGTACAACATCGACGCCAACAGTTACGACGAGATGCGGCCGGGCTGCTTCAACGTCGACGAACGCGTGCGCGACATGAACGCGGGCGGCCAACTCGCCGGACTGAACTTCCCGAACTGGACCGGCTTCTCGGGTCAGGTGCTCAACCAGGGGCCCGACCGCGACGTCAACCTCGTCATGATCAAGGCCTACAACGACTGGCACGTCGACGAATGGTGCGGCGCCTACCCTGGACGGTTCATCCCCTGCGGAATCCTTCCGCTGTTCGACGTCGACGAGGCCGCCAAGGAGCTCAAACGCTTGGCGGACAAGGGTTGTCACGCGGTGACCTTCTCCGAAAACCCGGAAGCGCTCAACATGCCGAGCATCCACACCAAGCATTGGTACCCACTGTTCGAAGCGGCGTGCGAGCACAAGACCGTGCTGTGCACGCACGTCGGATCGTCGTCGCGGGCTCCGATGTTCTCGTTGGATGCGCCTCCGAGTGTGAACATGACCGGTTCGTCGATGATGAGCATGTACACACTCATCGAACTGATCTGGGCCGAATTCTACGAAGACTTCCCCGAACTCAAGTTCTCGCTGACCGAGGGCGACGTCGGATGGATCCCATACTTCCTCTGGCGCGCCGAGCACGTACTCGACCGCCACTCCGGTTGGACCGCAGCCAAATTCCCGAAGGGATACGACGGCCCGACGGACGTGTTCAAGCGGCACCTCTACACGTGCTTCATCAGCGACAAGGTCGGCGTCCAGAACATGGACTGGTTCAACGAGGACATGCTGTGCTGGGAGTCGGACTTCCCGCACTCGGACAGCAACTGGCCGTTCGCCCCCGAGGACGTCATCGAAACGATGGGCCACCTCGATGACGCCGTCATCAACAAGATCACCCACGAAAATGCCATGGCCGCGTACTCGTTCGACCCGTTCGGCCACATCCCGAAGGAGCACGCGCGGGCCGGACATTTAAGGGCGCAGGCGGTCGACGTCGACGTCGTGACTCACGTGGGCCGCGAAGCCAGCCAACGTGACCGTGACGCGTGGGCCCGCATGACGGCGTTCGGCCAAGCAAGGATGGTCGAGGCCGCCGGAATCGCAGGCCGGGCAACGACTCTGGGCAACTAGGGTGACAGAGCTACCGTTCGACGGGCTACGGGTACTTGAAGTCGGTTCTGGAATCGCGACGGCCTACTGCGGCAAGATGTTGGTCGACGCCGGCGCGGCGGTGGTCAAGATCGAGCCGCCACGCGGTGACCCGATGCGGCACTGGAGCGCACGACCGGATACGGGTGCGGGGGCGCTGTTCGGCTACCTCGCCGCGGGTAAGCAATCGGTCGTCGGCGACCACGGTGCCGCCGAGATTGCCAACCTGCTCGCAAGAGCAGACGTCGTCATCACCGATCTCGCCGCGGGGTGGTCGCTGGCCGACGTGACCACGGCGGCGCGCCCGTCGGCGGTAGTGGTGGCCATCACGCCGTTCGGAACCACGGGCCCCTACGTGGACAGCGGCCTGCAAGTGAACGAGTTTCTGCTGCAAGCTCTTTGCGGTTCCATCGGTGGCCGCGGCTGGCCCGGCTCGGAGCCGATGCAGGCCGGCGGCAGGATCGGCGAATGGTTCGCAGGCGCCTACGCCGCGGTGGCCGCCGCGGCAGCGGTACGCACCGGCGCTGGCGAAACCATCGACGTCTCGCTCTACGAGGCCATGGTGATCGCGATGGGTTCGTTGGGCGCCGTGTCGGCCAGCGTGCTCGGAGCCGACCAGGCCTTGGGACTGCGCAGTCTCGAACTGCCCTCCATCGTGCCGACCGCCGATGGAGCAGTGGGCTTCTGCACCATCACCGCGCAGCAGTTTCAGGACTTTCTGGTGCTCATCGAGCGGCCGGACCTGTTGGACGACGAGGAGCTGGCGTCCTTTGCCGGGCGGGTACGGCGGCGCGACGAGTTCCTGGCGATGGTGCACGACTGGGCCTCCACCAAGACGACCGACGAAATCATCGAACTGGCAACGGCTTTCCGGATTCCAGTGGCCCCCATCGCGGCTCCGCAGAGCATCACGGGCATCGACCACTACGTCGAGCGCGGAGTGTTCGTCACGTCGGAGGACGGCACCACCGCGCCTCGGGTGCCCTACCGCAGCGCAGCCATTCCCACCAGAACCCCGACCGCCGCCCCTGCCCTCGGCGCGGACAACGGCCGGGTGTCATGGCTGCGGGACCCAGCCCGCCCTCCGAAGCCATCGCGCGCCGCGTTGCCGCTGAACGGGATACGCATCGTGGACTTCACGGCCTTCTGGGCGGGTCCCTTTGCAACCCAGGTACTTGCCGCGTTGGGCGCCGACGTGATCAAGATCGAAGGCGTGCGCCGTCCGGACGGCATGCGCTTCGCCGGCGGGCCGCCGCCTGGCACCGACCAGTGGTGGGAGTGGGGCCCAGTCTTCCAGTGCAGCAACACCAACAAGCGCGGCATCAGCCTCGAACTCGGTACCTCCCAAGGGCGTACGTCAGCGCTGCATCTCATCGCGCACGCCGACCTCGTCATCGAGAACTTCTCCCCTCGGGTAATGGCCAACTTCGAGCTCGAATGGGACGTGGTGCACGCCACCAATCCGACGGCGACGATGATTCGGATGCCCGCCTTCGGGCTGGACGGACCGTGGCGTGACCGCGTCGGATTCGCGCAGACGATGGAACAGGCCAGCGGAATGGCCTGGATGACGGGGCCCGCCGACGGCCCGCCCGTCATTCCGCGCGGCGCGTGCGATCCGCTCGCCGGGCTGCACGCCGCGTTCGCTGCGATTGCCGCACTGAGCATCCGGGACCGCACCGGCACCGGAGTGCACGTCGAGTCGACCATGGTGGAGGCGGCGTTGAACGTTGCCGCCGAAGGCGTGCTCGAGTATTCGCGCAACGGCGTCGAGATGCACCGCGACGGAAACCGCGGGCCGGGCGCCAGCCCCCAAGGTGTCTATCGCTGCGCGGGCGACGATCAGTGGGTCGCCATCGCGGTTCTGAGTGACGACGCCTGGCCGGCGCTGGCCGACCTGATCGGGCCTTCGGAATTGGTCGCCGACGCCACCCTGCACGACGAAGCGGGCCGTCGCCGACAAGCCGACGAACTCGACAAGCTGATCGCCGACTGGACCTCGCAGCGCAGCGTCTCGGACGCAGTAACCCGCCTGCGGGAGCACGGAATTGGGGCTGCCCCGGTGGTACCAGCGTCCGAGTTACTTGACGACGAACACCTTGCCGCACGCGGCTTCTGGGAGCTCGTCGACCATCCCGTCGCAGGCAGTTTCAAGACCACCGGCCTGCCGTTCACGTTCGCGAGCCGCCCCCGCCGGTGGATCTCCACACCGGCACCTTTGTACGGTCAGCACACCCGGGAGGTACTGACCGACGTGTTGGGCACATCGGCCGAGGACATCGCAGCACTCGAGGAGGTCGGGGCGACCAGCCGCCGGCCTGCGGGCCTGTGACCGGCCGCCCATCGGTCCGCACCCTGCGGGCCGAGTCCTTCGGCACCCGATATGCCCGACTGGTGGCGGCGGCGCAGCGGCACGGCGTCGATCCGACGGGCTTCGTGCTACCTGCCGAGGGCATGCTCGCCGGCTCGCACGGCGGCGGCATCCACTACCTCGAATGGCCAGGCGCAGCAGCCGATCCCGCGATGATCTTCCTCCACGGCGGCGGACTGCACGCGCATACATTCGACGTCGTCGGAAACCTGCTACGCGGCCGCGCGCGCTGCATCTCGTTGGACTTACGCGGACACGGGGAGAGCGAATGGTCGCCCGGGGAGTACGGGTCCGAGGAGACGGCCGACGACATCTCCGCCACCGTCGTGGCGCTAGGCCTCAAACGGGTGGTGTTGGTGGGACATTCGATGGGAGGTATCGGTGCGATCGCGTGGGCTGCCCGGCGGCCACCCGAACTCGCCGCGTTGGTAATCGTCGACGTCGGCCCCGAACTGACCAGTCCTGCGACCGCGTCGATCAACGAGTTCATCACGTCCCAACCGTCGTTCGCCGATCTGGACGAGGTCGAGAGCGACAACCTGGCGGCCAATCTGCGCTGGCGTGACGACGGGCGACTGGGCTTCAAGTACGACGATTCTCAGTTCCACCCCGGCGGGAGCCACCTGCCGGTCGGCGACGCCATCCGCGAACTGGCCCGCCGCATCGCGTGTCCGACCACCATTCTGCGCGGGGAGCGCAGCAAGGTGCTCTCCGATGCGGCCGCCGCCGAGTTCGCCGGGTTGATCACGGGTGCCACCTGGCACCGCGTCGAAGGTGCCGGGCACACGATCCAGTCCAGCAGTCCGATCGGATTGGCCACTGCCGTCACCGAATTCCTAGCAGGACAGGGGATCTGACGGTGGCGATCACCTTGTGCGTGCCGCCAAGGGCAGGCGAATTGTGCGCGCCGATCCGGTTCCTGCTCAGGCAGGACTCGACCGTGCTCGAGCTGACGTCGCGCCACCGCGTCACCGCGGTGGACTGGGATGCGGGCGAGCGTGCGGTGGCCGTGGTCGTCGAGATCACCGACCCCGCCACGTCGCGGCCGGTGGACGTCAGATTCGACGTGCTCGCCGCGGACGACGAAACCGCGCACGATGAAACAGGGCCTCCGCGAAGCAGATACCTCGGCAGCGTGTCCCGAGACGGTGAAGAGGTACGGGTCTACGGCACGTACCTCGGCGTCGTCGCAGACGAGAACTAACCCCAGGAGGCACAGTGCCAGCCCGCAAGGCCGCCATCGCCGGCGTCTACAACACCAAACAGGGCCGCAGCCTGGACGGCGAGACCACCCGACGGCTCATCGTCGAGGCCACCCTCGGCGCCCTTGACGACGCCGGGCTCACGCTCGACGACGTCGACGGGATCACCTCGGAACAGACGGCGTCGTTGATCTACGACCTACGACTCGGACCGGCCTGGCAGGGCTCCACTTTCGGCGTCGGGATGGTCACCGAGGCCGTCGCCGCCATCGAAAACGGGCTCGCCGACGTGGTGGTGCTGGTGGCCGCGCAGGCCCAGGAGTATCGCGACCACTCCGCGACCGCGCCGTGGACCCGCCCTGAGAACGAGTTCGTCGCACCGTGGGGCATGTTCACGACCGCCGAATTCGCATTGATCGCGCGGCGGCACATGGAGGTGTATGGCACGACGCGCGAACAACTTTCGATCGTCGCGGCCACCATCCGCAACAATGGTTCCGCCAACCCGGCAGCCGTGTACGCGGGCCGGGGGCCGTTCACCCCTGACGACATCACCGCGTCACGCATGATCGCAGATCCCTTCCATCTGCTCGACTGCGCGACGACGTCCGAGGGTGGGTGCGCGGTGGTGGTCGCCAACGTCGACCGGATTGACGCGTCGCGCAAGCCAGTCTACGTGCTGGGCAGCGGCGCGGACTTCAACGGACCGTCGTACCAGCATCCCCCGGCGTGGGACTTGGCCGGCCGACGCGGCCTCGACCCGAACGGATTGGTGGGCAGGCATGCCGCGGACAAGGCCTTCGCGCACGCCGGACTCGATCGCGACGACGTCGACGTGTTGGAGCTCTACGACCCGTTCTCGTTCGAGATCATTCGCCAGTTGGAGGCTTTCCGGTTCTGCCAGGACGGCGAGGGCGGCCCCTTCGTCGCGGACGGCCACATCGCGATCACCGGGAGCCATCCCGTCACGACCGACGGGGGCACCATGTCGTTCAGCCACGCAGGCACCAATCCGCAGATGATGCAGCGGGCCATCCGCGCAGTGCAGCAAATCCGCGGTGAAGCGGGTGAGCTCCAGGTGCCCGACGCGCACATCGCCCTGTGCAGTAACGGGGGCGCGGGCGCGTTGTTCACCACCGTCCTACTGCTGGGGGCCGAATCACGATGAACGACAACGAGCTTGAACTGAATGCCCAGCGGGCCGCGGTTCCGCACGCCACGCCAGGACCATTGACCAAGCCGTTCTGGGAGGGCTGCGCCGAACAGACGTTGCGCTTTCAGCGCTGCGCCGCCTGCCACGCCGCCGACTTCCCGCCCGCCGAGCACTGCAGGCAATGCCTGTCCTTCGACGTCGGGTGGGAGGCCAGCAGCGGCCGTGGCGTGGTGTACAGCTGGACGGTGGTGTACCGCGCCGCCACGCCGGTGTTCGAAACTCCTTACGCGCCAGCCATCGTCACGCTCGACGAGGGCTATCAGATGCTGACGAACATCATCGGGACCAGCACCGCCGAGCTACGGGTGGGACTGCCGGTGCAGGTCGACTTCCGTGAGGTGAGCGACGACCTGTGGCTGCCCTACTTCCGGCCGGTGCCGTGAGCCCGCGGGCGGTCGGTGACCTGCCGACCACGGCCTACCTGGTGCTGGGCATCCTGGCCACCAACGACGAGCAGTTGACGGCGGGCGAGCTCAAGACCCGCGCCGAGTTCTCCGTCGGGCACTTCTACTGGTCGCCGTCGGTGAGCCACGTCCGTCGCGAGCTGATTCGGCTGGTGGACCGAGACATGGTCACCGCCAAGGAGGTTCGCACGGGCAAGCGGACCAGCACGCTCTATCAGGCCACCGAGCGCGGACTGTCCACGCTGCGTCGGTGGGTCGACGCACTGCCCGTCACCGACCAGGTCATCATCAAGCATTCGGTCATCCTCAAGACGTGGCTCGCGCGGGACAGCGATCCGGAGCGCGTGGTCGAGATGCTCGACCATCACCTCGCCGTGACGCGCAGCCGGCTCGACGAAGCTCTGTGGAGCAAGCAGCGCACGAGGGATCTGGGGATCAGCGATGACCCAGGACTTCGCTCGTCGATGGCGGTGCTGAACTATTCGATCCGGGCGCTCTACGGCGAATTGTCGAACATCCAACAATTACGCGACGAGCTCGCCCACGGCACCGCCCACGACCCGATTCGTCGCGTGCACCGGCCGAAGGGCCAGCTGCGCCCCGCGCGGGGTTAGCCGGTCACGACAAGGCGCGGACTGCCTCGTCGAGGGTCGGATACAGCGCGAGCACGCGGTCGAGTCCCATCAGCTTGAGCGGCCGACTGGTTCCCGATCCGTCAGCGACCACCAGAAACCGGACACCGGGCGCGGTCCGTTCGTTGGCCGTGACGAGCGCGGTCATACCAGCAGAGGCCAGGAAGTCGACGTCGGAGAGATCGACGATCACGGCCGACGGTGGTTCGGGAAGCGCCGCGAGCATCGCGTCGGTCAAGTGCGGCGCCGTGAGCGCATCGATGTCACCACGGACGGATAGCACCACGGCACCGGCGATCCGCGACTGGTCGACGGCGAATGCCTGTTGGCTCGGCGACTGATCGTCGTCGGCCATATTTGGCTCGTTCATGAAGGACCTCACTCCCCGCGCGCACATGCCCACCGCGGGCGGCGCTCAACAACACCTCGAGCTGGAGGCTCAACTCGAGGACGTCCGCGGCGTCAATGGGACGCCGCAGTGCTCGGCCCACCCTAGCGGAGCATCCTGATGTCGATCAGGGGCGGGTCCAGACCCAATGACGCATTCGTCAATAGGTGCTCCGTAGTTCACTTTCCTGCTGCACGACCGGGGCGGATGCGAGAATCGGCGCGTGGACGTGTACGCCAAGAACAACGTCAAGATCGTCGGAAAGCAGGATGGTCCGACCGTGATGCTGGCGCACGGATTCGGATGCGATCAGAATTTGTGGCGGTTGGTGGCCGAGCGGTTGACGCCGCGCTTCCGGGTCGTGTTGTTCGACCATGTCGGCTCAGGCTCGTCGGACCCGTCGGCGTGGGACGCAGCGCGGTACGCGTCGTTGGTGGGGTACGCCGACGACGTGCTCGACATCATCCGGGAGTTGGACTTGACCGACGTCGTCTTCGTCGGCCACTCGGTGGCGGCGATGATCGGCGTGCTCGCCACGGTCGCCGAGCCCGAGCGCTTCGCTGGCCTGGTCCTGCTCACTCCCTCTCCGCGGTACATCGACTGCGACGGCTATCACGGCGGATTCTCGCGGGCCGACATCGACGAACTTCTCGACTCGATTGAGAGCAATTATCTTGGGTGGTCGCGGGCGATGGCGCCGGTCATCATGGGCACCCCCGAGCGGCCCGAACTCAACGACGAGCTCACCGAGAGCTTTTGCCGAACCGACCCGGCCAAGGCACTGGTGTTCGCCCGCGCCACCTTCTTGTCCGACAACCGCGCCGACCTTCCTCACGTCACGGTGCCCACCCTCGTCGTCGAGTGCGCGCACGACACGCTCGCCCCGCGAGCGGTCGGTGCGTACGTGCACGAGCACATCGGGGGTAGCGAGCTCGTCACGTTGGATGCGACCGGGCATTGCCCACAGCTGAGCAGCCCGGACGACACCGCGGACGCGATCGCCGCGTTCGTCGAACGCGTATGACGCCGGGCCAGCACCCGCTCGACGACTACGAGGATCTCTACGAGCATGCCCCGAGCGGGCAGCTCTCCCACTGGCCGGACGGTCGCATCGCATCCGTCAACGCCACCCTGTCTCGGTGGCTCGGGTACGAGCGCAATGCGTTGCGCGACAGGCTATTCACCGAGTTACTCAGCGTCGGCAGCCGGATTCACTACGAGACGCACTTCGGCCCCCTGTTGCAAATGCAGGGCCAACTCGCGGGCGTCACCGTCGAACTAGTCGCCTCCGACGGCACTCGGCTACCGGTATTCCTGACGGCGAACGTCAAGGACGACGACGCTGGCCGGCCCCTGTTGGTGCGCGTCACGGTGCAGGACGCAAGCGACCGGCGTGCCTACGAGCGTGAACTGCTCGAGGCCCGGCAAATTGCCGATCGTGAGCGTGCGCGGGTGCAGGAGCTCGCGACGACATTGCAGCGGTCGCTGATACCTCCCCTGCTGGCCCCGCCCGTCGGCTTGGAGGCCTGCGCCTACTACCACCCCGCGTCGTTCGACGACGTCGGCGGCGACTTCTACGATCTGTTTCCGCTCGCGCGCGACAAATGGGGCTTCTTCCTCGGCGACGTGTCGGGCAAGGGTGCCGGTGCGGCGGCGGTGACATCGCTGACCCGGTACACGTTGCGTGCCGCCGCGGTATACGACGACGACCCGGTGGAGGTGCTGAGGAACCTCGACACAGTGCTCAGCCACGAGTTTCATGGCGACGATCCCAGGTTCTGCACCGTGGTGTTCGGGATCTTGGTGGCCGGTCGCGACGAGGGGTTCGACATCGAGTTGGCGACGGGCGGGCACCCGCCGGCACTTCTCATCGGGGCCGACGGGCGGGCCCGCTACGTGGACACGATCGGCGGACAGGCGGTTGGCATCCTGCCCGACCCTCAATTCGTCTCGGCCCGAGTCCATTTGGCGCCCGGCGACACACTCGTGGTGTACACCGACGGCCTGACCGAGGCGCGGATGGGGACGGGCACCGCCCGGTACGACGACCACGATGCACTGCTCGACTTCGCCTCCGCGCATGGTCCGGCCACGCCGAGGAGCATCGTCGCCGCGATCCAGACACTGCTCGGCAGCTTCGGAAGTGGGCTCGAGGACGACGTCGCCGTCATGGCGCTCGGCGTGCCGTCGGCAATCCCCGTTACTGGCAGCGAGTCTTGAAGTCGTGCAGGGGTTGCCGGATTCCGGCGAGGTCGGTCTTCGCCTGCGGATTGCCGTCGAAGTAGGTCGCGACCTCACTCTTGGTCTGATCCTTCGGCCGGCCCTTGAGCGTGGAGAAGAATGCGTTCACGTCGGGATGGCTGAAGAAGTAAGCCGAGGTCGCCGCCGAGACCTCGGAAGTGATCTGCTCGTAGTCACCCGCCGAGCAACCCGGCGCAGGCGGTGGGGGCGGCGGAGCTGCGCTCGCGGATGGGACGGCGAAGTACGTCGCGCCGACGATCGCGCCCGCACCGATGGCGCCTGCGACCGCGCGACGCGCGGCAGAAGTGGAAAGCATCATGGGCAATTCTCCTAAGTTGTTGACGGCGAAGTTGTTGACGGCGAAGTTGTTGACGGCGAGCCGAATTGAGTTAGCGGTGTCCGCCACCACCACCGCCACCGTGACCGCCGCCACCACCACCGCCGCCACTGCCGCCGCCCGGGTGGTTCGGCTGTAGCGCCGTCCCACCGCCCGCGGCGTCGAAGTACCAGTCGTTGTCGAAGGGATAATCCTCGTCGGGTGAGGGGACCACTGATGGGGCGTCGTTGATCTCCACGTTCCCCGGCGAATCGACGTTCCCGGGCGCATCGCAGGCCACGACCGCCGGGTCGCACGGCGGGTCCGCAGCGGCAACCGGTGCAGCGGCGATCGCCAGCGCGGCGCCCATGGCGGCGAAGAGCAACGCCACCCCTGAATTACTCACTGGCATGACGTTCCTTCCTCGGGTCGTCATTCGGCGACCGATCAAACGGAAAGTACCACCGCAAAGCCGGTACCACTGACGCTTGAAATTCCGCGAGCGCCACCGGCAGCAGCAAAGGCTTGTGTTGCGACGCGGTCACGAATGCATACCTTTCGACAGATCACTGACCACAACAGTCCCACTGATCACTATCGTCACATCAGCAACTGTTGACGTCCATGCGACGTCCTCCTGGGAAAGGTGTGACATGTCGCCGCGTCGTCGAATCGCATCCGTATCGGTGGCCTCGGCCGCCGCAGTCGGGCTAATCGTCGCGGCCGTCGTGGCGCCGCCAGCGGCCGCCGATCCCTGCACGGGTGCGGCGGCAGAAGCCCAACCCATGGCCAACCAGGCCTTCCGAATCCCGAGTCCGTCCGCGATCGCGCCGTTCAACCGCCCGATCGGGCACAAACCCGTCGGCGCCAATGACGCGGCACCGCTTCCCAAACTGGGCCTGCTGCCCGCCATCCTGAAGGCCCTCACCCCGCGGTCAGCGCAGGTGCAACAGCAGGCGGCGGTGGTACCTCAGCCAAATCCGGGGGGCAACCAGCAACCCGCGCCCGTTGCCCAACCGGTCCCGGCGGCCGCCGCGCCCGCCCCTGCGGCCGCGCCGGACCCAGGCAAGCCGCCGGGGACATCACTCGTCGGATGGGTGACCGGACCGGACAGCCCCAACAACACCATCCAGAAGTTCGCCATCACCGGCACCGACCTCGGGATCATGTGGGACAACGGCAATCCCGCCAACCATCAGGTGCTGATGGCCTTCGGCGACACGAATGGCTACTGCGGCATCCCCGGAAAGCAGTGGCGGTACAACACGCTGATGCGCAGTTCGGACGGTGCGCTGTCAAAGACGGTCGAGGTGCCGAATGGTGTGCCCAACAACAATTTCTCGGGCTCACCGGTGTGGAAGGTCGGCATTTCCAAGCAGATCATCAACAGCATCGGGCGGGCGCCGGAGGAGACGGGCATCATCCCGACTGCCGGTACCTCGGTCGGCGGCAACCAATACGTCAACTTCATGTCGATACGGGACTGGGACAACCCCGGCTCGTGGTCGACGAACTTCTCCGCCATCGCGATGTCCTCGAACAACGGTGAGTCCTGGGGCGTCTACCCGGGCACCATCCGCACCCCCGACGGCGGCAATGAGAAGTTCCAGATGGGCGCGTTCCTCAAGCCCGGACCCGGCGATCCGTACCTCTACTCGTTTGGCACACCGAACGGCCGCGGCGGTTCGGCGTACATCTCGCGAGTGCCCCCCAACCTCGTTCCCGACCTGACCAAGTACGAGTACTGGGACGGCGGAACCTGGGTCCCCGGCAACCCAGCGGCCGCGGTGCCGGTGATCCCTGGCCCGATGGGCGAGATGTCCGCGCAGTACAACACGTATCTGAAGCAGTACGTGGCGCTCTACTGCAACGGACCCAATGACGTCGTGATGAGGACGGCGCCTGCCCCGCAGGGACCGTGGGGTCCGGAGCAGGTGCTGGTGACGTCGAACGAGATTCCCGGCGGCATCTACGCGCCGTTCCTTCATCCGTGGTCGACGGGCAAGGAGTTGTACTACAACCTCTCGCTGTGGTCGGGCTACAACGTGATGTTGATGCACACGGTGCTGCCCTAGCGCCAGGCCGCAGGGGCATATGCTCGCGTGATGGTTGACCAAGCGCAAGCGGAACGCATGACGTCGGGCAACGGGTTCATCGCCGCCCTCGACCAGAGCGGCGGATCAACCCCGAAGGCGTTGCGCCTGTACGGGATCGAAGACAGTGCCTACTCGTCGGACACCGAGATGTTCGACCTGATCCACCAGATGCGCTCACGGATCGTCATGTCCCCCGCGTTCGGCGGCAACCGGGTGCTCGCGGCGATCCTGTTCGAAGAGACCGTGGACCGCGACTTCGGCGACAAGCCGTCGGCGACCTATCTGTGGGAGGACAAGGGCGTCGTGCCCTTCCTGAAGATCGACAAGGGTTTGGCCGATGCCGTGGATGGCGTGCAGTTGATGAAGCCGATACCCGGACTCGACGACCTGCTCGACCGGGCCGTGGCGAAGGGCATATTCGGCACCAAGGAACGATCGGTGATCGCAGCGGCTGACGAAGCGGGCATCGCCGCCATAGTCGGACAACAGTTCGACGTTGCGCAGCAAGTACTTTCGCACGGGCTGATCCCCATCCTCGAACCCGAGGTGACCATCACGATCGCCGACAAGGCCGCCGCCGAGGACATCCTCCGCGACCAGCTTGGTGCCCACTTAGATGACATCCCCGAGGGCCAACGGGTGATGCTCAAGCTGTCGCTGCCGACGGTCGCGAACCACTACCACCCGCTGACCGAACATCCGAAGGTGATGCGCGTGGTCGCCCTCTCCGGCGGCTATTCGCGGGACGAAGCCGACGCCCTGCTCGCCCAGAACACCGGTGTCATCGCAAGTTTCAGCCGCGCGCTCACCGAAGGGCTCTCCGCCCAGCAGTCGGACCAGGAGTTCGACGCGACGCTCGACGAGGCGATTCAGTCGATCTACGACGCCTCGGTCGCAGGCTGACTCAGGCCCTCACGCGCCGACGAGCTCAGGACGGAACTTGGCCGCCATCCGATGCATCCCGTCGCGCCAGTCGACGGTCGTTCCGCCGACGAGCTCATGCATGCGGGTCACGTCGAGCACGTTCCCGCGAATCGCCGCGGCGGTCTCCTCGAACACCGGCTCCGTGCCCACCAGCGACCCGAGGTAGGTACACCACTCCTGGAGACTGACCACTTGGTCGCCGCCCCAGTTGACCGTGGTGGCAGGCACCGAAGCCAGTTCGAGCAGCTTCGGGATGTGCGCGATGACGTCGTCCTCGTGGATCGGGTTGTAGCGCGCCGGTCCACCCGCAGGGACCGGGATCGGGATGCCCGCGAGCATCATCTCCATGTGGAAGAACGGCCACCCACCGTTGTCGCCGTAGGGCACGTTGAGGCGCGCGATGGTGGTGGGCACGCCGAGCGCTCGCGCCATCGTCTGGACCACGACCTCGCCGGCGATCTTTGAGATTGAATAGGTCGGCAACATGGGCTTGTGGTTGTCGCCGAGGAACGCGCCTTCGCTTCGGGGTGCGTCGTCCGGCGGGTCGTAGACCGCTCCCGATGAGCAGTGCAGGAACGCCTTGGCGCTGCGGCAGTGCGCCATGAGCAGGCCAGCGGCTTCCGCGTTGGCGGCCAGATCCTTGTCCCACCGTCCACTCTTGGCCACTCCCAGATTGAGCACGTAGTCGAAGTCCGACGGGAGCCCGGTGAAGTCACCCGTCGCGAGATTGACTTGCTCGCAACGAATTCCCGCTCGTTCGAGCCCCTCCCGCGCGGTGGCGTCGGTGAAGCGGGCGATGCCCCACACTTCGTTGTCGGCGGCCAGGGCCATGGCGATGGGAGCGGCCACCTGGCCAGTGGGACCGGTGATCAGGATCTTGGAGCCACGCATGGGCTGATGGTAAGCGCGGAGGTATCGACACAGGCGCGGAATCGATCCAGGTCGTCACGACCGGAATACTGGCGCGCAATCAGCGGGTGCGCGATGATGCCGCCCATGCGCAATGTCTTGAGTCTCATGTCGGTGCTGGCCGTCCTAGGACTGGCCACGGCCACCGCCTGTGCCCCCGTTGACAACACCTCGTCGAATACATCGTCCACCGCGGCGGCGGCCGAGTCGTGCAACAAGGACACGTTGGCCACCCTGAGCAAGGGCACCATCACCTTCGGCACCGATCAGCCGGCCTACCCGCCGTGGTTCCTCGACGACGATCCCACCAACGGCAAGGGCTTCGAATCCGCGGTCGCCTACGCGGTCGCCGACAAGCTCGGATACGGCAAGGAACAGGTGAAGTGGGTGCGGGTGCCGTTCAACGCAGCCATCGCACCGGGCCCAAAGACGTTCGACGCCAACCTCAATGAGTTCTCGATCACCGATGAGCGCAAGCAGGCGGTCGACTTCTCCGCCCCCTACTTCGACGTCACTCAAGCGGTTGTCACGGTGAAGTCCTCACCTGCGGCAGCGGTGAAGGACCTCGCCGGACTCAACGGGCTCAAGCTTGGCGCGCAGGTCGGCACGACGAGCTACACCGCCGCAAAGGCGATCGATTCCGGCGTGGCCGTCTTCAACAACAACGACGACGCCAAGGCCGCGCTGTCGAGCGGCCAAATCGACGCGCTGGTGCTGGATCTGCCCACGGCCTTCGAGGTGCAGAGCGAACTGACGGACGGAGTCATCGTCGGCCAGTTGCCCGCAGGTACCGAGAAAACGGAGCAGTTCGGCATCGTGCTGGACAAGGGCAGCCCGCTCACCGCGTGTGTGTCCAAGGTCGTCGACGAGCTCGGCGACAACGGGGATCTGTTCAAGCTGCAGAAGACGTGGCTTGCCGGCGCGGGCGCCGCGCCGATGCTTTCGTGACCACCGCCGCCCTGGACCGGGTCGCCTACCGGCAGTCCAGGGCGCGCCGGTCCACGTTGATCGCGCTGTTGTCGACGGCGGTGTTCGCTGCGGTCCTGCTGTTCGCGGTGACGTCGTCGCCGGGATGGCCGCGGGTCCGCGACTCGTTCTTCAATCTGCGCGTCGGCTGGGAGAGCCTGCCCGCGCTGTTGGATGGCTTGTGGCTCAACATCCGCGTGCTCGTCGTCTGCCAGCTGCTGATCCTGATCTTCGGACTTGGTTTGGCCGCGGTGCGGACGTTGCGCGGACCGGTGTGGTTTCCCTTGCGCGCGTTGGCAACCGGCTACGTCGACCTGTTCCGTGGCCTGCCCCTGTTGATCTGCCTGTACCTCGTCGGGTTCGGCCTGCCTGGTCTGCGCCTATCGGGGCTGCCGACGAATCCGGTGCTGCTCGGCGGGCTCGCGCTGGTGTTGATCTACTCCGCCTACGTCGCCGAGGTCTTCCGGGCGGGCATCGAGTCCGTCCACCCCTCGCAGCTGGCCGCCGCCAAGTCGCTCGGGCTCAACTATCAGCGCACCATGCGGCTGGTGGTGCTGCCCCAGGCCACCCGCCGCGTGACGCCCGCGCTGCTCAACGACTTCGTCGCGCTGCAGAAGGATTGCGGGCTGATCTCGGTGCTCGGCGCCGTCGACGCGGTACGGGCCGCGCAGATCCAGGTGGCCACCACCTACAACTTCACGCCGTACGTGGTGGCCGGCCTGCTGTTCGTCGCGCTGGCGATACCGTCGGCGCGGCTCGCCGATTGGGCGGCGCGTCGCGTGGCGACCCGACAGGGCGCGCTGTGACGGAGCCGACACCCCGCGTCCCGGTGTTGTCGGTGCGTGGCCTGGTGAAGGGCTACCACGATCGGCCCGTGCTCAACGGCATCGACCTCGACGTCGCCGAACACCAGGTGGTCGTCCTGATCGGGGCGTCCGGGTCGGGGAAGTCGACGCTGCTGCGGTGCGTCGACCTGCTGGAGGACATCGACGACGGCCAGATCCTGCTCGACAATCGCGACATCAGCGATCCACGCATCGATACCGATGCCGCCCGCCAGGCGATGGGCGTGGTGTTCCAGTCGTTCAACCTGTTCCCCCATATGACCGCGCTGGCCAACGTCGCATTGGCGCCGCGGGTGGTGCACGGTTCGACGCGTCGCGACGCCCAGGACCGCGGGCGCGAATTGCTTTCCCGCGTCGGCCTTTCCGCGCACGCCGACTCCTACCCCGACAAGCTGTCCGGCGGGCAGCAGCAGCGGGTGGCGATCGCCAGAGCGCTGGCCTACGATCCGCGACTACTGCTGCTCGACGAGATCACCAGCGCCCTCGATCCGGAACTGGTCGGCGAGGTGCTGGCCCTCGTCGGCGAGTTGGCGACATCTGGGCGCACCATCGTGATGGCCACCCACGAGATGGCATTCGCCCGCGAAGTGGCCGACACGGTGTGCTTCCTCGACGGCGGCCTCATCGTGGAAGCCGGCCCGCCCGAGCAGGTGCTGACCGACCCGCAACACGAGCGCACCCGCCAGTTTCTGCGGCGGTTCACCGGCGAACGCTAGCGCCCGTCCGGCCGACCAGCGTCGATGGAAAAATCACGATCAATCTTGAAAACATAGGTTTCGACCACAGCCACAGGTGGTACAGAAATTGCATGCTGGTTAAAACTGAGTTTGCGAAACGATTCCTTGTAACTGGCGCCGCAGCAGCGGCCATTGCCGCCGGAGCACTGGGGGCCACGACCGTGACGGCCCTGGCCGATCCGGCGCCGCCCTGCGTCGACGCCCCGAACTGCGCCAACGCCGGACCGGGCGGTGCACAGGTCACCGTCCCGGGTGCGGGCGCCGAGGCCGACAACGGTGGCGCGGGCGTCTTCGTTCCTGGCGCGGGTGCCCAGGCTGACGGCGGAGGCACCGGAGCCTTCGTCCCGGGTGCCGGTGCGACCGCAGGACCGGGCCACGCTGAGGCGAACGTCCCAGGAGGCAGCGCCAGCGCCGGGCCAGGCCACGCGAACTTCTGCGTTCCGAACTTCTGCGCCAACGCCGGCTAGCTCGCCGTCCGGCTAGCGCTTTCCACACGACAGCCGGAGCAACCCCCGACGGCACGCCGTCGGGGGTTGTTCCGTGCTCCGTTATCGGTTCGTCACCGTTTCGAGACCGAATGGCCGAAAGTCTTGGTCTGCATAGAACCAACTCTCAGCCCAGGCTCAGTCGACGAGTGCACTGTTGAGCCAACGCTTTGCTGTCACTCGAAGAAGGAACAAGCAACCAAATGACGAATCCCCCGCGGTACCCGCTGCCTCAACAAGGCCAGGAATCCGGTGCGAATCAGACTGTGGGTCAACAGTACCCAAGCCAGTCTGCTCAGGGCTCGCAGCAGTCTCCCTACGATTGGCGCTACGCCGCCACCCAGCCCTTCCATCGGGTGTATGAGCCCCATCACATTCCGCAACAGCCTCATCCGGTTATGGCGGCTCCGAATCCCGTGCCGCAGAAGCGTTCTCGCGCCGGCGTCGTGACGCTCAGCGCCGCGGCCGTCGCACTGGTGCTGTCGGCAGCGGGCGTCAGTGCGGTAGTGCTGACCCACCAGCCAGACCTGTCCGTGCCGAATGTTCATGCCAGCGCTCCTGTCGCTCCTGCAGCACCGGTAGCGCCCCCGGGGCAGCCGGCGGCGAGCATGCCTGCCGGTTCGGTCGAGCAGGTGGCCGCCAAGGTGATGCCGAGCGTGGTCAAGTTGGCCATCAACATGGGCGGTCAGGGCGAAGAGGGTTCCGGCATCGTGCTTAGCTCCGATGGGCTGATCCTGACGAACAACCACGTGGTGGCCGCCATCAACGAAGCACCGGTCAGCGCTCAGATTCCAGGTTTCGGCGAGCTTCCGGACGGCAGCGCGCTTCCCGGCGGCGAAGGCGGCCCGGGCACTCAAGATGCGCCAAGTGGCCACAGCGGCCCATCCGCTCAGGACGCGCAGGCCACGGTGACCTTCTCCAATGGCCAAACCGCACCGTTCACCGTTGTTGGCGCCGATCCCTCGAGCGACATCGCCGTCGTCAAGGCTCAGGGCGTCTCCGGACTCACCCCGATCGCGCTGGGATCTTCCAAGGATGTGAAGGTCGGTCAGTCAGTCGTGGCGATCGGCTCACCACTGGGCCTGCAGGGCACGGTGACCACGGGCATCATCAGCGCGCTGGACCGTCCCGTCGCAACCGGTGGCGAACAAGGCACGCAGGGCAGCGTGATGAACGCGATCCAGACCGACGCCGCGATCAACCCCGGCAATTCCGGCGGCGCCTTGGTGAACATGAACGGCGAACTGGTCGGCGTGAACTCGGCGATCGCGTCGCTCGGCGGCGGCTCAGGGCCCGGCGGCTCCGGCGGCGGTCAGGCCGGCTCGATCGGACTCGGCTTCGCCATCCCCGTCGACCAGGCCAAGCGCGTGGCCAACGAGCTGGTTTCCACCGGCACGGCCACCCACGCCTCGCTGGGTGTGCAACTCAGCAATGACCCCAGCAGCCACGGCGCGGCGATCGCCCAGGTCGTCGACGGCGGCCCCGCCGCGGCGGCCGGGCTGCCGAGCGGCGTGGTGATCACCAAGGTCGACGACCACGTGATCGACGGCCCCGAGGCACTGGTTGCGTCGGTGCGGTCGAAGGCGCCCGGCGACAAGGTGACGCTGACCTATGAGGACGCATCGGGTGCCAGCCAGACTGCCGACGTCACCCTGGGCGCAGCACAGCAGCAGTGAGCGACGGGCGCAAGACGCTCGCAATTCGGTAGCACGAACTCGAATCGGGCGGACCCTCACGGGCCCGCCCGATTTGCGGTCAGTCGCAGCTCCCGCACCGTGCAACGATGAGCGCGTGCACCTGCGTGATGGCATCCGGCTCGGAGCCGCCCTACTCTTCGTAGCCTCCGCGATCGGGCTGGGCGCGCACGCACCGACGGCGTCTGCAGACGACTGTCCCGACGTCGAACTCGTATTTGCCCGCGGCACCGGCGAACCGCCGGGGCTGGGCCGGGTGGGCGACGCCCTGGCGGCCAGACTGCAGCCGCAACTCGGCGGGCGCACGCTGGGCACCTACGCCGTCGACTACCCCGCGAGCTACAACTTTCTGTCGACGCGCAACGGGGCCAACGACGCCGCCGCGCACATCGCTGACATGGCCGCGCGCTGCCCGGGGACCCGCATCGCGCTCGGCGGCTTTTCGCAGGGCGCCTCCGCGGTGTCCATGCTGGCCGGCGTCGCTCCCATCGGCGAGCGCATCGGCAGCATCGGGTCCGCCCCCGCGCTGCCCCCCGAACTGGCCGGAAACGTGGCGGCGGTCGCAGTTTTCGGCAACCCCGGAGCCAGGTTCGGTTCGCCGTTGTCGAGCAGCGGCCAGTTCGCGGGCAGGGCCATCGACCTGTGCAGTCCGGGTGACCCGATCTGCTCGGACGGCCGAAATCGGTCCGCCCACAGCAACTATGACGCTCCGCCCTACGTCGACCAGGCGACGGGTTTCGTAGCCGGATTGGTGTAGCTCATCGCACGGGAGCGGTGAGGTCGTAGACGGTGTCCGAGCCGACGGTCATCGGCGTGAACGTGGCCGCCACCCAGTTGGAGATGTCGGAATGCTGCTTGCCGCCGCCGGGTCCGTGGCCGTTGTCGTCGGGGGCGATGTAGTACGTGACGCGATCTCCCGCGACGTACTGCTGGAACTGGCTCAACGACGGGACGGGATCTGAGCCCGAGAATCCGCCGATGGCCATCACCGCCGTGTTCGTGGACAACTCCAGACTGGCGGCCGTCGACGACCCATTGACGGCGGCCGACCAGTCGGTGTCCGTACCGCCGAGCATCGCATCCAATTCGGGGTTGTCGACGTCCTGCCCGCGGCCGCCGTGTCCCGAGTGGGCGGCCACCGCAGGCCCGACGTTCGCGTTGCCCCCTGCGTGGGACTGACCGACGGTGGCGACCGCATAGGCCGTCGACCCTGCAAGCGCCACGGCGAGGCCCGCGACCAGAGCCGCCGCTGCCAGCCGTCGGCGCGTCGGAGAGGCCATCGCGCTCAGCATCGCGGCGACCGAAGCGATCGTCAGCACCAGAACTGTCCAGCGCAGGGCAGGCAGCCAGTCGGCGTTGCGGCCCAACAGCCACCACGCCCATACTCCGGTGACGAGGACGAGCGCGGCAAGGCCGCCGCGGCCGAACCACGTTGCGCGCCTTGCCCACATCTCGTGGACGCCGATCCCGAAGAGCCCGGCCACGGCGGGCGCCAGCGACAGCGTGTAGTAGGGATGGATGGTGCCGCCCATGTAGCTGAGCACCAGCCCGTCGACGACCAGCCAGCCGCCGAACAGGATCGCTGCGGCCCGCACCAGATCGGTGCGGGGTGCCCGGCCCCGGGAAGCCAAGACCAGCACCAGCGCGAGCAGCGCCGCGGGCAGTAACCAGCCGATCTCGAACCCGAACTCTCCAGTGAAAAGCCTTGCCAGGCCAGGTGTCTGGTGTCCGAACCCGCCGTGGGCGCCTTGGCCGAAGTTTCCGTGCGCGGCTGCTGACGCACCGACGACCGCAGGGTGCCCGGCATCGGGGTGGTTCTTGCCGAGCACGCGGGCAAATCCGTTGTAGCCCAGCACCAAATTCATGAAGTTGTCGTCCGTCGAACCCGCAATGTAGGGCCGCGAGGACGCTGGCCACCACAACGTCAACAACACGAACCAACCCGCCGAAACCAAGAACGCCACCACCGCGCCCAACAGATGCAGTAGCCGCTTGCGGACCGACGTCGGGGCCGCGATCAGGTACACCAACCCGATCGCGGGCATCACCATGACGCCCTCGAGCATCTTGGCCAGAAACGCAAACCCCAACGCCACCCCGGCCAACGCCAGCCAGCGAGCGCTCGCGTGCTCCAGCGCGCGCACCGCGCAATAGGCCGCGGCCATCATCAACAACACCATCACCGCATCGGGGTTGTTGTACCGAAACATCAACGCCGCCACCGGCGTCACCGCCAACACCGCTCCCGCCAAAAGAGCGGCCCGCGGTCCACTGATCCGGGCCACCGCGGCATACAACAACGCGACCGCGGCCACCGCCATCAACGCCTCCGGAATCAACATCGAGGCACTGCTGAACCCGAACAGCTGCCCCGAGAGCCCCATCACCCACTGCGACACGGGCGGCTTGTCCACGGTGATGAAGTTCTGCGAATCCAACGACCCGAACAACAACGCTTCCCAGTTCTTCGACCCGGCCTGCACCGCCCCGGCATAGAACCCATTACCCATCCCGTTGACGGTGATGTTCCACAGATACAACGCCGCCGTAGCCACCAACAGGACGCCAAGTCCGAGGCGATCCCATGCTCGCCTGCTGATTCGCGGCCGTGTCGTAGGTGCGCCTGCGTCCGCCACAACCTGCGGCGCGTCGAGTGTCGTAGTCACCTCACCATTGGGACAGTCCAACCGGTGTCGGCTCTATGAAGAACTTTTGTGTTACCTATGAACCTTCGTTCGCCGCCGACGTGGCGCCTTTGTGAAGGCTTCCTAAATTCCGCTCTTACTCCCACCGGACACCGCGCGCGCTCAGTCGTGGTGTGTCAGGCTTGACGGGTGGGACGAATGGGAATTGCTGCCGTGATCAGCGCCGCTGCGTTTGCGACGTTGATGCAGAGTGCGCCAATGCCCTTCGCACACGCAGAGGGTTGTCCGGACGCCGAGGTCTTATTTGCCCGCGGTACCACCGAAGACCCTGGTGTCGGCCCTACCGGTCAGGCGTTCGTCGACGGGCTGCGCGCTCGACTCGGTGCCAAGTCGCTCGGGGTCTACGCCGTCGATTACCCCGCCACCACCGCCTTCTCCACCGCGGTCAACGGCATCACGGACGCGCGCGCACACATCCTCACCACGGCGGCGAACTGCCCCAAGACCAAGATGGTGCTCGGAGGGTTCTCTCAGGGCGCGGCCGTCATGGGTTTCGTCACTGCGAGCACCGTGCCTGACGGCGTTACCGCTGCGGACGTGCCTGCTCCGATGCCGCCTGACGTGGCCGACCACGTCGCGGCGGTCGCCTTGTTCGGCAAGCCGTCGGTGCGCTTCATGAACGTCATCAAGGACCCGGCCGTCACCATCGGTCCGCTTTATGCGGGCAAAACCATCGACCTGTGCAACGACAACGACCTGGTCTGCGATCCGCACGGCTCGAGCTTCGCTGCCCACAACGAGTACATGGATGCCGGCCTTGTCGACCAGGGCGCGACCTACGCCGCGACGCTACTCCAGGCGAGTTGGGCCGCAGACGCAGCGGCAACGCCCCCTGGAACGGTCACGCCCGGAACGACGCCCCCTGCGACCACGCCCCCAGGAACAGTGCTCGCGCAGCAGGCGCCGGCGCTCTCGCCCGCGAACCCCGCAGCGCCGTCACCTCACATGCCTGCGGCAGCATTGGGGCCACCTCCCGGCCCCGTCTTCGCTGCGCCGCCGCCGCCCGCGGCACCGCTCACGTAGTTTTCTTTGCTCACGAGATTGCGCTCCCGCAACCGCCCTCTCGCACTTCGGTTGCCTGGCTTCAATCTCGCGCGCGTTGGGGTCGCGTTGTCCGCCGCGATCCTGGTGCCGCTCAATGGTTGCGCTGCGCCGCCCACCGCCCCCGAGCCGGCACTTCCCCTGACCCCGCCGATGGGATGGAACTCCTGGAACTCCGGAATCGAGCTCACGGAGCAGAACGTCGAGAGCACCATCGACGCGATGGTGTCCTCGGGGATGCGGGACGCCGGCTACCGCTACGTCAACCTCGACGCCGGGTGGGACGATCGCCGTAATCCAGATGGCAAGCTGCGCGCGGACCCCGCCCGATTCCCCGACGGCATCGCCGCATTGGCCCGCTATGCGCACGACCGCGGCATGCTGCTCGGCCTGTATGCCAGCCCGTACGACGAGCGATGTAGCGAGAATCCCGCCATTGCCAGCGCCGGCCACGAGACCGTCGATGCGCAGACGTTCGCCGCCTGGGGCGTTGACTACCTGAAATACGACTGGTGCCGCACCGAGACCGACCACCAGGAAGAGGTGCGGGTCTTCTCGACAATGCGGGATGCCTTGCGCGGCACCGAAAGACGAATTCTGTACAGCATCAATCCGAACAGTTCAGCCGACCACACCGCAGGCTCGCGATACGACTGGTCGGGCATCGCCGACATGGCCCGCGCCACCGAGGATCTGGTGCCGGTCTGGCATGACACACTGCCGCCGCTGGGGCCGTTCGACTGGTTCGCCGCGGGCTCCTACCTCGGAGTGCCGGACGAGTTCGCCGCCGCTCAGTCGGTGCGCACGCCCAGTCGGCCCGGCTACTGGAACGACGCCGACATGCTCGTGGGCGGTCTCGGGTGGAATCAGTTCGTCGCCGCGCACTTTGCCTCGATGCGCAAGCACTTGACGGTGGGCGTCGTTCGCCCCGACCAACTGGGCCAACTCCACGCCATGGCGGCGATGTCCGACGGCCAGTTGCATGACCTGCTGGACTCGCAACCGACGCTCACCGAGCCCGAGCAACGCGCACACCTCTCGCTCTGGGCGATGCTTGCTGCACCGTTGTTGGCCGGCAACGACATTCGGTCGATGACCGCACCCGCGCTTGACATGCTCACCAATCGCGACGTCATCGCCGTCGACCAGGACCCGAAGGTGGAACCAGCGCACCCATTACCTGCCGATCCGCGGGTGCTCGTCAGGGCGCTCGACGGGGGCGCCATCGCCGTCGCCTTCTTCAATTCCGGTGAGGCACCGTCGACCATCACCACCGACGCCACGACGGCGGGGCTCCCTTCTGGCACCTGCTACAGGGTGAAAGACCTGTGGTCACACCGCGAGACGACGACCGCGGGCACCGTCACCAGCGGTGTGCTGCCACCGCATGCCGTTGCGCTACTGCGCATCACTCCGGGGTGTCGGTAGCGGCGACCTCGTCGGCCCGCAGCGGCCGAACCAGCGCCCAGCCGATGAACCCGGCCGCCACGACCAGCAGGAAGAGTCCGACCCACCAGTTGGCGTCGGTGCCGATGTAGAGGTCGCCTCGGTTGGCCGCCGCGGCCGGGTCGGAATGCTCCCTGAGCACGGCGGGCGCGAACCCTGCGATGGTCAGCACGACGCCGTAGATGGCGAGCAGCGCGCCGATGATGTTGCGGATGTCGAAAAGATGCGACAGCACCCGATTGGTGTGCGGGACAGCCATTTCAACTCCTTTCAGAACTCAGTGGAAGACGATGTTGAAACCGATGGCCAGCACCAGCATCACGGCGCCGAGCGGGATCGCGCGCTGGAACCACGGCTTTCCGGCCTCCTCGGTGTCTTTGAAGATGTCGACGTCCGTCTCCGAGTAGACGAACCCGGCCAACTCGGCCTTCGGCTTCGGTGTGGTCACCATGCTGACCGCGACGCTCACCACGATGTCGACGATGAACGCCGCCGCCGCTGCGAGGAAGGGCATGCCCTGCCCGGGTAGGTCGATGACGCCGACCTTCGAGAGGATGAAAACGACGATGGCAGAAAGCGTTCCGGCAACCAGGCCCACCCAACCCGCGGTCGGGGTCATCCGCTTCCAGAACATGCCGAGGATGAAGGTTGCGAACAGCGGCGCGTTGAAGAAGCCGAACAGCGTCTGCAGGTAATCCATGATGTTGGAGTAGCCCGAGGCGATGAGTGCGGTGAAGATCGCGAGCACCGTCGCCGCGGCCGTCGCGTACCGACCAACCCGGATGTAGTAGTCGTCCGAGCGATCCTTGACGAGGTACTGCTGCCAGATGTCGTAGCTGAACACACTATTGAACGCCGAGATGTTCGCCGCCATCCCGGCCATGAACGACGCGATGAGGCCGGCGATCGCAACACCGAGCAGTCCGTTGGGCAGGATGTCGCGGATCATCAGCAGCATCGCGTCGTTGTAGGTGACGTCTCCCGAGCCTGCGGATTTCAGATGGATCATGTCACCGATCGCGGCCGCGGCGATCATGCCGGGCACCACCACGACGAACGGGATCAACAGCTTCGGGAAGGAGGCGATGATGGGTGCGCGCCGGGCCGCGGACATCGAATTCGACGCCATGGCGCGCTGCACCTCGACGAAGTTCGTCGTCCAATATCCAAAGGACAGCACGAATCCCAGCCCGAACACGATGCCGATGACCGACCAGACCGGGCTGCTGAATCCACTGAGCGCCTGACCGGGCCACGTCGTCAACTGTTCGTGCACCGTCGCGGTCACCTTGCCGGCAGGACCGGTGGTGTCGACGATCTTGTCCTTCAGCCCACTCCAGCCACCGACCTTGATGAGGCCGAACGCGGTCAGCGGTACCAGTGCGGCCAGGATGACGAAGAACTGCAGCACCTCGTTGTAGATGGCCGCCGACAGTCCGCCGGCCGCGGTGTAGGTGAGCACGATCGCGGCCGCCACGAGCAGCGAGACCCAGGTGGCCCAGCCCAGCAGCACGTTGATGACCGTCGACAGCAGGAACAGGTTCACGCCTGCGATGAGTACCTGGGCGACCGCAAAGCTGATGGCGTTCACCAGATGTGCGCCGGTGCCGAAGCGCCGTCGCATGAACTCGGGCACGCTGCGCACCTTGGACCCGTAGTAGAACGGCATCATTACGATGCCAAGGAAGATCATCGCCGGCACGGCGCCGATCCAGTAGTAATGCATTGTCGCCAGCCCGATTTGGGCGCCGTTGGCCGACATGCCCATGATCTCGACGGCACCGAGGTTCGCCGATACGAAGGCAATGCCGGTGACCCATGCGGGTAGCCGTCGACCGGACAGGAAGAAGTCCAGGCTCGTCGAAATCTGGCTGCGGGCGAGGTAGCCGATCCCCAGTACGAAGGCGAAGTACACCGCGATCAAGAGGTAGTCGACTGCGCCGACGTTGAGCCGCAGCACGTTGTCTGCCATGAGCGTGGTCATCGTCGGCCGTCATCTCCTTGTGATCTGAACCACTGTCCAAACAAGTTCTAACAGAATCGCGCAGTCGATAACAAGTAAATCCAAAGAATTCTGCCAAGATCGTTCACTGGTGTTTGTTAGTGTTCGATCTGGCCGCGCGCCGTCTTTGGGAGGGAGTGCCACTAGCGATGCTTGCCGCCGAACGACGAAGCGCGATCCTGCGCGCGCTCAACTCCGGAGGCGCGGTGCGCGTCGCCGACCTCGCCGCCGAACTCGCGGTGTCGGAGATGACGGTGCGCCGCGACCTCGACAGCCTCGACGCCCAGGACCTGCTGCGCAAGGTGCACGGCGGCGCGGTGACGCGGCACAACCGGGGCGAGGAACCGTGGTCGTCGGTCAAGGCCGGCCAGCAACGCGCCGAGAAGGCCGCGATCGCCGCCGCTGCCGCCGCCACCGTCGAGGACGGAATGACCATTGCGATCGGCGCGGGCACCACCACCACGGAGTTGGCCCGACACCTCTACGCCAGATCCTCGATCACCGTTGTCACCAACTCCATCAACATCTTTCAAGAGCTCACCGGTCCCACCGCGGACGGCGCGGGAGCTCCCCTCGTCTATCTCAGCGGCGGCGTGCGCACCCCGTCGGATGCACTGGTGGGTCCGGTGGCCGACGCCGCGATCGCGTCATTCCGGGTGGACGCCACCTATCTCGGCGTGCACGGGTTCGATCCCGATGCAGGCCTTACCTCGCCGAACATCGCCGAGGCACAGACGAACCGGACGCTCATCGGCATCGGCGGCAGGCTGGTAGTGCTGGCCGATCACACCAAGTACGGCGAGGTGGGCGCATGCGTGTTCGCAAGGCTCGGCCAAGTGCACACCCTGATCGTAGATGACGGCCTGACCGGCGCGGACCGTGCGGTGATCGACACGCACGTCGGCGACCTGGTGATCGCACCCGTCAGCGGAGGGTGAAACACATGACCGCAGACCCGATTCCGTGGACGTTGGCCGATGGCCGCGACCTGCTGTTCTTCTCACTACCCGGTCACCGCCCCGCACCCGTAGCGGACCGACGGCCGCTCCCCGATCGAGGCGGCCAGCAGTCGCAGTTGCGCTTCGACCGTCAGACCGGACAGTGGGTCGTCATTGCGGCGCTGCGCCAGGACCGCACCTACAAGCCGGCCGCCGACCTCTGCCCGCTGTGCCCGGGGCCCACCGGACTGACCAGCGAGGTGCCCGCACCCGACTACGACGTCGTCGTTTTCGAGAACCGCTTTCCGAGCCTGTCGGGGGGCAGTTCGCCGTTCCCCCTCCCGAGCACCGACGGGGACGACTTCGTCAGTGCTCCGGGACATGGTCGCTGCGAGGTCATTTCGTTCTCCAGCAGCCACACCGCGTCGTTCGCCGACCTCGAACTCCCCCATGCCCGGCTCGTCGTCGACGCGTGGCGCCACCGCACCGCGGACCTACTGGACCGACCGGGGATCGAGCAGGTGTTCTGCTTCGAGAATCGCGGCGAGGAGATCGGGGTGACACTCACCCATCCCCACGGCCAGCTCTACGGCTATCCGTACCTCGCACCCCGAACCGCACACATGCTTGCCGAGGCCCGGGCGTACTCGGAGCGCAACGGAGGCAACCTCTTTGCCGACATCCTTGCGCACGAACTCGCCGACGGCAGCCGCCTCATCGCCCGCACCGAGCACTTCACCGCATTCGTCCCATTCGCCGCGCGCTGGCCGGTGGAGGTCCACATCTATCCGAACAGGTTCGTGCGCAATCTGATCGAGCTCGACGAGGCCGAACTGGCCGGGTTCGCGTCGATGTACCGCGAGGTGCTTCGGCGATTCGATCTGATGTATCCCACACCGCTGCCGTACATCTCCGCCTTGCACCAGTACGCGGACACCGAGGCGCAACGGGAGGGGTACTTCCACGTCGAACTGATGTCGGTCCGCCGCAGCGCCACCAAACTGAAGTTCCTGGCCGGCTCCGAGTCGGCGATGGACGCATTCATCAGCGATGTCACGCCGGAAAGCGTCGCTGCGCGGCTGCGCGAACTTGCAGCGGCGCCATCGTGATCAGCTTCGCGGCCCCTGGCCGGATCAATCTCATCGGGGAGCACACCGACTACAACGACGGCTTCGCGCTGCCCATCGCCCTTCCTGACCGCACCGTGGTGAGCTTCACCCCCGATGACGGTGGCGCGCTCGTCGTTGGTAGCGACCGCGAGCCCGGCGAGGTGGCGATCGCGCTCGACACGTCCCCGGGCGACGTCACCGGTTGGGCCGCCTACGTGGCGGGCGTGGTGTGGGCGCTGCGCCGCTCCGGCCGCCACGCGGTCGGCGGACGGATGTCGATCACCAGCGACGTCGAACTCGGCTCCGGACTCTCGTCGTCGGCGGCCCTGGAATGCGCGGTGCTCGGCGCCCTTCTTGCCGCTGGCGGGCTGGACGTCGACCGCGTCGAGCAGGCCCGCATCGCGCAGACCGCGGAGAACGAATACGTCGGCGCGCCAACTGGTTTGATGGACCAGCTGGCGTCGGTGTTCGGACGACCGGGACACGCGTTGCTGATCGACTTCCAGGCAACGGACGTCTCACCGGTGCCGTTCGATCCAGCCACCCAGGACGTCGCATTACTTCTCATCAACTCGCACGCGCCACACCACCATGCGGGCGGTGAATATGCAGCACGGCGCGCGTCCTGCGAGCGCGCCGCTGCTGACCTCGGAGTCGCGTCGCTGCGCGAAGTGCAGGACCGCGGCCTGCCCGCGCTGCAGTCCGTCAAGGATCCCGTCGACGCCCGGCGGGCCCGGCACATCCTGACCGAGAATCAGCGGGTGCTTGACGCCGTTGCCGCACTTGCCAAGTCCGACTTCGCCGAAGTCGGCCGAATCTTCACGGCATCGCACGCCTCGATGCGCGACGACTTCGAGATCACCACCGACCACATCGATCTGATTGCCGAAACCGCCGTGCGTTCCGGCGCACTTGGGGCGAGGATGACGGGCGGCGGGTTCGGGGGCTGCGTCATCGCTCTGGTTCCCACCGCAGGCGTCGACGCCGCCACCGCGGCCGTGCATCGGGCGGTGAGCGAGGCCGGCTACGGCCCGCCGACGATAGGCCGCACCTACGCCGGACCAGGGGCCGCGCTTTCATAGGGATTTCACAGCCGGTCCTTGGGCGCTCATTAACTGCCCCAAGGACCTTGGAGGCATGAGTACTTCCCGGATGGATCGGCGGCTGATTGCCCTGGGCGCGGTCATGACACTTGCCGCCGTGTCCTCATTGGCGCTGCTCAACGGCCTTCATACAGGCCCGATGCACTGGATTGGCTCGCTGGTGGCCCTCGGCTCGGCGCTCGGCATAGTCATGATCACCGAATTGACATGGCAACGCGCGCTCAATACCGCCACGGCGGCCGGCTTGGTGGCACAACCCTAAGCGGTACAGACCCGCGTTCCGGTTGGCATATCGTCGGGGGTGAGGACCACCCGTCGAACAGATCCAACCAAGGAGCCGCCGTGCCGTCGGTAGCAATCAATGGCGGCGACGTCGTCTACGAAATTCTCGGCGGTGCAGGCGATCTCATCGTGCTGACGCCTGGCGGTCGATTCGGCAAGGACATCCGCGGGCTGCGGCCGCTGGCCGAGGCGCTGGTCGACGGCGGACACCGGGTGCTCCTGTGGGACCGGCCCAATTGCGGAGCATCCGAGCTTCAGTTCTACGGCCAGTCGGAATCACACATGCGCGCCGAGACCCTGGCTGGGCTACTGACCACACTCGATCTTGGGCCGTGTGTACTCGCTGGCGGGTCGGGCGGAGCGCGTGACTCCGTCCTCACCACGATCCTGTACCCCGAACTGGTCACCGAGCTCGTCGTATGGAACATCGTCGGCGGCATGTACGGCCAGCTGAACCTCGCCGCCGTCTACGTGCTGCCGAGCCTGCAGGCGGTTCGCGGACTCGGTATCGAAGGGCTGCTGAGCGTGCCCGAGTGGCAGGAGCGCATAGCCGCCAACCCGGCCAACCGAGCGCGCATCCTGGGGCTCGACCGTGACGAATTCGTCATCCTCGCCCTGCGCTGGCTGAGCGCCTTCGTACCCACCGCCGGCCAAACCCTGCCCGGCATCGACGACTACTTGTTCGAGCGAATCCAGATTCCCACCCTGATCCTGCGCGGCGGCGAGCACGACCTGGACCACCCGAAGCGCACCTCGCTTGAAGTCAGCTGCCTCATCAAGGACTCGACGCTGATCGACCCGCCGTGGCCCGAGGACGCGTGGGAGCGCTCACTCGAGGACTTCATGAAGTCGAACATGGAGCACTTCGCCATGTTCGACACGTGGGTGATGGCCGCCCCCGCGATCCTGAAGTTCCTCGATCGGTAGGAGCGCAGATTTGCGGGCGAATCTCCGTCGGTCACCAATCGTTGACTCAGGTTTCTTCAGGTGATGCCGAGCGTGGCGTTGCGCGGCTCGACGGGAGGTAGCCCCAGTTGCCAATATGGGCGCTTCAGCGCGGCCGGATGGCACCGCAGCCTCAGCTAGCCGCCTGTCCCCCAGCTAATTGATTGACGGCGACAAAAGTTTGCGCGATTCCAACTCGCCTGAAGGCGCGCCGGGACTCCGGTGCACATTGCCGCAGTCCCACGCCTCATCGACTCGCAGCCGTCCGTGTGTCATCAGTCCAGTGCCGAATTGATGACAATTCGCTACCGCCACACGGCAGCCACCGTCGCGGCGACCAATCCTCGACCGAACAGCGCGCGGTCCCGCACAGCACCCCATCGCGGGACACCGGGCTCCGCTCCCCCCCGGTGGCACACGGGACTTCGATTCTGATCCGAGACATCGACTAGGACATCGCCCGACACCGTCGGAACTCGAAGGATTGCTGGGTGCCCTTTCGTTCGTGTCGTCTGCTTGACCTGCGGAATCACATCGCGGGACTACTCACGAAATGTCACTAATCCATGCCACACTTCTATGACTTTCGGACACGATGGCTAGCTTTCGTGCGGGGCGGGAGCGTGTGGGGCGGGAGAACGGCATGACTTCATCACAACGATGTGTTGCAGCTGGCGCGTGGCTACTTGTGGCCGGTCTGCTGTCGGGTTCTGGTGCCGCGGTGGCATTCGCCGATCCCGGATCCCATCACGGCAAGCACTCGCACAGCGCTTCGGAAGCCAAGCGTCATGCCGCCAAGAGCGAACGCGGAACCAAGCGCGACACCACTTCCGCTACGGGCGGCGAAGCGCGTGAAACGCATCAGGACGCGGCGACAACAAGCGGAGTCGACGAACGTCCTGCCCGCCGTTGGAGCGGCCACCTGGTCAACAAGCCGACGACTCGGATCACGCGGAGCGCGACAACCCAAGTGAGCGCCAGTGCGGTTGTCGCCGACACCGCATTGATCAACGACGACACGGCGCCGGCCAACGACCCGACACCTCCGACTGGAAACGCAGCCGCCGACGAAGTGGCGTCGTCGCCTATGCCCGACGATCCACCGTCGACTCAGCCAGCAGCGCCACCGACCGACGACACGTCCGCGCCGGACACGATTGCCGCGACCGTGGTGGTATTGCCGACCTACGATGCTTCGGCGCCGACCTCCGACCAAGTCGCGTCAGCGTCGGCCACGGCGTCATCGGACACGACCGCTGGGGCAACGACGCCCGCGCCCGCGCAGCAGGATGCGAGCCAGTCAACGCCAACCCCCGATCCGACGCCGACCGCTGAGGTGACCGCCGTTTCGCAAACAGAGGTCGCTACGCCTACCGACACCGTTGCGCCGCCGACGGAAGTCCCTGCCGCCCCTGAAGAGGAGGCCGCCGCAGTAGCCGCGATCGAACCCGCAGTTGAGGATGAAAACAACCGGAGGCGGGCTGCCGGCCTTGACGAGCGTGGACTATCGCCGCTGCAGCTCCTGGGACTACTGACGCGGACGTCCGGCTCGTCAATCGGCAGCGGCGCAACCGCAAACTTCACACTCTTGGACGGCTCGGACCAGATACGTTGGGGCGGAGCGGCATCCGCTTACGGCACCAACGCTGCGTCGGCAGGGACGTCGCCGACGTCCACGGCCGCGCGGACACCCAACGCGGCCATGCCCAAGGGGTTGCAGACGTTCTTGTACACCTGCGGACCGCTCGTCGTCGCCGTCTCGTTGTCGGCGATGGTCCTGGCGGCCCTGCCTGGGCTCGCGGGACTCATCATTCCGACCGCCGCAGGGATGCACATCGGCTATCGCCAGGCCAAAGCCGTTCGGGCCGTGAGGTCTTCGGGCATCGCGCACTTGGCGGCCTCCGGACCCATCGGCGTGGTCCGGTCGGGCTCACTGATTGCGCTACGGCCGCCGAGCCGGCGCCTGCCGCCGCCGAGCATTGACGACCGCGCTCATCAACAAGAGGTCGCCTAGCCAAACGCCACCCGTTCCTGCTGAGCTCGTGGAGGGGCTGGCGTCGCTAGAACACCCTCAGTTGGCGAGCGATGTGGAGGGTACTTCGATCGCCATCCGCCAGCACGCCGAGGGCTTCCCAGGCGCGCCGCTGAGTAACCCAGGCCACAAATTCCTCTGAGTCGCAATTGATCTGGGCTGTCACGTCACCATCTCCGATCCGAAGCTTCCGACCACACAGTCCGCTCAGAAATATCTCGGCGGCCCCCGGCATGCCTTCGAGCAGGTGTGCGTTCTGCTGTGGCAACGATGCCTCGATCCAGTCGAGAGTTGGTGCGAGCAGCAGTTCATCGGTTACCGGCGGGGCGCCCTCCAACGGTCCATGTGGAGCAAATAGATCCCATCTGGTGTGGACGAAGTGCTCGAAGGCGAAGGCCGTCGGCACGACCGACGCCGGATAGGTCCCGACGTCGCCAAGTGGGATGTCGGCGTCTTGGCCGTCGAGTGCCGCGAGCAGCTCGAGCCCGCGCACACTGACTGACTGATAGTCGGCCACGATCTGTTCGGGTGTCATGTGCCGGCGCGACTCGACATACAAGTCGGCTGCCCGCTCGGCGGGAAGTCCTCCCGGATCAGGCAGGGTCGACGGGTCGACGGCTAGCCAGAAGCTGCAAGCCATGTGCGATACGACGTCCTGTACCGACCAACCTGGACAACCGCTGTCCTTCGCCCAGTCGACGTCGTCGAGCACGTCGCATCGCGCCAGCAGCGCCTTTCGGTCAGTTTCGATGGCCTTCACTGCGGAACTCATTTCACTTCTCCTTCTCGTTGGATGAACACCACCGGCGGGGCAGCGCTGGCCTCCGGTCCTGCGAGTCGATAATGATTCCGTCCGTGGGACAGATCGATCGTCGGCATCGCGACCTCCCTAATGCAGTCACAGTTAGATACATACGGTATGCATGAGCATACATACTGTATGTATCTGAGAGCAAGGTTGGATGAACGACAAACGCCGCACGCAGGCCGAGCGCGCAGCAGACACCCGCGAGGCCTTGATCGCGGCCGCCCGACCAATGTTCGCCTCGCCCGGTTTCGCGGACGTGGCCTTGGAGACGATCGTGAGCGCCGCTGGGGTGACCCGGGGCGCGCTCTATCACCACTTCGCGGACAAGACCGAGCTCTTCGCCGCGGTGTTCGAGCGAGTCGAGGCGGAAATGGCCGCGCGGATGGGTGAGTCCGTCGCAGCGGCGAAGCTGACCGACCCTCTCGAGATCATGCGGATGAGCGCAAGCTTTTGGCTAGATGCCTGCGCTGACCCCGAAGTCCAGCGGATCGTGCTCATGGACGCGCCGGCGGTTCTGGGATGGGCACGTTGGAACGAAATCGGACAGCGCTACAACGTCGGTCTCGTGACGGCCTTGCTGACCGACGCGGTCAAGACCGGCCGCATCCAGCCCCAACCGGTGGAAGCGACCGCCCACGCGTTGCTCGGCGCCATGCGTGAGGCCACGCTTTACATAACCCGAGCGCAAGATCACGAGCACGCACGCCAAGATGCAGGCGCGGTCATGAATCGGCTGATCGACGCATTAGGCACTCCCGACACCGAGGCTCACCAATGATCAGCGACGTCGATGGCACCCAACTCTCAGCTAGGTGCTGCGGGTAATCCGCTCCACTGGCTCCTGACCCGAGTCAGCACCGGTAGTGGCGCATTGATGACGATTCTTTCCTTCGTTTGGGCAACAAGTTGCCACGTTCCCGCGAGAAGTCGGTCACCCGAAGCGCTTTTCCCAACGCCCCATCGAAGGTGCCACCGCCCCCTAGTCTGATCTTGGCCGAGACGCGGCCGCCTCAGGAGGCGATGTCATGTCGGATGGCCAGGTGTCCCGAGCAGTGCTGCCGATTCCGGACGTGACCCATGTGGGTTTGACCACCTACGACGCGAAGGACCCGGACACTAGCTACCCACCGATCAGGGACGTTCGGCCGCCCGAGGGCGCGCCGAACGTGCTCGTCATCCTCATCGATGACGTGGGGTTCGGTGCCAGCAGCGCCTTCGGTGGACCGTGCGAGACGCCCAACTTCGAGAAGCTCGCCGAGGGCGGCTTAAAGTACAACCGCTTTCACACCACGGCGTTGTGTTCCCCGACGCGGCAGGCACTTTTGACCGGCCGCAATCATCACTCCGTTGGGATGGGTTGCATCACTGAGGCCGCGACAGCAGCCCCGGGGTACAGCTCGGTGTTGCCCAATACCAAAGCCCCGCTTGCCTTGACGTTGAAGCTCAACGGTTACTCCACGGCGCAGCTCGGCAAGTGCCACGAAGTCCCAGTGTGGCAGGCCAGCCCTGCCGGACCATTCACCGCGTGGCCTAGCGGAGGCGGCGGGTTCGAATACTTCTACGGTTTCATCGGCGGGGAGAACAACCAGTGGGACCCCGCGCTGTACGAGGGAACCACTCCGATAGAGCCACCGAAGACTCCGGCCGAGGGCTATCACCTGACCGAGGACCTGGCCGACAAGGCGATCAACTGGGTGGGTCAGCAGAAGGCACTGTTACCCGACAAACCGTTCTTCATGTACTTCGCACCTGGAGCAACCCACGCACCGCACCAGGTGCCCCCCGAATGGATCGAAAAGTACAAGGGCAAGTTCGCCCACGGCTGGGATCGCCAGCGCGAGATCACTTTCGAGCGCCAGAAGGAACTTGGTGTGATCCCACCCGACGCCGTGCTCACACCCCGCCACGCGGAGATTCCGGCGTGGGATGACATGGACCCGGCGCTCAAGCCGGCGTTGGAACGCGAGATGGAGGTGTACGCCGCCTTCATGGAGCACACCGACCACCACGTCGGTCGGTTGCTCGACGCGCTCGGACCGGTGCTCGATGACACGTTGGTCTACCTCATCGTTGGCGACAACGGAGCGTCGGCCGAGGGCACGCTGCAAGGCGCGTTCAACGAGATGGCGAACTTCAACGGTATGGCCGACATCGAGACACCCGAGTTCCTGCTGTCCAAGCTCGATGAGTTCGGTGGCGAAGGTTCCTACGGGCACTACGCCGTCGGCTGGGCGTGGGCCATGGACACGCCCTACCAGTGGACCAAACAGGTTGCCTCGCACTGGGGCGGCACCCGCAACGGCACAATCGTGCACTGGCCCAAGGGCATCAAGGCCAAGGGTGATCAGCGCAACCAGTTCAGCCACGTCATCGACCTGGCCCCGACCGTGTTGGAGGCCGCAGGCATCCCGGCGCCGACGATGGTCAATGGCGTCCTGCAAAGCCCCTATGAGGGCACCAGCATGCTGTACAGCTTCAATGACGCCGACGCACCCGAGCGGCATGAGACGCAGTACTTCGAGATGTTTTGCAACCGAGGCATTTATCATAAGGGGTGGAGCGCGGTCACCAAGCACCGCACACCGTGGGAGATGGGTGGCGCAGTGATGCCCGCCTTTGACGACGACGTGTGGGAGCTCTACGACGGCAATTCCGACTGGACCCAGGCCAATGACCTGTCGAAGAAGAATCCGGACAAACTCCATGAGCTGCAACGGCTCTGGTTGATCGAAGCGGTCAAGTACAACGTGCTCCCGCTGGATGATCGTCAGATCGAACGCTTCATCCCCGATGTGGCGGGGCGGCCCACGCTGATCAAGGGCAACACCCAATTGCTGTTCGGCGGCATGGGTCGGCTGTCCGAGAACAGTGTGCTCGACATCAAGAACAAATCATTCGCCGTCACGGCCGAACTCCAAGTGCCTGCAGAGGGCGCGAACGGCGTCGTCATCGCCCAGGGCGGCCGCTTCGGCGGGTGGAGCCTCTACGCCAAGGAGGGACGGGCGAAGTTCTACTACAACGTGTTGGGCATCAAGTCATTTAGCGTCGACGCCACGGCGCCCATCCCGACCGGCAAGACCCAAGTGCGGATGGAGTTCGCCTACGACGGTGGCGGCATGGGCAAAGGCGGCACGGTGACGCTGTATTGCGACGGCACCGAGGTCGGTACGGGCCGGGTTGAGCAAACGCAGGGAGTCGTGTTCTCCGCCGACGAGACCACCGATGTCAGTCGAGAGACCGGCACCATGGTCAGCCCCGACTACACCCACCACACCAGCCGATTCAACGGCAAGATCGCCTGGGTGCAGATCGACCTCGGCGAGGACGCCAAGGACGCCGACCACTACATCGACCCCGACGAACGATTCCGAATCGCTATGGCACGTCAGTAGTTGGCACCACCCCCTGGGTGCGTGCTGCGGGTCAGCTATTCGAAGCTGATCGCCGCAGATCCTTGCGCATGACGATACCGAGGGTGCCACGCCCTTGGCCCAGCACTCGAAAACCCTTGCGCTCGTACAACCGTGAGGCCGGGTTTCGCTTGTGCACGTTTAAGCTGAGCGCCTCGTACCTAGCTGCGCAGCGCACGAACAACTCATCCAAGAGCGCGCCGCCGATGCCGCTTCCGCGGCGCTCGGGCGTGACGGCAATGGCGATTTCCGGCAAGGCGACGCCGCCAGCGTCGAGAAGGAGTGGGGGCTCATGGTGAAAGGTCCATGCGGCCCCTAGCCTCACCCTAGTCGTGTCGCCGGCGACTACGGCCACATCGTGACCGCGTGGCAGGAGAGTTTGAGTGTCTTCGGAGTCTGCGTCGGGAAGGTCCCAATCCTCGATGATGCAAGTGTGCCGTGCCATCTCAACGATGAAGGCTGCATCTCCAACCGTTGCGGCTCGCAGTTCGACCTTTGATGGCATTGGCATTCGTCCATCATTCCAGCGCGATTCTTTGCGGGCTTCGGCGCTCTCGCCATCGACTCAACGTCCGGCATCCTTGAGGGCAGCCGTGACGTCAGCCTGGGTCCTGGCCAAGAAGGTCTGGAACTCGTCACCGATCATGAAGGTGGTGGTGAACTGGCTTCGCTCGGCAATCTGCTTCCAGGTCGGTGACTCCACCATCTTGGCGAGCACCTTCTGCCAGTAGACAACGGCAAACTGTGGCATGTCCGGCGGCCCGTACAGCCCACGCCAGTTCGAGAGCGTGACGTCGAGCCCCTGTTCCCGAGCGGTGGGAGCGTCAAGACCAGGTAACCGGTTCTCGGCTAGAACACCAAGCGCCCTAAGGTTTCCCGACTTCACCAGGCTGATGAACTCGCTGACACCGCCGATGGCAATGCTGATGTCGCCGTTGTTCAGCGCGGCGATCTGGTCACCGCCGCCCTCATGGGTGACGTAATGGACCGATGACGGCTGGCCACCTGCCGCCGACACCAGTAGGTCGAAGGGGGCTTCGTCGTCGTGGGCGGCACCCACCGTCACGCGGACCGGGTCGGCCTTGATTGCCGCCAGGATGTCACCGAGGTTCTTGTACTGGGAGTCGGCGCGGACGACGATCACGAAATACTCGGTCATCAAACGGGCGATCATGGTGACGTTGTCGTATCCGTATTTGGACTTGCCGCGAAGCTGGTTGATCATCATCGACAGGGATGTGACCGAGACCTGGTCATCCTTGCCCTTGTACTGCTCCACCACGGTGGCCAGGAAATCCGCTCCACTTGCTCCCGGCCGATTCTGCACCGGTAGTGGCACATTGACGAGCTTCTCCTTCTGCAAGGCGTCGACGACAGAGCGGATCGTGATGTCAAATCCACTCCCTGGGTTGGCTCCTGCCGTCATCGTTACCGGCCCTGAGGGATAGCCCTTTTCGGCGGATGCGTGCTCGGGGTTCTTGCACGCCGTCAGGATGAGCGAGGCAGCCAGCATGGTGCCAACTAAAGATTTGATCTTCAAGGGGTGCTCTCTGCCGGTTGGGGTTGCCGGCACAGGGCGTGGCCGCGTAGGCCAATGTATTGAGCAGTGAGCAAGTGCGCAGCCAATTTGCGTATCCGTAAAGGACTGTCGTTGGATCAGCGGCTGAGGTTCACGTCGAGTTCGCTGAGAAGAAGGCGCACGCGCCGTTCGATGTCGTCGCGAATGAGACGGACGGCTTCAATGCCCTGGCCAGCCGGGTCGGGCAGTTCCCAGTTCTCGTAACGCTTGCCGGGGAAGTACGGGCAAGCATCGCCGCACCCCATGGTGACCACGACGTCGGCGGCCTGGACGATTTCGTCGGTCCATGGCTTGGGGAACTCGCGGGTGATGTCGATGCCGACCTCGGCCATGGCAGCCACGGCGGCGGGGTTGATCTCGTTGCCCGGTTCCGATCCACCGGACCAGCCCACGCCTTGGTCCCCGGCAAGGTGGTTGAAGTATCCCAGCGCCATTTGGGAGCGGCCTGCGTTGTGGGTGCAGAGGAACAGCACTGTCGGGCTGTCGGTCATGGTGCGCTCCGATCGGGCACGGCGGTCGATGATGGTGCGTCCGAAGTGAATCGGCGTCGCAAGGCAAGAGAGACGTAGACCAACGCGACGAGCACAGGGACTTCGATGAGGGGGCCGACGACTCCGGCAAGCGCTTGCCCAGAGGTTGCGCCGTAAGTGGCGATGGCGACCGCGATCGCGAGTTCAAAGTTGTTGCCCGCTGCGGTGAACGCCAGCGTGGTGGTGCGCTGATACCCCAGCCCGAGCAGAGCGCCCAGGAGGTAGCCGCCGCCCCACATGATGGCGAAGTACGCGAGGAGCGGTAGGGCGATGCGGATGACGTCCAGGGGGCGACTGGTGATCTGATCCCCTTGCAGTGCAAAGAGAATGACGATCGTGAACAACAGACCGTAGAGCGCCCACGGGCCGATTCTCGGCAGGAACTTCGTCTCGTACCAGTCGCGGCCCTTGCCTTTCTCCCCGAGCCGTCGGGAGAGGTATCCGGCCAGCAGCGGGATGCCAAGGAAGATGAGCACCGACTTGGCGATCTGCCACGGCGAGGTGCTGATCGTGGTCTGTTGTAGGCCGAGCCAACCCGGCAGCACGGACAGGTAGAACCAGCCGAGCACGGCGAACATGACAACCTGGAACACCGAGTTCAGGGCGACCAGGACGGCGGCGGCTTCGCGGTCGCCGCAGGCGAGGTCGTTCCAGATGATCACCATCGCAATGCATCTGGCGAGCCCGACGATGATGAGACCGGTGCGGTACTCGGGCAGGTCTGGCAGCAGGAGCCACGCCAGCGCGAACATCAGCGCGGGGCCGAGCACCCAGTTCAACAGCAGCGAACTGACGAGCAACTTGCGGTCCCCGGTCACGGTGTCGAGCCGGTCGTAGCGGACCTTCGCCAGGACGGGGTACATCATGATCAGCAGCCCCAGCGCGATGGGCAGCGAGATGCCATCGACCTGCACCTTGTCCAGCGCGGTGTTCAGCCCTGGGACGAGCCGACCGAGGAACAGGCCGGCCACCATCGCGATTCCGATCCATACCGGGAGGAATCGGTCCAAGAGTGACAGTTTTCCGACGACGCCGGGATCGACGTCGGTGGTGACGGGCGTGTTCACCAACTCAGCAGCAAGCGTTTGTGGCAGTTGACTTCTCGGCGTCGGTGGCGGTGCCACCACAGCAGACGCCACTCTCGGCATTGCCTGCCTCTGCGTGCTCGGGGCTGGTGCCGAAGGTCTCCGAGTCGGCCAGCACGGTGTAGACCTCCCACTTCTCGCCAGCGGGTCCGGTGACCCACACCTTGTCCTGCGTGGCGAAGCAGCAGGTCGTCCCGATTTCCTCTTCGGTGAACAGGTCTTCGTCGGTCAGCCGGCTGATCTCGGCGTGGACCGCATCGCTGGACTCGACCTCAACGCCGAGGTGGTTGAGCGTCCCGCCCTTGCCGGGGTTCTCCAACAGGACCAACTTCAAGGGCGGATCCACGACGGCGAAGTTGGCGTAACCCGGCTTCACCTTGGCGGGCGCGGTGTTGAACAGTTTCGAGTAGAACGTGACCGCCTTGTCGAGGTCGTCGACGTTGAGTGCGAGTTGAGCGCGGGACATGGCGACTCCAACCTATGTGGCTTATGTCGAACTTATGACGTCACTGATGATGCCACCTCTTCGACGTATGTCAATGTTCCGTGGCAAGATGGTCGGCATGCCCAAGACGTTGCCCGCCGTGGACGTGTCCGCGCCGGTGTGCTGCTCGCCGATGGCCGCCGGTCCTGTCGATGACGACGCAGCGCTGGAGATTGCGTTGCGGCTCAAGGCATTGGCCGACCCGGTGCGGGTCAAGCTGGTGTCGCTGTTGTTCAGTTCGGACGCTGGCGAGGTGTGCAGTTGCGACCTCGCTGCGGCGGTCGGACTCAGCGAGTCGACGGTGAGTCACCACCTCACCCAGTTGCGCAGGGCGGGATTCGTCGAGTCCGCACGGCGTGGGATGAACGTCTTTCACCGCCCGCACCGCGAATCCCTCACGGCGCTGTGCACTGTGCTGGACCCGAACTGCTGCCAATAGTCCTAGTCAGCGGGGTTGCGGAGTCAGTGCCCCAGTTTCCACATCCATGACGGACACGGCGAGCATCGGTAAGTGTAGACTTACCGTTTGTGGTCGCTGACCAAGCTACAGACGCATGGGGCGCACTCGCCGACGGCACCCGGCGAGCGATATTCAAACGCCTCGCCGGTGGGCCGATGGCAGTGAGCGAACTTGCTCGCGGATTGCCCGTCAGCAGGCCAGCGGTCTCACAACATCTCAAGGTGCTGAAATGCGCCGGCCTAGTTGCCGATCGCGCAGTGGGCACGCGGCGCTTCTATCAGGTGGATCCGAAAGGCGTTGAGGCGCTGAGGTCAGAACTAGACGTGTTCTGGGGCAACGCCCTGGACGCATTCAAATCGATTGCCGACGAGGAGGAATGCTGATGACGTCACCAGCGGTAGAACCGATCCGTAAGAGCGTTGTCGTCAACACCGGTGTTGAGCGCGCTTTCGCGCTGTTCACCGAAAGATTCGATGTAATCAAGCCCCGCGAACACAACCTGCTGAGCGTCCCGATTGCCGAAACGGTCTTCGAGCCGCGCGTCGGAGGGCACATCTACGATGTTGGGTTAGACGGCAGTCGGTGCGAATGGTCTCGCGTCCTTGTCTTTGATCCGCCCAGCCGCGTTGTCTTCTCGTGGGACATCGGGCCGACCTGGCAACTGGAATCCGATCCGAGCAAGACTAGCGAGGTGGAGGTGCGCTTCATCGCCGAGTCAGATGATCGCACTCGGGTGGAGTTGGAGCACCGACACCTTGAACGGCATGGCACCGAATGGCATTCCGTCGCAAAGGGAGTCGACGGTGAAGCAGGATGGCCGCTGTACCTTCGCCGCTACGTCGAGCTGGCGGTGACGGAGGTTGCTCAATGAGCACCGACGAGAAGTCACTCATGGACATGGCCTACGACGAGCGGACCGAGCTGGCTCACTTCCTAGCGTCCCTGACGCCGCAGGAGTGGCACATGCCGAGCCTTTGCGAAAAGTGGACGGTCAAAGATGTTGTCGCGCACGTGATCAGCTACGAAGAGCTGTCCCCGCTCGGGTTGATGAAGCGATTCGCGAAGGGCAGGGTCGTGCGTGCCAACGAGGTCGGAGTCGCAGAGTTTGCGGCTTTGTCGCCGCGGGAATTGATGCAGTTCCTCAGCCGGCATCTGCGTCCTCAGGGACTGACCGCTGGCTTTGGCGGCATGATTGCTCTTGTCGATGGGACCGTTCACCACCAGGACATCCGGAGGGCACTCGGTCATCCTCGCGCCGTGCCCGTTGACCGTCTCGAACGCATCCTGCCGCTGGTCCCTGGGAATCCACGGCTGGGTGCAGGGCGTCGCATCCGAGGACTACGAATTGAGGCCACCGACGTCGCGTGGCAACACGGCGAGGGGCCAGAGGTCAGCGGAACCGGCGAAGCACTCCTGATGGCGATGACGGGTCGGCAAGCAGTCCTCGACGAGCTGTCCGGGCCGGGGCAGGCCACCCTAGCGGGGCGCGTCGCCCGCTAGCTTGCGCAAGCGGCGATCAGTCACGTTTGCCTCGTGACGCCGTGCTCTGAAAAAGGTGCGTTCTCCCCAAAGATTGTGGCTTTAGACTCGTCTAGGCGGGAGGAGTGCGACGTTGCTAGTAGATCCGACACACTTGCGCTCTGCGGCACAGACGCAGGGTGATGTGGGCACGTTCGTGTCCGGAATGACCAACGGCCAGTCGATGGCCAGCGGCGGCGCGGGGATGGCCGGACTGTCCAGCGAAGCGGCGTGCCAGTTCGCGGCCAACGTGTTGGACTCGGCAGCAAGTGCAGTGCACGAGGAGTTGACGGACCACTCGACCAAGCTGTCGGCGGCGGCCGATCATTACCACCGGATGGACGAGGAGTTCGGGCGCCGCCTGCGCAAATTCGCCCCGTGACCATCCCGGCTGCACGCGCGGCGTTCGTCAATGTCGGCCTGATGCCATGACGGTGACGATCCCCCAGGTGCAGGCCGCAAAGCCCGAAGCGCTCATCCACACGGCATCGGCACTAGGCCAGACCGCATCGAGTCTGTCGTCGCAGATCGACACCCAGCGCACCACGATCGACGGGTTGCGCGACAAGTGGCAGGGTCCCGCCTCCGATGCGGCGATCGCCAAGGCGCAGCCAACGCTGCTCAAGATGCAACAGATCCGCGACGCGCTGAATCGGGCGCAGAACGTTCTGCAGCAAGGCGGCACCGCACTCACTCAGACCCGGACCAACGTGCTGCAAACGGTCGGCCAACTGTCCGGCCAGGGCTGGCAGGTCGGGCCGGATGGGACGGTGTCCGTTCGCCCGGGCAGCCCACTGGATCAATACGCGAAGGCCAGTCCGGCCAACGCCATGAAACTCCAGCAGTTGGCGGCAACGAACTCCACGAATGTCAAAACGCTGTTGGCTGGCTTCGACACCGCCGACCGGCAACTCAGCCAGAACCTTCGCACCGCCGTCGGCGGCTTAGACGGTGCGCCAATGAAGTTGGGGCCGGACGGCACACCGCTGCCGGAAGCGCCGCCATACGACACCGGTGCAGACATCCCCGTCGGGAAGAGTCCTGAAGAGGTCAAGAAATGGTGGGATTCAGTCCCGCCCACAAGAAAGCAGGAGCTGCTCGACCGCTGGGACGAGCGGATGGGGAACCTGGACGGCATCCCGGTCGCCGACCGCGACTACGCCAACCAAAGAGTGATGGAACGCGACATCGCCCGCCCCGCCGAAGTGGCCAAGAGCCGCGGCGTGACGGTCGAGGAGGTGATGGCCCACCCCGAGCTCTACGGCATGGACGGCGTCATGATGGACCGCTACAACAATGCTGTGCAGGTCAAGAAGGGACTCGCGCACGGCACCGAGCAGACCGGCGCCCAGACGTATCTGCAGGTGTACGAACCTGACAAGTTCGGAGGGGCGGGCCGTGCGGCGATCGCAATCGGCAACCCCGATGACGCCGCCAACACCGCGGTCATGGTGCCAGGAACGAGCCACAGCGTCACCGAAGGATGGTTGAGCTCCGATGACGCGACCAACGTCTTCAAGGAGACCAGGGCGGCCGATCCCGGCAGGCCCGTGTCGGTGATCGCGTGGATGGGCTACGACGCGCCGGACAGTCTGATCGATCCGCAGGTCGGCCAAACCGGACTGGCACACCAGGGCGGACAGTTGCTCGCCTCCGACGTCAACGCACTCGCCGCCACCCACCACGACGGAGTGCCGTCCCACATCACCGCCATCGGCCACTCATACGGATCGACGACGGTTGCCGACGCGGCCGCCGGCTACGGCATGCACGTCAACGACGTCGTGTTGGTGGGATGCCCGGGCACTGACATGGCCAGCAATGCGTCGGACTTCCACCTGGCCGAGGGCGGCCACGTATATGTGGGCGCGGCCTCGACGGACCCGATCACCTTCCTGGGCGGTGTCGGACAAGCCCACATCCCGGGGACCGACGTCACGGTGGCGCTCGGCGCCGACCCCTCCGTCGACGGATTCGGGTCGACGAGATTCAAGGCCGAAGTGCCCGGCTTCACGTTGAACGACCACAGTTACTACTACAAGCCCGGAACCGAATCGCTTTTCAGCATCGGGGACATCGCCTCTGGCCATGGCGATGCGCTGGAACACGACGGTATGACCGCACCGCACCGCACCTCGCTGCCGCCCATTCCGTTCGTACCGCCGATCGACTTCGACCCTGAGCTCTACCGGACGCCTACCAGCGGACATCACCACCAGTAAGGAACGTGGTACGTGAACTACATGCAGCGCGCATTGGCCATGGTCGTGGCAGCGACCCTACTTTCAGGATGTGACACAGTGACCTCAATGGCCAACGGCGTGACCAACCCGATGACGCCCGAACAGTCCAAAGCCCAAGTCATCTCCGCCGCAACCGATGTCAGCAAGGCCGTGGGACAACCCGTTGCGTCAGCCAACTTCTCGCGCTCTTCGTGCAACGACCAGGGGGATGCGCCGTTCCGCGGCGTCGTCAACATCTTCTACTCGGCCCCCACCGATCCCGCTGCCGCTACCTCTGAGTTCGACCAAATGAAACAAAGCCTGCAAAGTGCGGGATGGGCCGGAGACAGCGAATTCAAAAGCCACGGAACGACATTGAAGAAGAACGACGTAGATGCGGTCCTGTTGCCCGCCGACGCCAGCGTCGCGAAGGTGCAGATCACGCTCTACGGCGAATGCCGTGACATGACCACCACCAAGGCGCAGGCCGGGTTGGGCGAAGCCATCACCCTCGGTTAAGTCGTTGGGCGAACGTTTGCTTCGTCCAGGACAGGCGCTATCTGCAATAGCAGCAAATGATCCTGACCTTGTTGCAAGACAGCCCCGTGATCGTCTTCCAGCCACGCTAGCCACGCGTCGAGGTGCTCGCCCAGGCGGCATCCACATTAGCGACGCTTTCCGCTGTAGTGCAACGTCCTTAAATGACGTGCTATCGGTTCTCGAGTTTGGCGAGGGCCCGCTGTACTACGGCGTCTCGCGCGAGTTTGGCGTCGACGATCGGTCCGGCCACGCCTCGAAGCGCAGCGACCGGCTTCCAGCGGCCGGGAACCATGATGGATGTTCGCCGGCGTTCCAGGCCGTCGGCAATCGCGGCGGCAGCTGTAGTCGGTTGGATCCGCTTGAGGATGAATTTGGGCATCGCCGAGAGCAGGGCTGACACGTGGGGATCAGCGTCAATGCCCTGACGGATCATGTCGGTCTCGATGAGTGAGAAGTACGCCGTCATGGCCGACGCTCCATGGCTTGCCAACTCGACGCCAAGGCCACGGCCAAGCTGCTCGACGGCAGCCTTGCTCATCGCGTAGGGAATGGCACCCGCCCCATTGAGGTAGGCGAACACCGAACTCACCAGGACGATTTGGCCGCGGCTGCTGATCACCGATTCCAGCGTGGCGGCCACCGTGTTGACGACTCCAGCGACGTTGACCGACATGACACCATCCACTTGGTCGGGAGTCAGTGTGCGGAATGTTCCGCCACGGCCGAGGACACCGGCATTGGCAACGGCGACGTCGATGCGCCCGAACTCCTCATGGGTTCGGCGCACCGCCTCCTGGAGGGAATCGAATTGGGTGACATCGCATTTCAACGCCAGGCTGTGGCCGCTTGGGAGCGTCGACGCAACCTGCTGCGCTGCTGATGGGTCGATGTCGACCAGCACGACTCGGGCTCCGCGCCGAGTCAGCGCGGCGGCGGTGGCTGCGCCAAGGCCGCGGCCGGCACCGGTGATGAAGACGACCTTATCGGCGAGCGAATAACGCGTTGTCTTAGAGGCCACGTTTGCGCCCCACTGACACGGTGCCGTTGCGGCGCAGCATTGCGATCGTGGTGGCAATCCGTCCGCGGTTGAGGTCGGGTGTGAGACCGGCGCCGATGCGGTGCAATTGGTCGGTGTGCCAGGACAGTTCGAGAATCCCGTCGAGTGATTTGATATCGATGAGCCGGCCCAGTACCCGGCGCATTCCGGCGCGCACCTGATGTGAGGTGAGCGTATCGGCGCGCCCGGCCAGGATTACCTCCGCGGCGTCGGTCGTGGTTGCGGTGGGCCGGCCCAGACCGATGACGTCACATTCACCGCTGTCTACCGCGTTGTGCATGGCGGCGCGGGACCGGAATCCGCCGGTAACCGCAAGGGGGATATCGCCGGCAAGGCTTCGCGCGGTGCGGGCGTACTCCAGGAAGTAGGCCTCGCGCGCGCGGGTGCTGTCCGCGGCCTTGCCCATCATGGCGGGCTGCTCGTAGCTGCCGCCGCTGACTTCGATCAGGTCGATGCCCTCGTGCGCCAATGCCGCTACCACGGAGCGTGATTCATCCTCGGTGAACCCGCCGCGCTGAAAGTCGGCCGAGTTCAGCTTGATGCCCACCGCAAAGCTCGGCGACACCCGGGCGCGGATGCGGCGCACGACTTCGAGCACGAAACGCATCCGTCGCTGGGGGTCACCACCCCACTCGTCGTCGCGCTGGTTGGACAACGGCGAGAGGAATTGCGCGACCAGGTATCCGTGCGCGCCATGGATCTGCACGCCGTCGAAACCCGCTGTCTCGCACACCACTGCCGCGGCCGCGAAACGCTCGATGATGTCGTCGATTTCATCGGATGTCAGCTGACGAGGAGTGGCCGCACCGGGCATGTTCAACGGCACCGGGCTGGGGGCAACGGGAGTATGTCCAAGATCGAGCGGGTTGGACTGCCGCCCTGGATGATTGAGCTGCACCCAAATCGGGACGCCGGCGTCCTTGGTGGCCTTGGCCCAGCGCGACAAGGCGTCCAGGTTGCGTTCGTCCTCGATGACGACGTTGCCCGGCTCACCGAGCTGGCGGCGATCGACCATCACGTTTCCGGTGACGATCAGACCGTACCCGCCCTGGCTCCAGTTGGTGTAGAGCCGTTCGAGTCGATCGTCGGGAGAGTTCTCCTTGTCACCGAGCCCCTCGCTCAACGCGGCCTTCATGATCCGATTGGGCAACACCTGTCCACACGGCAGGGTCAGCGGGTGGTGCAGGGAAGTCATGACGATGTTCCTCTCGGGTGGGCAGCGCGCAGCGGAGCCTTGTCGGTCTTGCCGACGGCGTTCTTTGGGATGGCGTCCATCACGGTGATCGACGTCGGGCGTTTGTAGCCGGCGAGTTTGCGTGCGCACAGCGCTTGCAGCGCTTCGGGATCGATGGTGCAGCCTTCTCGAGGTTGGACGTAGGCGGCGACGGTCTCGCCCCACTTGTCGTCGGGCACGCCGATGACGGCGACCTCCAGAACGGTGGGGTCGCTAGAGAGAACGTCCTCGATCTCCTTGGGATAGATGTTCTCCCCGCCGCGGATGATCATGTCCTTGGACCGCCCGACCAGTGTCAGATAGCCATCGGTGTCGAGGTGGCCGACGTCGCCGGTGTGCAACCAGCCTCCGATGATGACACGCGCGGTTTCATCGGGGCGGCCCAGATATCCGCGCATGACGTTGGGGCCGGCGATGACGACCTCACCATCGACTCCGGTCGGCACGTCGGTACCGCCTTCGTCGACGATGCGGATCTGCTGACCCGGGAACGCGATCCCCACCGTGCCGGCCCGGCGTTCACCGGTGACCGGGTTCATGGTGGAGGCACACGTTGCCTCCGACAGGCCGTAACCCTCAATCAAGGGAAACCCGTAGCGGGCCTCGAAGCGGCGCAACAGTTCTGCGGACGCCGGGGCGGCCCCACAGATGCCGAACCGCACCGACGACATGTCGGGGCGAACGTCGTCGGGCAGCGCGGCGAGCAGAGTGTAGATCGTGGGCACGGCCGAAAAGAACGTTGGTCGGTGGCGTTCAACGGTGTCGAAGAAGGTGTGCGGATCAAACCGCTCGGCGATGACCACACTGGCGCCGGCCAGCAGCGGCGTCAGCACGCTGACCACGATGCCGTTGACGTGAAACAGCGGCAGAATCAGCAGAGACCGGTCCGCCGGCCCGATGCCCAGAGCTTGACGTCCCATCTCGGCCATCGCATCGAGGTTGGCGTGATCAAGCATCACGCCCTTGGGCTCCCCGGTGGTGCCGCTTGTGAAGATCAGCAGCGCCAGCGTCGAGAGATCCACGTGCGCTGGTGGATCCGACTCGAGGGCCTCTCGGCGCAAATCACTCACGGCCAGGGTGTGTGCGGCGCCGGGGCGCGACGCACCATCCTCGGCTACCAGCAGTTGCGCGTTCGAGGTCTCGAGCTGCCGAACGACCTCGGCCTCGGTCAAGCTTGGGTTGACCGGCGTCACCGTCGCACCCAGCCGCCACGACGCGAACAACACGACCACGAACTCGACCCGGTTGCGCAACTTGACCGCAACCACGTCGCCAGTACCAACGCCAAGCTCGTGAAGCTGACCGGCCGCTGCCCGCACGCGTTGCAACAGCCCAGCGTTGGTCAACGACTGGGTCCCGTCAGACACCGAGGGCCCACCCGGATCTGCACCTGCGCGAACATCCGGTAGAGAAGCAAACGTCACTCGACCGGACATCACACGACGGCCCCGGGAGGCTGCAGTTGGCGGGTGAGGAACTCGATCTGGTCGCGCACCAGCGCTTCGAAGGGCTCGCCAAGGTAGAAGTCGAAATGACCGGCGTCGTAGCGTTTGATTTCGCCCCGGGGTGCGGTGCGCGCGTAGCGCAGCGTCTGGACAGGTGGCGTGACGCTGTCGGTGTTACTGACACAGAACAAGATTGGGAACTTGATCTTCTTCACTGCACGTCCGGGCCGATAAGCCATGATCGTCGGGGCAACCCGCGCCGCTACCTCGTTCCGAAAGGTCGTGTCGGGTGGCAGGAGCGCTTCGTATCCGGGAAGGGCATCCGGCGCATTCATCAGAGCCAGCGATCCAGGGGCGCCGGCGAGCGGAATCATGGCAGGGTGCCTATGAAAGACCATGGATGCGAGGTCCCGTGCAACGGCGGGCAGTACCTTCAGGGATTCCGCCGGACCCAGCGCGAGCGCGGAGGCCAATCCGTCGGTGAACGGGCACTGGGCCACGGCCGCTCGCAGTTCGGGATGGCGGGAGGCGACGGTGATGGAATGCCCACCGCCAAAGGAGCTGCCCCAGACAGCAACTCGGGTGCCGTCGACGTCGCCGGAATTCTTCACCCAATCGATCGCCGCGTCCCAGTCGGCGAGCTGCCGTTTGATCGACAGAAGCTGACGAGGCTGCCCACCACTGTCGCCAAAGTGCCGGTAAGTGAAGGCCAACGCAGCGATACCCGCCTGGGCGAAGCGCTCGGCGAAGGCGTCCAACCGCATTTCCCGCGTGGCCCCGAGGCCGTGTCCAAGGATCACCACGGGCGGTGACGTCACTCCGGTGGGCAGGTAAAGCGTTGCAGCGCAGGTTTCCCCACTAGAGTTGAACAATACTTCGTGGCGGGTGACGGGTCGTGTCGTACTCATTTGCTCGCCGTCCCGTTCGACACAACCTCAGGTACCCGGCCCGATTCGAGCGCTTGCGCATAGGTGTCCGGGCGGTAGAGCGGTAGCTCGCCGGTGGCCTCGGTGGTCGCGAGATAGGAGACCATCCGTTCCTGACCGATCTTGGACTGATCGGTGCCGAAGAACTCGGTCCGCTCGACGTGCAATCCCTCCGCCAGCGACATCGAGCCGCCGAAGTACACCGCCTTCTTGATCGCTTCGACTGAACCCTTGGTCCGCTTACCGAAGTACTCGGCCAGTTGGGTCGCCCGCGCCACCACGTCGTCAGGCGCCACGACATCGTCGACGGCTCCGTTGGCCAGCGCCTGCGCTGGCGTGAACGGCTTGCCTTCGAGGATCGCGACCAATGACTTGTGGGTGCCGATCAGCCGCGTGAGTCGTTGGGAGCCGCCGCCGCCCGGCATGATCCCCAGGAGGACTTCCGGCTGGCCGATGAAGAAGTCGCCATCGGCCATGACGCGCAGATCGCATGCCCAGGCGAATTCCGCCCCCAGGCCCAGAGCCGAACCATTCAGGGCCGCAACGAAGATGACGCCGCTGGCGTTCATCTTCATGAACGTCTCATGCAAGCGGTCGAGCTGGCCGGCGCCCCGTAGCGGGGTTTTGTCCACAACCGGCCCTGGGACGCCGGCGCGGTCCAACCCTCTGGCCACCCGCAGCGCGGCCGACGCGCCGCGTCGGCGCAACTTCGGCTTCACGGCCCCGCCTTCTTGCAGCCAGCGGACATCGGCGTGGCTGACGAACCGGCCGGGACGCGCGCCGGTGAACACGACGGCGTGGATGCTGGGATCGCGGCCGACGCGCTCTACCAATTCGTCGAGCTGACCGGCCAGCCGGACGCCGAACAGACTGTGCGGGCCGCCGTCGACCCGCACGATCAAGGTGGTTCCGCGGTCCTCGATGTCGAGGTGGCTGTCGTCTTGGTGTGTCATCGCCGCGCCTTCGTGAGAGTGGGGCTGTGCTATAACGAAGTTATACGCATACTATAACCAAGTTATTCCACCTGTGGCAAGGGTCCGCGTCGATGGGCCGCCCCTCGGCTAAGGAGTCCGCGAAAACGTGCCGGAGAAATCGACTCCCGATGGTGTCCCCGAGCGGCTCGTTCGGGCCACCATCGGCCTGCTGGCCGAGCAGGGACCGTCCGCCATCAAGGCTCGCACGGTGGCATCCGCGGCCGGGCTGTCGACGATGGTGGTGTACAGCCACTTCGGAGGTATCCCCGAGCTCACCAGTGCCGTGATCGATCAGGGCTTCAAGGAGCTCGACGAAGCGTTCGCTGCGCTGCCGGCGACCGACGATCCGATCGCGGATCTCGCCGTTCAGGGTCTGACGACTCGGCGCGTCGCACGCGAGAATCCCCATCTGTACGACCTCATGTTCGGCCTGTCGACACGTGGAAGCTATCGGCCCGTGGAATCCGCATGCTCCGGCGGGAGCGGAAGCTCGCCAGGCTTCCGCGCTGCCTACGCTCACGTCGCAGAAGCGTGCGCACGGCTCGTAATGTCCGGCCGGGTCAAACAACAAGACCCGGACGGCATCGCCGCTCAGTTGTGGAGTTTCGTGCACGGTTTCATCACCCTCGAACTCGCGGAGACCTTCAATGGGTTCGACGACCCCGTTCGGCAGGTATTTCTGCCACTCGGCGTGAATCTCTCTGTCGGACTGGGTGATACACGCCATCGCGCCGAGGCCTCACACAAGAAGGCTGCGCGCCGGTTCGAAAAGGTCCGTCGAGAGTGACGACGACCTTCCCGGCTTAGCCACGGAGCCCTATTGCAGGCACTGTGACCGAACGGTTCTCAGACCCCGGAACCAGTTGGTCATGCCTTCCCAGGGCCTCGACCTCACGCTCAAGGGTCGGAACCACCTCGGCCGCGAATCCCCTCATCCACGGCCATACGGCCGGCGAGTTCAGCGCAGCCTTCGCCCAGTTGGCCACCGCCACAGCGCGTGGAACATACACGCGGCTGCGGCGACGCGCGAGCCCATGAACGATCGCCGCAGCGGCCCGGTCAACGCTCGTGGTGACATTGCCTGGATACGGAAGCCGTCCGCGCAGGCCCTGGAATGAGGGCAGGTCCGCTTCGGCGCCTCGGACGAGGTCGGTGTCGATCCACGAGGGGTGGACGAGTCCGACCGTGATGCCGAGGTGCGCCACCTCTTGGCGGTAGGCCAGGGCGAGCATCTCGACTCCGGCCTTGCTTGCGGCATAGGAGGCCAGCCCGGCAATCGGCGTGAAGGATATCGCCGAGGCCACCACCATCGCGTGGCCTCGACTGCGCTCGAGGTGAGGTGTCGCGAATTTGAGCGTGCGGAAGACGCCATTCAGGTTGATGTCGAGGACGCGCTCGAACGACGCTTCGTCAGCCTGTCGCACCGTTCCATAGGCGGCAACGCCGGCATTGGCGAGCACGATGTCGATGCCGCCCATGGCCTTTGCGCAATCATCGATGGCCGCCCGCAAGGCGACGCCGTCGCGTACGTCGGCTTCGTGCCAGGACGCGCCTGCACCCAGGTCGTCGGCGAGCGCACGCAACCGATCGGGCTCGAGTCCGATGAGTGCCACACGCGCCCCTCGCGCGGCGGCTAGACGTGCCACCTTCTCCCCGATTCCCCTTGCAGCTCCAGTGATTACCAGCCTTCGGCCCGCAAGGTTACGACGCATGATCGATAATATAACTTCGTTATAGCAGTAGCGCAATAGGTCAGCGCGGTTATCGCGGCCGTTTGGTTCTAAACGTCATTCCCCACCGCTTGGTCGAACAGCGTCGCAGCCGCCTTTTGCGCGTGTGTCCAGCAATCGGGGTCATCAAGGGAAGGGTGGTCAGTCGAGTGTGACGATGACCTTGCCGGCCTTGGCCTTACCGCTCTCGACGAAGGCGAGCGCTTCGAGGGTCTGGTCGAAGTCGAAGGTGGTGTCGATGACCGGCCGCAAATGGCCCGCGTCATAGAGCTCGGCGAGCTCGCGAAGCTGTGCGCCGCTGGCGTGCATGAAGAAGAACGCGTAGCGCACGCCCCGTTTCTTGGCTGCCTTGCGGACCTTGCGACTCAGGAACGACAACACGAACTCGAACGGTTTGGGTGCGCCCAGTTGTTGGGCGAATCCGGCGTCGGGTGGTCCGGTAACCCCAATCGCCAGGCCCCCGGCTTTGAGCACGGTGAGCGATCTCATGAGGTTCTCCCCGCCCACGGAGTCCAACACGACGTCGTAGTCGGACAAGAGTTGGGTGAAGTCCTGCGTGGTGTAGTCGATGACGACGTCGGCTCCAAGGTCGCGGACCAGTTCTGCTCTGGCACCGTTGACGGTGGTCGCCACGTGCGCGCCGAGATGCTTGGCGAGCTGAATCACGGTGGACCCCAGGCCCCCGGCACCGGCGTGAACCAGAATCTTCTGCCCGCGCTTGACGTGTGCCGATTCGACCAGGATCTGCCAGGCGGCCAGCGCAACCAACGGCACGGCAGCCGCCTCGTGCAGAGTCAACGCGGCCGGCTTGAGTGCGACGTCATTCTGGTTGATGGCGATGTACTCGGCAAAGGTCCCGATGCGAAGGTCGCGGGGGCGTGCGAACACTTCATCGCCGACAGCGAAAGTTCGAACGTCAGAACCAATCTCGGTGACCACACCGGCAACGTCATGGCCGAGCACGAAGGGCGGCTTGTACTTCAGGAGCTGTTTGAACTCTCCGTTGCGGACCATGCTGTCCAGAGGGTTGATACTCGCTGCGCTCACTCTGACGAGAACGTCATTGTTACCGGCCCTGGGCATGGGCACGTCGGCTGCGCGGAGCTGGTCCTTGCCGTACCGAGCGACGACGAATGCCTTCATGGTGGTGTTTCCTTTCATCAGGGTGTCTCCGGCTCGCGCGCATAGTTCTCGCCGTCGAGGAGCATCTGCGCGTTGAGGATGCCGGAGGCGAGTATGTCGTCGGACAGATTCCGGTCGGACACCGCGCGGGCGAGTTGAAGGGTCGCGACGAGGACCGTGAACAGTCCCAGCGCCGGGGTGCGGGCGGCGGAGGGGTTCTGTGGCGAAAGGTGCGTCGCGATCACGTCGACGATGGACTTCATGCCCTGCGTATACGAATCGCGGATGGAGACGTCGCAGCGCCCGATCTCATCGAGCAACGCCGCGTTGGGGCAGCCGGCGCCGGGATGGTCACGGTGCTGGGGCGAGAGGTAGTCGCGTACGAATAGTTCCAGGGCCGCCCGGCCCTCAGGTAGTGCCGCGAGGACGGCGCTCTGGGTGGCGAGTTGGTCGCCGATGACGTTGGCGACGAGGTCATCCTTGGATTCGAAGTGCGCGTAGAACGCGCCGTTGGTCAGCCCGGCGTCGGTCATGAGCGCCGCGACACCCGCACCGTCGATGCCGTCCTGCTTGAACCGTCGGCCCGCAGTCTCGAGGATTCGTCGCCGCGTCCGGGCTTTGTGCTCAGCGTCGTATCTAGCCACTGCTCGGGCCCTCCTCCGTTGCCTTCGTGCACCGTCCTTGCGAACAATACTCGATTACCTTACAGTCATACTATTACATTCGTACGCCAATGATGGATTCACCGCCACAGACCGACGAGAAAGTTCATGACGTGATCACTTGGAAAGACGCACCGACCCGAACCATCGACATCGACGGCGTGACGTTCGCGTACCGCGAACTGGGCACCGGCTCAGACATACCGGTGGTGTTCCTGCACCACTTGACCGCGGTCCTCGACGACTGGGATCCGCGCGTCATCGACGGTATCGCCGCCCACCATCGCGTCATCGCCTTCGACAACCGCGGCGTCGGCGCGACCGGCGGCTCGGTACCGCCCACCGTCGAGCAAATGGGCGCCGATGCCATCGCGTTCATCCGCGCACTGGGCCTAGAAAAAGTCGACCTCGTCGGATTCTCGCTCGGCGGCGGCGTCGCCCAGATGGTGGCATTGCAGGCACCAGACTTGGTCCGCCGCATGATCCTCGCCGGCACCGGCCCCCGCGGCGGCGGCGGCATCGACAAGATGGCCACCATCGTCGGCGGCGCCTATCTAAAAGCACTACTCACTCGCAGCGACCCCCGGAACTTCCTCTTCTTCCCTCGCACTCCCGAGGGCAAGAGGGCTGCGTCGGACTACCTCGGACGACTCAAAGAACGCACCCAACACCGGGACAAGAAGATCTCGACGCAGGCCCGCGTCTCCCAGATCAGGGCCATCCGACACGCCGGTCAGAGTCAGCCCGACGACCTCGCCGTCATCACGCACCCCGTGTTCGTCGCCAACGGCGACCACGACCTCATGGTCGACAGTGCCCACTCCGCCGACATGGCACGCCGACTTCCCAACGCCCAACTGAAGATCTATCCCAACTCAGGGCACGGCGGAGTGTTCCAGCACCACGAAGCCTTCGTCCCTGAGGCACTGGAATTCCTCGCCAACTAACCGCTTCACACCACTAGGAGATAATCATGAGCAACAGCCATGACGACGTCATTACGTGCTTCAAGCTCGCGCCGTCGCGCACCGTCACCGCCGGCGGCGTGACCTACGCCTACCGCGAACTCGGACCCCAGGGCGGCATCCCCGTCATCTTCTTCGTCCACCTCGCCGCCACGCTGGACAACTGGGACCCTCGCGTGATCGACCCGATCGCTCGACGTCACCACGTCATCGCCTTCGACAACCGCGGCGTCGGAGCCTCTACAGGTACCGTCCCCGACACCGTCGAGTCGATGGCCGACGATGCCTACACCTTCATCACCGCACTCGGCTTTGACACCGTCGACATCCTGTCCTTCTCCCTCGGGGGAATGGTCGCCCAAGCCTTGGTGGTCAAACATCCCGAACTGGTCCGCAAGCTGATCCTGACGGGAACCGGACCCGCAGGAGGAGCCGGGATCGACAAGGTCGCCGGCACAACCTATTACGACACCCTGCGGGCCACCCTCACCGGAAAAGACCCCAAGGAGTTCCTGTTCTTCAACCGCGACGAGATCGGCAAGCGCGCCGCACGCGCGTTCGTCGAACGCCTCGAGGAACGCACCGAGAACAGAGACGCGAAGATCGGCGTAAAGGCCTTTCAAACCCAACTGAAGGCCATCAAACGCTGGGGACGCGCCACCCCCGCCGACTTGTCGAGAATTCGTCAGCCAACGCTCATCGCCAACGGCGACAACGACCGCATGGTTCCGTCCGTGCTATCAGAAGACCTGCACCGCCGCATCCCGGGTTCAAAACTCGTCATCTACCCCAACTCCGGCCACGGTGGAATCTTCCAGTACCACAACGAGTTCGCCGCCGAAGCACTCGCCTTCCTCAAGTGATTGCCTTCCTGTCCCGCCCGTCAACGAATATGGACATCAGGAGCCTGCCGTGACTGCCCTTACCGGCCAGACCGTCCTCGTCACCGGAGCCAACCGGGGCATGGGCCGCGAATACATCACCCAACTGCTCGACGAGCGGGGCGTGGCCAAGGTGTACGCCACCGCCCGCAACCCCGAGAACATCGACGCGACCGATGCACGCGTCGTCCCGCTGCGCCTGGACGTGACCGACACCGCGTCCATCGCTGCGGCAGCCGCCGCAGCCCCCGACGTGTCGGTGCTGATCAACAACGCCGGCATCGTGCGCGGCGCCTCGGTGCTCTCGGCCGACACCACCGGCCTGCGAGAAGAGTTGGAGACCAACCTGTTCGGGCCGCTGGCAGTGGCGTCCGCGTTCGCCGACCGGATCGCCCAGCGCGCCGGCGCCATCGTCAACGTCTCCTCAGTGCTGGCCTGGTGGCCGGTCGGCGCCAGCTACGGCGTCACCAAGGCCGCGCTGTGGAGCGCCACCGATTCCATGCGCCTCGAACTGGCGCCCCGCGGTGTGCAGGTGGTGGGCGTCTACGTGGGGTTGGTCGACACCGACATGGCCTCCTTCGCGGGCGACAGCCCCAAGTCCTCACCGGTCGACGTGGTGCGCCAGGTCCTCGATGGCCTTGAGTCCGGCGCCGAGGAGGTGCTCGCCGACGACATGACCCGCCACGTTCGAGCCCAACTCGGCACGCTCATCCGCGACCGCTGACCTGGCCGCGCGGATCGCCAAAATTGCTGCGCCGACGAGAGGAGGGAGTCGGCCCATTCGAGGTGCGCCGCCGCGTGGGTCGCGTATCGGTCGACCTTCACGTCCTCGACCTCACCTCCGACGACTGGGATTCACGCCTCGCAATGACCGTCATTGACGACTGTCATTGACGAGTGCCAACGAACGCCGCTACCGTATCGACATGAAGTCCCCAAGCACCATCGCGGACGTCCAGGCAGTGGGCGGAGGCCGTCGACAGGTCCGCATGCGGGAAACGCGAGCGCGGTTGTTCGATGCCGCATTGGTTGAGATTGGCCAGTCCGGATTGGCCGGTGCTGACGTCACCGCCATTGCCAGCGCGGCGGGAGTGGTCCGCGGAACGTTCTACTTTCACTTCCCGACGAAGGAACACGTTCTGGTCGAGTTGGAACTGAACGAAGAAGCGAGGATTGTCGCTGAACTCGACGTGGCACAAACCGGCACCGACGACCTGGTGTCGGTCCTGTCGCTCCTCGTTCGCCATGTTGTCGCCGCCGAGCACCGACTGGGTCCGGTGGTCTTCCGCGAGATGTTGGGGCTGCACTTTTCCGCGAACCGACCAGTCGAGGACGAAGTGTCGGCGCACCCCCTGGCGGAGTTCGTCATTGCCGCGATCACCACTGCACAGCGGGCGGGCCGGGTTCCAGCGAACTCAGACGCTGCCGAACTTGGGGTGTTCTTCATGACCGGACTCTTCGCGCTACTCGCCACCGGCGCTCAAGCGTCAACGACGGCGGACGCCGTTGTAGGTCGCTATGTCACGACCATCGTCAAAGGAATGGAGACACGATGAACGACAACAGGATCGACGGCTACCGGGACTTCCTCATGAGGCGCGACGGGGAGGCCGATTTGCTCAACCGCCGCTTGGCCAATCGCGAAGACTTCTTCGACGGCCTTGAGACGAACCCCGTCCGCTCAGCGCACCCCGCCGACCGAACGACCTTCCTACGCAACATGCGTCGCCGCAAACCCGAATCCGGCCTGGACCGCAAGATGCTGTTTCTATTGGCCACCGCCAAGCTCAACCAAGCCGAACGGTTCGGGGTTGGACTTGGAGAAACCTACGGGCTCAACAGCGACGAGGACCTCCCGCCTGAGCGGGTCTATCTCGAACTCGAAGAGCACTACCACACCCGACTGCTGGCCTACGTGCTCGACGTGTTCGACCTCACATTCCAAGTAGTGCCACCACCGTTCGTCATGCGCCAGTTCGTCAAGACCGGGGTGTTCATGCCGGAACGGCTGGGCTTCGTCTTCGTCGGAGCAGCCGAGATGGCCGGCTGCATCATGTTCGACGAACTCCGCCGCGTGGGTGTTGAACTCTTCGCCGAGGAACCCGAAGTCTGCGAGCGAGTCGAACGCCTCTACAGCGAAATCCTCACCGATGAGGTCGGACACGTCGGCTACTGCGCGTCACGGTGCACACCAGCTGAACGCGCCGTGATGCGTTGGCTTTACCCCCGAATCGGAAGACTCTTTGCCCGCCAAACCGCTGAGATCAGCCTGCTCATTGATCCCGACGATCTGCGCGCTCGCCTCGACCGGCCCTTCGTAGTCGAGGAACTCACCGCCGGACTGACCAACGAAACCTATCTGGTCACCCATCCATAGGTGGGCAGAAGGCCGCCTGATGCACGCAACACCATCAGGGCGAACGAAAGCCGGATCGCATCGTCAAGCGCGCTAGAACTTCACCGCAAGGTCCTGGCGAACAACCTGCGAACGCCCCAGAAGTATGTAACCAGCGGCATGGTGCACCACAAGAGATTTGTTCCGATCCTCGGAGAGAGAGCGGGCGCTGGCCGTGCGAGGCGCGGACACTGCGATTAATGAGTCCACCCCCACCCCCTCCGATACAGGATTTTCTGAATACAGATATCGATGTACCGTCAACGGAATGCAGACGTTGATGCACAGAGACGCCTTGGCTCGCTTCGGGTACGCCCTCTCCGATGCCACCCGCGCCCTGATCCTGCTGAGCCTCCGAGACGGCGGACGCTACCCATCCGACCTCGCTGACGAGATGCAGGTGTCTCGCCAAATCGTGTCGAACCATCTGGCCTGCCTACGCGGGTGCGGGCTGGTCGTCGCGATCCCGGAAGGGCGCCGCAGTCGTTACGAACTAGCCGATGACCGCATTGCCCACGCGCTCAACGACTTGGTCAGCCTGGTGCTTGACGTCGATCCGACGTGCTGCTCGTCCAGCGACGATGGATGCTGCTGATGGCACACGACCTCGGACCGCCGTCGTCACGACCCGCCCAGCCGGAACAACGTCGGCGCGTGCTGTTCCGCCGCATCCGGTTCTTCGTGGCTGCCACGATCACCTACAACGTCATTGAGGCCGTCATCGCGCTCACCGAGGGAACGCGGGTGTCGTCAACGGCTTTGGTTGGATTCGGCCTGGACTCGGTGATCGAAGTGTCATCGGCAGCGGCGGTGGCGTGGCAGTTCGCCGGTCGTGATCCCGAAGCACGCGAGAAGGTCGCACTTCGCGTAATTGCGTTCTCCTTCTTCGGTTTAGCGGCGTTCGTAGTTGTCGATTCGACACGGTCGCTGTTCGGGTTCGGAGAGGCCGAGCATTCAACGATTGGGATCGCGCTAGCAGCGGTCAGCCTCGCCGTAATGCCGGTGTTGTCATGGGCACAGCGTCGCGCAGGCAAGGAACTCGGCTCCCTGTCGACGGTCGCAGACTCCAAGCAGACGCTGCTATGCACCTACCTGTCAGCGGTCCTGCTGGTCGGCTTGCTGCTCAATTCGCTACTCGGTTGGGCGTGGGCTGACCCCATCGCCGCGCTAGTGATTGCCGCCGTAGCCGTTCGTGAGGGCGTAGGAGCTTGGAACGGTGACGCCTGCTGCCCCAAACCGCTCAATGCGAAGGATGCCACCGTCCAGCACGCGAGCGAATGCTGCGACGAATAGTCTTCGCCGCGGCCATTGAATCTGCTGCACACAGCTTGTTAGGCCCTAACGGCAATGCACTGCCCTGAACTGCGAAAACATGGTGGAGCTAAGGGGATTCGAACCCCTGACCTCTTCGATGCGAACGAAGCGCGCTACCAACTGCGCCATAGCCCCTTGCGGTAGCACAGGCTACCAGTCGGCGCGCCGCTGCCGAAAACGAGTTCCTACTCCCCCGACGCCCGCGCCAGGTGGTACTCCTCGTACGCCGGGTGGTCGAGGTGTTCAAAGATCGGATCCTCGTCGTCGATCTCGAGTACGACGGAGCCGGGCCTGCGCAATCGGGACGGGACGACGTCGAATTCGCCGTCATTGGTGTTCTCCACGCCAAGGCGCGAGCGGGCCATGCGCTGGGCCCGTCGGCGCCGGACCTGCTCCTCGATGCGGGTCTGACGACGCAGGTAGCCCAGGTACAGCAGCGTCACCGCGCCGACCGTGCCGCAGACCCACCACATCGTCGGGGTGACGACGTACGCGACGATCGCGGAGGCGAGCAGCGCGACGCCCATCGCCAGCAGCACGCGCTTGCGGAACTTGAACTTGCGGGCGCTGACGGCCGCCGCGGTGGCGGTCTCGTAGCTGCGCCTGCGGGCATGCGACATCGATTCTGGGGCTTCACCTTCGGCCTCCGATGGCGCCTCCAGCCCCGACGTGTCGTCGACGTATTCGTAGTCGTGTTCGGTGCCGTCGGACTCGGCGTCGTCGTACTCGTCCTCGGCGTCATCGAGGTCGTCCAGCTCCTCGGGCTCGACCTCGAAGTCGGCCTCGGTGACGGTCCGGATGGCCTGGGTGGAGTCGTCGGGCACCTCGGAGACAGAGGCCGGCTTCTGCTCGGATTCCCTCTCGAAGTCTTCGAGCGCTTCCTCGAACTCTTCCTCGAAACCGGCTTGCGGCCCGTCGAGCCCGAGGTCTAGAGGTAGTTCGGCCTGCTCGGCAGCGCCTGCGGTCGCGCCGACGGGCAGCGCACCCGAATCCAGTTCGACGACGTCGACGTCCAGGTAGAGGGATTCCGTCACCGTGTTCGACGCGGCCACCACGATGGTCTTGCGTGGCGCGGTCATCGCGTCGTCGCCCTCGAAGTCGAGGTCGTGGTCGTCTTCGGTCGGTGCCCAGTGCGGGTCGCTGACGTGTCCGGCGGCCGGTCGGCGTCGGCGTAGCAGCCGCGCACCGCGGCCCGTGTTGACCACGCGTGCCGCCAACGCCACGTCGCTGGTGCGACGCACGGTGTCTCGCTTGCTGATCAACATTGGAACGAGCACGAACAGCCAAAGCACCACTAGTGAAATCCAGAGCAGAGATTGGGGGATGCTTGGCATGTCGCCGGCTCCTTTCCCCGTAAGGCTAGGTCTGTGACCAGCGCATCCGGGGTTGACGCGCCGAGGTCAATTACACACCTGTAATTCACCAATCACAAGCACATCAGTCCCATATGTCACATCTGCAACAGGTTTACGTCCAACTTGCTCTGCCGTCGCGAACCAGCGCCGACGTTGCCGAGATCGTCAATTCCTCGGCCGTTACCGCCACCAGCAGGTGATCTCGCCACGCACCGTCGACCTCCAGATACCGCTTGAGCAGCCCCTCCTCGCGGAATCCTGCCTTCGCCAGCACCGCGCGACTTGGCGCGTTCTCCGGGCGCACGGTCGCCTCGATGCGGTGCAGCATGACCGCACCGAACCCGTGGTCGAGCCCCAAGGACAAGGCCGCCGTGGCAACCCCGCCTCCGTTCACCGCCTTGGCCACCCAGTAGCCGATCCACGCCGATCGCAGCGCACCGTGGGTCACGTTCCCGATGGTCAACTGACCGCAGAACTCACCGTTCAACTCGATCGCATAGGGCAGCATCCGACCGCGCCTGGCCTCGGCGCGCAACCCGGAGCACATCGACGGCCACGCTGAAACCGAATGGCGCACTTCCCAACTCACTTCGGCGACGGGCTCCCAAGGCTCCAGGTGCGCACGGTCGCCCAGCCGGATCCGACTCCACTGGCCGCCGTCGCGCATCCGTACGGGACGCAGCCGAACCAACCCGGCGGGCACTCGGATGGGCCCGACCGACTTGGGCCAGCCGGGATGCGCGGAGGTCGAGCGCCAGAGATTCACGATGGACTTCGGTCGTCAGCCGCGTTGGGCGAGGAAGGCGACGTCGACGATCTCTCCGGTCCGAACCTGTTCGGCTTCGCTCGGAACGGTCACCAGGCAGTTCGCCTCGGCCAGTGTGGCCAGCAGGTGCGACGAGGCACCGGGCGCCCCACCGAGGGCCTGCACCAAGTACTCGCCGGTGTCCTGGTCTCGCATTAGCTGTCCGCGCAGATAGCCCTTGCGCCCGACCACCGATGAGATCGGCGACAGCGTGCGGGCCTGCACGACGCGCCGCATCGGCTGACGCTTGCCCAACGACAGCCGAATCAGCGGCCGCACCATCACCTCGAACACCACCAGCGCACTGACCGGGTTGGCAGGCAGCAGGAAGACCGGCACGCCCTCGCGGCCAAGTTGCCCGAAACCCTGCACCGACCCGGGGTGCATCGCAATGCGGGCCACCTCCATGTCACCGAGCTCCGACAACACCGCGCGCACGCTCTCGGCCGCCGCCCCACCGACGGCGCCCGCGATGACGATCACCTCGGCGCGATTCACCTGCCCCTCGACGACGTCGCGCAGCTCCTTGGGGTCGGTGTCGACGATGCCAACGCGGTTGACTTCGGCGCCCGCATCGCGGCCGGCCGCCGCCAACGCATACGAATTGACGTCGTAGACCTGCCCGTTGCCCGGCGACCTCGAGATGTCGACGAGTTCGCCGCCGACGCAGAGCACCGACAACCGCGGCCTCGGGTGCACCAAGACCCGCTCGCGGCCCACCGCCGCTAGCAGTCCGACCTGCGCAGCGCCGACGATCGTGCCCGCCCGCACCGCGACGTCGCCCGGTTGCACGTCATCGCCCGTGCGTCGCACGTAGGCACCGGACCGCACACTGCGCAGCACCCGCACCCGCGATTCACCACCGTCGGTCCACCGCAGCGGCAGCACCGCGTCCGCCAACGTCGGCATCGGGGCGCCCGTCTGCACCCGCGCGGCCTGCCTGGGCTGCAGTCGGCTCGGCGTGCGCGCACCCGCCTCGACGACACCCATCACGGGCAGGCTGACTTCCTGGCCTGCACCCTCTTCGGAGTCCTCGTCGTCACCGGATGCCACACCAAGCACGTCCACGCTGCGCACGGCGTAACCGTCGATGGCGGCCTGATCGAACCCCGGCAACGGCCGTTCCGTGACGACCTCTTCTGCGCACATCAGCCCCTGCGCCTCTGCAATGGCGACCCGCACGGGCCTCGGGGCTACCGCGGCAGCGGCCACCCGGGCCTGCTGCTCCTCCACCGAACGCACAATGCGCCTTTCTTCCAGTCGCGGGGCCCGCAGGCTCGTCAGGTCGCGGCCAGGCCCAATCGCTCGACCAGCCAGCGCCGAAGCTCCGGTCCGTAGTCGTCGCGCTCCAAGGCAAAGTCAACCGCAGCCTTGAGGTAGCCGCCGGGATTTCCCAGGTCGTGTCGTGATCCGCGATGCACGACGACGTGAACCGGGTGCCCCTCTTCGATGAGCAGCGCGATGGCATCGGTCAACTGAATCTCGCCACCGACGCCGCGCTTGACGCGCCGCAACGCATCGAAGATCGCACGGTCCAATACGTAGCGCCCGGCCGCAGCATACAGCGACGGAGCGTCCTCAGCCTTCGGCTTCTCGACCATGCCCTTGACGCGCAACACATTTGGGTTGACGGCGTCGGGCACCACCTCGACGTCGAACACGCCGTAGGCACTGATCTCCTCACGCGTCACCTCGATGGCGCACAGCACCGATCCCCCGCGCTTGGCCCGCACCTTCGACATCGTCTCGAGCACACCGGTGGGCAGCACCAGGTCGTCGGGCAACAACACCGCGACCGCGTCCTCGTCGGGCAGAAGCACCGGCTCGACACAACTCACGGCGTGTCCGAGGCCAAGCGGCTCGTGTTGAACGACCGACTCGACCTTGATCAGAGCAGGCGCGCGCCGCACCTTCTCCAGCATCACTTTCTTTCCGCGGGCCTCGAGCGTGCCCTCGAGCACCAGGTCCTCGACGAAGTGCGCGACGACGCCGTCCTTGCCCTCGGACGTGACGATGATGAGCCGCTCCGCGCCCGCTTCCGCGGCCTCGGCCGCGACGAGTTCGATGCCGGGCGTGTCGACGACGGGCAGCAACTCCTTCGGCACCGTCTTCGTCGCAGGCAGGAAGCGTGTTCCCAAGCCGGCAGCCGGAACGATCGCGGTGCGCGGAATCGGTACCAGGGCCCGAGTCGTCATCGCTCACACCATAACGTCATCAGCTGCACGCAACCCCGCAAGGTGCACATTTGGCCCGGGTGACATCGTGGACCGCGTGGACGGCGAGCCGATGACGAAGGCCGCGCTGCGAGCCGCGATCGTGGCCGGGCGCCGCGCGCTGCCGCCGGAAAGACGACGCGCGGACGACGAAGCCCTGCGCCGTCACCTCGTCGCTACGGTGCACGCGGGCGCGACGGTGTGCGCCTACGTACCGGTGGGCACCGAGCCCGGCTCGCTCGAGACGCTGGATGCATTGGTCGCGGCGGGGGTCCGCGTGCTGTTGCCCGTCGCACGCGAGGAATCGGGTCATCCCCAGCCGTTGTCGTGGGGCGAATACCGGGTCGGCACCCTCGTCGACGCGCCATTCGGGCTGCGCGAACCGGCCGCTCCATGGCTGCCCGCCGAGACGATCGCGTCGGCATCGATCGTGGTGGTCCCCGCCCTTGCGGTGGATCTCACTGGCGCGCGGCTTGGGCGCGGCGCGGGCTTCTACGACCGGTCGCTCGCGCTTGCCGACCCCGCGGCGATGCTGGTCGCGATCGTGCGCGACGACGAGCTGGTCAAACACCTGCCCAGCGAGCAGCACGACGTCTCGATGACCCACGCGCTGACCCCGACCCGCGGACTCGTCGCGCTCGGCTAGCACCCGGCCAGCACGTCGGTGATGGCGCGCTTCTCGTTGGCGGAGACCGCCAACCCGTAGGCGGTCTTCACGTCGACCACCCGTGCGACGAACGCGCACCGGAACGCCGCGTTGGGCGGAAGCCAGCTGGCCGCATCCCGAAAAGCCTTGTCGAAGTTGACTTTTCCGCCGACGGACAGCAAGTTGCGTGGGTCGTTCGCGAAGTCCCGGCGACGCTGGTCATCCCATAGCCGCGCGCCCTTGTACCAAGCGTCGGAAAGCGACACCACGTGGTCGATCTGCACCGCGTCGGAGGTGTTCGGCCCGCGGACGAACGCGATCGTCTGCCCGGTGTACGGGTCGTGCAAGGTGCCACTCTGCGCGAAGCACGTGCCTGGCCGCACGACCAACTGGGCGAGATCACGGCGCAACACGTCGTCGCGGGTGTTGCACCCGTTGTGACCGAACTCGACGTTGACGTCGTCACTCCAGGCCTCGCCGAACGCGCTCCGCCGGAAGTCCACCTGCCGGTCCCAGCCCTTGACCGGCAACCGCTTGGCGTCGGACCGGGCCTGATCGAACATCGGAGTGGCAGGAGTGGCAGGCCTGACAGGGCCCGCTGCCGTCGTCGGCCCCGCGGGCGCCGCCGGGTTGGGGTGTGGACGGAGCCACAGCCACCAGACCAGCGCGGCTCCAGCGGCAATGACCAGCACCAAGGGAATGACCCGCCTCACGTAGCGGTTCTAGCACTTGAGCCGATAGAGTGCTAACAGGTTTGACCAAATTCGGAGGTTTCTGTGCCGACCTATTCGTACGCGTGCACCGAGTGCGACAACCGCTTCGATGCGGTTCAGGCGTTCACTGATGATGCGCTGTCCGCATGCCCCAAGTGCGACGGACGGCTGCGCAAGCTCTTCGGCAAGGTCGGGGTTGTCTTCAAGGGCAGCGGCTTCTACCGCACCGACAACCGCGAATCGGCGAAGAGCACGAGCAACGGCTCCGCCTCCAGTAGCGAGTCGTCGAGTTCGTCGTCCTCCGAGAAGGCTTCCGACAAGCCGGCCGAGAAGTCCAAGTCGTCCGACAAGTCGTCGAGCTCGTCCGGTTCGTCGGACAAGTCGAGCTCGTCGTCGAGCTCAAGCACCGCCGCCGCATCCAGCTAGCAGTTATCCACAGGTCGCCGCGCGACCCCTGCCGCAACGGGCACCCGCTGCCTAACGTGACGGCATGGGGGAATCGCTCAATCCGTCGCCGCTGACGCGGCTCTGGCATGGCTTGCGGCCCGACTGGTCGCGCACCATCGCGGCCCGCCGCGTCGCCGCCGGAGCCTTGGTCATCCTGGCGGCCATCGCGGCATTACGGCCCGACCCTTCGGCCGACCGCGCGGACGTCGTCGTGGCGGCGCACGACCTGACGCCGGGGGTCCGACTGACGGCCGACGACGTCATCGTCGAATCACGCTCGGCGACAACCATTCCCGACGGCTCACAAACTGATCCCTCAGCGCTTGTCGGTGCGACGCTGGCCGGCCCCAGTCGACGTGGCGAGGTGCTCACCGACGTCCGACTGCTGGGTGCTCGCCTCGCCGAGGCCACCGCGGGCCCAGACGCCCGAGTGGTCCCGCTGCACGTCGCCGACCCTGCTCTGCTCGAGTTGGTCCGTCCTGGCGACGTCGTCGACGTGCTGGCCGTCGAGACCCAGGGCGTTGGCGAGCACGACGGGCTCAGGCCGCGCGTGGTGGCCCGCGGCGCGATCGTGGTGCTGGCCTCCCCGACCACGAAGGCACCGGGCCGCGGTGACGGGGTGGTGCTGGTTGCCCTACCCGCTCAAGAGGCGATCGACGCGGCAGGCGCATCGCTCACGCAGGCCGTCACGCTGACTTTCCACTGAGCATTCACTTGTGCGGTGCGGGCACCGGCGTGGTGGCTGGCGCAGGCGAACCGTGCCCGATCGCGTCCATCACCATGTCTGCCAATTCATCCGGTGTCGACGTCGACGGTGGTGGCGGCACCGGAGTCGACGGTTCGGCACTCGCCGTGCCACCAGACAGCGCCGAAAACGCAATCAGCACAGCCACAGCCGACAGATACCACCGCTTCGTCACGTCACTCGCTCCCGAGATGGGTTCACACGTCAAAGGATTTCCTTGAAAGCTAGCACCGTAGTTGGACCCATGCAGCGTTGCGCCGTCTAACGTTGAGCACCTGCTAAGTCCAACCCCCAAGGAAGGAATCCGCTCGTGTTGAAGGGCTTCAAGGAATTTCTCTCTCGCGGCAACATCGTCGACCTCGCCGTCGCGGTGGTCATCGGCACCGCGTTCACCGCGCTCGTCACCAAGTTCACCGACAGCATCATCACCCCGCTGATCAACCGCATCGGCGCGGGCGGCAACTCGGACTACGGCATCCTGAAGATCAACATCGGTGGCGGACAGACCATCGACCTGAACATCCTGATTTCGGCGGCCATCAACTTCGTCCTGGTCGCCGGGGTCGTCTACTTCCTGGTGGTCGTGCCGTACAACCGGCTGCGCAAGAAGGGTGAGGTCGAGCAGGCCCAAGACACCGAACTGACCCTGCTCACCGAGATCCGCAACGTCCTTCGCGACGGATCCAGCGCCGAGACCGTCACCGGCCCTGGCACCGGCCCCAGCCCCGATACCGCGAAGTTCACCAGCGGCGACACCGAGTAGCCCAACCCCGAACACGAAACAGCCCCCGGCCGAGGCCGGGGGCTGTTTACGTGAACTAGGGAGTGTTTAGTTCATGTTCCAGGGCTCGCCGTAGGTCGTGACGCTGTCGCCAGTTGAGGCGATCAGCCGACCGAAGGGACGGAGCAGCACGCCGCCGGCAGCACCGGTGACCGTGCCGTGAGCGTTGGAGACCGCGACGCCGCCGGCAGCACCCTTGACGTCGACCGAGAAGGTCGCGACTTCCTGGATGCCGGGGCCGTTGCCGAGGTCAGCGCTGATCGACACACCCGGGAACAGGTTCGGGGTGATGACCGAGCCCAACGGGTTGAAGCCTGCGCTCAACGGGTTGATGTTCGCGTCGTCGAGCAGGATGTTCGGGGTGGTGTAGCTGAAGTTGATGCCGACGCCCAGTGACCACGGGAAGCCGATCTGGTAGCCGAGCTCCAGCGTGCCTTCGAAGTCGTCGGCGCCGGGGCCGGCGACGATGTACTTGGCGCGACCGGAGTGGAACCACTCACGGGTCAGCCGGTTGCGGTCCAGCGGGAACACACCGTCGAGGAAGGTGTCCCACTGTTGGATCGTCAGAGTCCGACCCTGGCCGTCGACCAGACTCAGCTCGTTGTCCAAACCTGCATGTGAGGTGCCCGTGCTGACGAAGAGCGCCGCGATGGCGGCGATCATCGCCACCAGCACCCGACTGATTGCCTTCATGTTCTCCCTAGCTTGTCGTTGACGGATCCTGACCCGTCGTTTCCTGTGCCCGGCCCGTACCGGTAAACCTGACACCTTTGAAGAAGTCGATGTGAGTGAAATTAGAAGGCTCACACTTTGTTCTTACGTTCTGCTCATCGTTGACGTCAGAAACATAACGGGGAGGCATCCGCGCGGCAACGCATAGGGGCAGCCGTTTCGGATCGCCTACCGCGTTGAGGCTCGTTTGCTGTTCACATATCGACGGGTTCCGCCCCATCGGCGAGACCAGGCGGATCGAAGTAGGCTCGCCCGCCGCGCGCTGATTCGCGCTCGATGAGGCGAATGGACAAGCGGGAACCCATTTCCCGCCCGGAACGTGAAATCAGAGGTCAGCCATGGTGAGGCGGGACGTTGTCCCGCAGCCACTGATCCCGTTCGTCGTCGTCTGCGCTTGAACCTTCATCACGCTCGTCACTCGAAGCCATCGGCAGTTCTTCCCCGAAGATTGGGTTAACTGAGTGGCGCTTTGGCGCCGCGGGATCAGTCACCGGACCTCCGCAATGTGATGAACATCACACATGCGTTGGAGTGGCCGTTCACAGGGCGTTAACAAACCAGCGGGCCAAAGGCCGAAACCGAACATGGGCGCCCGACAGCGAGATTCGCTGTGGGCGCCCATTTCGGCAAAGTTCAACGGTTAAATTTCCAAACTGGATAGCTGCGCGATGATGTGGGTCGCGAGCGGACCGAGCGTTGCCATGCCGTCGCGGACAGCGCCTCGGGACCCCGAGATGTTCACCACCAGCGTGCTGCCCGAGATGCCGGCCAGGCCACGCGACAGTCCTGCGTCGACGATCCCGGCGGACAGGCCCGAAGAGCGCAGGGCCTCGGAGATGCCGAGCAACTCCCGATCCAAGATGGTCGTGGTGGCCTCGGGCGTCACGTCCCGCGGAGTTACGCCGGTGCCGCCCACCGAGATCACCAGGTCGACGCCGCCGATGACGGCCGTGTTCAAGGCGTTGCGGATCTCGATCTCGTCCGCGGACACCACCACGACCCCGTCGACGACGAAGCCGGCCTCCCCGAGCAGCTCGGTGACCAAAGGTCCGTTGTGATCCTCTTCTCCGTGCGCGGAGCGATCGTCTACGACGACCACCAACGCGCGCCCCACCAATTCACCAGGCTGCTCCATGACTGCAACCGTATATCTCGCCCCTGACGCGGGCGCCACCATGGTCAGCGGGGGGCGTCCCTCCGTGATGGTCACTGCTTTGCCGTTCCGAGCGTCACCTGGACGGTCTGCGTCTTGCCTGCCGAGTCGAGGTACGTCAACGTCACACGGTCGCCAGGAGCCCTGGACCTCACCGCCGCCACCAACGCGTCGCGACTGGCGATCACCCGATCGTCGACCTTGGTCACGATGACCCCGTTAGGAAGCCCGGCCGCCGCGGCCGCGCCACCGCTGGTGACGTCGGCGATCTTGGCGCCATCCACCGTCGCGTCGCCGGTCACCTGCACACCCAACGAGGCGTGCGATGCGGTGCCGTTCTGAATGAGTTCGTCGGCGATGCGCTTGGCCTGGTCGACGGGGATGGCGAAGCCAAGCCCGATGGACCCGCTCTGTGACTGCCCCGAGTCGCCGCCGAGCGTCGCAATGGCGGAGTTGACGCCCACCAATTGGCCGTTCATGTCGACCAAGGCGCCCCCGGAGTTACCGGGGTTGATCGCCGCGTCCGTCTGAATCGCATCGAGCACGGTGTTCTGATTTTGAGGGTCACCACCTGCGGCCACCGGCCGGTTGAGTGCACTCACGATCCCGGTGGTGACGGTGCCCTCCAGCCCGAGCGGCGAGCCGACGGCGACGACGTCCTGGCCCACGCGAAGGCCGCTCGACGAGCCCACCGCGATGGGCGTCAATCCGGAAACGCCGTCTGCCTTGACCACCGCGATGTCACTGCTGGGGTCGGTGCCCAAGACCTTGTACGTCGCGGTGACGCCGTTGGCGAAGGTCACCTTGGTCACGGTGCTGCCCGGTGCGGCGTCCTTGGCCCCGGCCACCACGTGGTTGTTGGTGAGGATGAGCCCGTCGGCGGAGATGATGATGCCGGAGCCCTCTTCGGACTGCCTGCCCATCACCGTTTCAATCTTGACCACACTGGGCACAACCTTGGCCGCCACCTGCTCGACCGAGCCCGCGGGCAGATTGGCCGCGGGTTGACCGGGCGCAGCGCCAGACATCGACGTGGTGACCGTGGAGTGCTCCGGGCGGACCAGCGTGGCAACGCCGCCCCCGATAGCCGCGGACGCCAGCGCGATGGTGAGCGCTCCAACCGTCAAAAACCCTGCGCGCGAACGCTTCTGGGGTTGCACCTGATACGGCGGGAGGGCCATCGTGCGGGTGTAGTCATACGGATCGTACGGCTGGCGATACGGCGGTTGCTGTTGCGTGGCGTAATGCCAATCGAACTGCGGAGCACCCGGCCGATGCTGCCCGGGATGGCCCGGCGTGCCTGCGGCGTACTGGCCCTGATGAGGACCGGGCTCGCGTGGCGCCTGCGGCGGGTACGGGTGGTTAGTCATTACGGCTCGTTGCTCTACTTTCCACTGGTTGCATCGGCACTACGTAGTCAGTACAACGGTTCTGTTACCCCGCACTGTGCCCGCTACGGCTGAGAATCCACTTAGAGAATCATCGGGACATTCACAGACTTCCCCCCAAAACCCCCTCAATTCTCGGGGTTTTCGCCCGCCCCGTCCACCGCAGCGTCCCCGCGTGTCGTGTCGGACGGATCCCTGGCCACGGCGACCGGGCGACCAGGCAGCACCACGTGGATGGCGGCGCCGGGCGGATCGCCACCGGGCACGGTGTCGTCAATGCGAAGCGTCCCACCATGTTTGACGACGACCTGCTTGACGATCGCGAGCCCCAGCCCCGACCCGGGCAACGCGCGCGCCAAGGTGGACCGATAGAACCGTTCGAAGACCAGGCGGCGCTCGTCGGGCGGAATGCCCGGCCCGTGATCACAGACCATCAGTTCGGCGTACATCGGGTCGACCTGCGTCAACCGCACCCCAACACGCCCGCCGGGCGGGCTCCACTTGGCGGCATTGTCGAGCAGGTTGAGCACCGCCCGGGACAGTCCCGGTGCGTCACCGTTGATCTGCCAATCGATCAGTGCGACGTCAAACTCGATGTCATTGCGGCGCCGTCGAACTCGCTCGAGACTGCGGTCGATCACGTCAGCGAGGTCGAGGGGCTCATGAACCGTGACACTTGCGTCGTCCCTGGTGAGGTCCATCAGATCGCCGACCAACGTGGACAACTCTTCGATCTGTGCGATCACGTCCGACTGCAGGCCGGCCATCTCCTCGTCGGGCAGCCGCGGCGCACCCGGCCTCATCGAGGCCATCAACAGTTCGACGTTGGTGCGCAACGACGTCAGCGGCGTACGCAGCTCATGCCCCGCATCGGAGACCAACCGGGCCTGCCGATCGCGTGAGTCCGCGAGCCCACCGAGCATCTTGTTGAACGCTTCGGTGAGTCGGGCGAGTTCGTCGCTGCCGTGGACGGGGATCGGCCGAAGATCGTCGGTACGGGCGACACGTTCGGCAGCCTCGGTCAGCCGGGCCACCGGCCGCAGGCCCGTACGGGCGACCGTCCCGCCCGCGATCGCCGCCACTGCCATGCCAACCCCGCCGACGATCAGCAGGATGGTCCCCAATCTGTTGAGCACCTTGCTGGTGGGCACCATGTTCTTGGAGATCAGCAGCGAGCTGCCGCTGGAGAGGTGGATGGCCAGCACGCGCTGGTAGTTGGTGGTCCGCAGCGACCAGAGCAGTTGGCCCTGGATGACTTCCTTCTCCGGCTGCCCCAGCGGAAGCGTCTGGCCTTCCTGGTTGGTGGCGTAAATGGCGCGGCCCGGGTTCACCAGCATCGCGTTGACGTCGGAATAGGCGGTGCCCTCGATGGCCTTGCCGGGGTCCGCCGCCAGCGACCCGCTCTCGATCAGCAGCCGCGCCCGAGTCTGCAATTGATTGTCGATGTCTTGGTACAGCGCACGCGACACCACCACGTACACCGCAACGGCCATGAGCACGACGACCATGGCCACCATCGACATGGCCAGCAGCATCACCCGCCAGCGCAGCGACACCGAGCTCGCGTCGTGCAGACCTGCGGTGCTGACGTCGGTTGCGCGGCGCTCGCGCGCCCGCCACCAGAAGGGCGACCTCGTCGTAGCCATCAGGGTGGCGTCTCGCGCAGCACGTAACCCACACCTCGTACGGTGTGGATCAAGCGCAGCTCGCCCTCGGCTTCCGTCTTGCGTCGCAGGTACCCGACGTACACCTCGAGCGCGTTGCCGGACGTCGGAAAGTCGAAGCCCCAGACCTCTTCGAGGATCCGGCTTCGGGTAAGCACCCGGCGCGGGTTGGCAATGAGCATCTCCAACAATGAGAACTCAGTGCGGGTAAGGCTGATCTGCCGCTCGCCGCGCGTGACCTCGCGGGTCATCGGGTCCAGGCTCAGGTCTGCGAACGTCAGCGTGGCCGACTCGCTCCGGTCATCGAAGGCCGTCCGGCGCAACAGTGCGCGCATCCTGGCCAACAACTCTTCGAGTGCGAACGGCTTCGGCAGGTAATCGTCGGCGCCTGCGTCAAGTCCGGCCACCCGCTCAGAGACGGAATCGCGGGCCGTCAACACCAGGATCGGCAAGTCGTCGCCCGTGCTGCGCAGGTGTCTGCAGACTTGGAGCCCGTCCATCCGGGGCATCATCACGTCGAGCACGAGGGCATCGGGGCGTTCGCGCGTGATCATCTCGAGCGCTTCCTGCCCGTCTTGAGCAAGGTCGACCGTATAGCCGTTGAACGCGAGTGAGCGGCGCAAGGATTCGCGTACCGCGCGATCGTCATCGACGACAAGAATGCGCACAGCCACAGTCTCAACCCACTATCTGAGAGTGGCCTGAGAGGCGCGCCGCTCCGTTAGCGATGAATTGGGTTAGCGACGGTCGAGGTTGAGCAAGCCGAGGCGGGCGGCCTTGAGCAGGCGACGCGGCACCTTGTGCTGCTGACCGGCGACGGTCACGCCGACGAGTTCGGGCTTGTCGGCCTTCCACTGCGCGCGGCGGCTACGGGTGTTCGAGCGCGACATCCGGCGCTTGGGCACAGCCATGTTCAGGTCTCCTCTTGAGGGGTGCTGCCGCGCGAATACTCCGGCGTCGGCAAGTGCCCTTCAGAATAGCCGCTGAGGTGCTCAGCCTCCAAAACTCACCCTCGATAAACCGGCACGGACGGACCATAGGCCGGCGCAGCGGCGCCAACCGGTGGGGCGTCCTTCACCACGCACAGCACGACAACGTCGCGCGTCGTGTACGCCCATGCGGTGTCCGGGCCGCACTGCGTGGGGTTGTCGACCCGCGTCGCGACCCGGTAGTCGCGGGCCGGATCGGTGCACGACACGATGTTCGCGTAGACCAGGTCGTCGGCGTTGAAGCCCAGGTGGTTGTTCTGGTAGTCGATGCAGGTCCCGACCGGGAAATCGGCGGCCATGCCCGACGTCTTGGCCTGAGCAGGCGCGGCGCCACCGAGGGCGAGCACGCTCGCGGCGACGGCCGCGGCGAATGCAGTGAAGATGCGGACCATCCACGGACTATAGAGCCGAGCTGACGACGGCGGCGGCGATATGTCCGTGCGGATCTCGCCAGCATTCGCCCGGGCCTTGACTCGGTACCCGCGGTAGCCAGTAACCTACCGGTTGGTTGGGCGCGCAATGATGCGATGGGTGCGATGGGAGTGCTGGGTGACCGTACGGATCGGCAACTGCTCTGGCTTCTACGGCGACAGACACGCCGCCATGCGCGAGCTGATCACCGGCGGCGAGTTGGACTACGTGACCGGCGACTACCTCGCCGAGCTCACCATGCTGATTCTGGCCCGCGATCGTGCCAAGTCACCCGAACGCGGCTACGCCAAGACGTTCCTCACACAGTTGGAGGAATCACTCGGGCTCGCCGTGGAGCGCGGCGTGAAGATCGTGGCCAACGCGGGCGGACTGAACCCCGCGGGCCTTGCGACGGCCGTCCGCGCGCTGGCCGAACGCCTCGGCCTATCGGTGAACGTGGCACACGTCGAGGGCGACGACCTGATCTCCCGGGCCGACGAACTCGGGTTCGGCGCTCCCCTCGCGGCGAATGCCTACCTCGGCGCGTGGGGCATCGTCGACTGCCTCAACGCAGGGGCCGACGTCGTCGTCACCGGACGTGTCACCGACGCCTCGGTCATCGTCGGGCCGGCGGCCGCGCACTTCGGCTGGACCGGCACGGATTACGACGCTCTCGCAGGCGCCGTCGCCGCGGGCCACGTCATCGAGTGCGGCACTCAGGCCACCGGGGGAAACTTCGCGTTCTTCACTGAGATTGCCGACCTCTTGTATCCCGGCTTCCCGATCGCCGAAATCGACGCCGATGGTTCATCGGTCATCACCAAGCACGCGGGCACCGGCGGGCTCGTCAGCACCGACACGGTCACCGCTCAACTGCTGTACGAGATCGGCGGCGCCCGGTACGCCAACCCCGACGTCACGCTGCGGGTGGACAGCATCGCGCTCGCGCAGGACGGCCCCGATCGCGTCCGCATCAGCGGCGTAAAGGGCGAACCCCCGCCCCCGACGCTCAAGGTGTCGCTGAACAGCATCGGCGGCTTCCGCAACGCGGCCACCTTCGTGCTCACCGGCTTGGACATCGACGCCAAAGCCGACCTGGTGCGCCGCCAACTCGAAGCGGGCTTGACGGTCAAGCCGGCAGAGCTCGAGTGGACGCTTGCCCGCACCGACCATCCCGATGCGGACACCGAGGAAGCCGCGAGCGCCCTGCTCCGGTGCGTGGTCCGGGACGCCGATCCGGCCAATGTCGGACGTCAGTTCTCTTCTGCCGCAGTTGAACTCGCGCTCGCCAGCTACCCGGGCTTCACTACCACCGCACCGCCGTCCGACGGCCAGGTCTATGGCGTCTTCACCGCGGGTTACGTCGACGCCACCGCAGTTCCACACGTCGCGGTGCACGCCGACGGCAGCCGTACCGACATCGCGTCGGCCACCGAGACCAAGACGCTCGAGCCGGTCGGGCCCTTCGCACTGCCCGAGCCACTGCCCTTCGGAGCCACGCGCCGCGTCCCGCTCGGCACCATCGCGGGTGCCCGCAGCGGCGACAAGGGCGGCAACGCGAATGTCGGGGTGTGGGTGCGCGGTGACGAACAGTGGCGGTGGCTGGCCTACGCGTTGACCGTCGAGAAGCTGCGCGAACTGCTCCCCGAGACCGCCGACCTGACCGTCACCCGCCACCTACTGCCCAACCTTCGGGCAGTGAACTTCGTCATCGAGGGCATCCTCGGACAGGGCGTCGCCTACCAGGCCCGCTTCGATCCCCAAGCCAAGGGCCTCGGCGAATGGCTGCGCGCCCGCCACATCGACATTCCCGAGGAGTTCGTGTCGTGAGCATCTGGACCACATCGGAGCGCGATGCACTGCGAAAGACGGTGCGCGACTTCGCCGAACGCGAGATCCTGCCAAACGTCGACGAGTGGGAGCGCACCGGCGACCTGCCCCGCGCACTGCACCGCAAGGCGGGCGACGCCGGACTGCTCGGCGCAAACTTTCCCGAAGCGGTCGGCGGCGGAGGCGGAGACGGCGTCGACTCCGTGATCATCTGCGAGGAGCTGCACCAGGCGGGCGTCCCGGGCGGTGTCTTCGCGTCGCTCTTCACGTGCGGCATCGCCGTGCCGCACATGATCGCCTCGGGTGACGAGCGGCTGATCGACACCTACGTGCGACCCACGCTGAGCGGCAACAAGATCGGCGCGCTGGCCATCACCGAGCCCGGCGGAGGATCCGACGTCGGACACCTGACCACCAAGGCGGTCCGCGACGGCGACGAGTACATCCTCAACGGCGCCAAGACCTACATCACCTCCGGCGTTCGAGCCGACTACGTGGTGACCGCCGCACGCACGGGCGGGCCTGGGGCAGCCGGGGTTTCGCTAATCGTCGTCGACAAGGGCACGCCCGGCTTCGAGGTCACGCGCAAGCTGGAGAAGATGGGTTGGCGGTCGAGCGACACCGCCGAACTGTCGTACACCGACGTGAGGGTGCCGGCGGCCAACCTGATCGGCGCGGAGAATTCGGGCTTCCTGCAGATCGCCGCGGCCTTCGTCTCCGAACGTGTCGGCCTCGCCGCGCAGGCCTACGCGAGCGGGCAGCGCTGCCTCAACCTCACCGTCGAGTGGTGCCGCAACAGAGAAACCTTTGGTAGGCCGCTGATCTCGCGTCAGTCGGTGCAGAACACGCTGTCCGAGATGGCGCGGCGGGTCGACGTGGCCAGGGTGTACACCCGCCATCTGGTGGAGCGGCAACTCGCTGGCGAGGAGAACCTGATCACCGAGGTGTGCTTTGCCAAGAACACCGCCGTCGAAGCAGGCGAATGGGTGGCGAATGCGGCCGTTCAGCTCTTCGGCGGCATGGGTTACATGGCCGAGTCCGAGGTCGAGCGGCAATACCGCGACATGCGCATCCTCGGTATCGGCGGCGGCACCACCGAGATCCTGACCGGGCTGGCCGCCAAGACGCTGGGGTTCCAGTCATGACGGCCCTGAAGTCGTTGATCGACGTCCGATCCGCGGCGTACACGGATGCCGCCGAGGCCATGACGGCCAAGCTGACCGAACTCGAAGCCGAGCAGACCAAGGCGCTGGCAGGTGGGGGTGCCAAGTACGTCGAACGGCACCACGCCCGCGGCAAGCTGACGGCGCGGGAACGCCTCGAACTGCTGCTCGATCCCGACTCGCCGTTCCTCGAACTCAGCCCCTTGGCGGCCTGGGGCACCGACTTCACCGTCGGCGCCAGCGTGGTCGCGGGCATCGGCGTCGTCGAAGGTGTCGAGTGCCTGATCGTGTCCAATGACCCAACGGTCAAGGGCGGCACCAGCAATCCGTGGACGCTGAAGAAGATCCTGCGCGCCAACCAGATCGCGTTCGAGAACCGACTGCCGGTGATCTCGCTGGTGGAGTCCGGCGGCGCTGACCTGCCCACCCAGAAGGAGATCTTCATCCCCGGCGGGCGGATGTTCCGCGACCTGACCAGGCTGTCGGCGGCAGGCATCCCGACCATCGCGCTGGTGTTCGGCAACTCGACGGCGGGCGGCGCGTACATCCCCGGCATGTCGGACCACGTCGTGATGATCAAGGAGCGCTCGAAGGTCTTCCTCGCCGGGCCGCCGCTGGTCAAGATGGCCACCGGCGAGGAGTCCGACGACGAATCGCTTGGCGGCGCCGAAATGCACGCCCGCACTTCGGGTCTGGCCGACTACTTCGCCGTCGACGAACTCGACGCCATCCGCATCGGGCGCCGAGTGGTAGCCCGGCTGAATTGGCACAAGCGGGGCCCTGCGCCGCGTCCGTTCACCGAACCACTGTTCGACGCCGACGAACTGGTAGGCATCGTGCCGCCCGATCTGCGCATCCCGTTCGACCCGCGCGACGTCATCGCCCGTGTCGTGGACGGCTCCGACTTCGACGAGTTCAAGCCGCTCTACGGCGGGTCGCTGGTCACCGGGTGGGCCACCCTGCACGGCTATCCGATCGGCATCCTCGCCAACCATCGCGGGGTGCTGTTCAGCGAGGAATCGCAGAAGGCCACCCAGTTCATCCAGCTGGCCAATCGCGCCAACACGCCACTGCTCTTCCTGCACAACACGACCGGGTACATGGTCGGCAAGAAGTACGAGGAAGGCGGGATGATCAAGCACGGTTCGATGATGATCAACGCCGTGTCCAACTCGACAGTGCCGCACATCTCGCTGCTCATCGGCGCGTCCTACGGCGCGGGCCACTACGGTATGTGCGGGCGCGCATACGACCCTCGGTTCCTGTTCGCCTGGCCAAGTTCCAAGTCCGCGGTCATGGGCGGAACCCAGCTGGCCGGCGTGCTGTCGATCGTCAGCCGCGCCGCCGCCGAGGCGCGCGGCCAGCAGGTCGACGAGGAGGCCGACGCCGCACTGCGCGCCGCAGTGGAGGCGCAGATCGAGGCCGAGTCGCTGCCCATGTTCCTTTCCGGACGGCTGTACGACGACGGCGTCATCGACCCGAGGGACACCCGCACCGTGTTGGGAATGTGTTTGTCCGCCATCGCCACTGGCCCGATCGAGGGGACGTCGAACTTCGGCGTCTTCCGGATGTGAGCGCCGCCATGGTCACCCACACCGCGATTTCGGCGCGCTTTTCCGCGCTGGCTCCCGAATTGCGCGCCGAAATCACAGGGAAGGGGGAGAAGTGATCACCAGGGTTTTGGTCGCCAATCGCGGGGAGATCGCCCGCCGGGTGTTCGCCACCTGCCGCAGGCTCGGCATCGGCACCGTCGCCGTGTACACCGAACCCGACTCGGGCAGCCCGCACGTGGCAGAGGCCGACGTGCGCGTGCTCCTCGACGGCCGCAACGGTTACCTCGACGCGGCGCAGCTGATCGATGCGGCGCGGGCGGCAGGTGCGGACGCCATTCACCCTGGCTACGGATTCCTCTCGGAGAACGCCGAATTCGCCGCGGCCGTGCAGAACGCCGGGCTGATCTGGATCGGGCCTCCGGTCGCCGCGGTTCAGGCGATGGGCTCCAAGATCGAGGCCAAGAAGATGATGGCCGCCGCCGGTGTTCCGGTGCTCGACGAGCTAGACCCCGATACCGTCACCGCCGGGCAGCTACCGGTGCTCATCAAGGCCTCGGCAGGCGGCGGCGGACGCGGTATGCGGGTGGTCCACGAACTGGCCGAACTGCCAAAGCAACTGGAGGCCGCCCAACGCGAGGCTCAATCCGCGTTCGGCGATCCAACGGTGTTCTGCGAGCGCTACCTCGCGACCGGTCATCACGTCGAGGTCCAGGTGATGGCCGACGAACACGGCACGGTGTGGTCGGTCGGCGAACGCGAATGCTCGATTCAGCGCCGCCACCAGAAGGTCATCGAGGAGGCGCCGTCGCCGCTCGTCGAACGCATTCCCGGAATGCGCACCAAGCTCTTTCACGCCGCGCAGCTGGCCGCCGAGGCCATCGGCTACACGGGCGCAGGCACCGTCGAGTTCATGGCCGACGATGACGGCGACTTCTTCTTCCTGGAGATGAACACCCGCCTGCAGGTCGAGCATCCCGTCACCGAGGAGACCACCGGCCTCGACCTGGTCGAACTGCAGTTGCATGTGGCGGCCGGTGGAGCACTGGAGGCGCAACCACCTACGGCCCGCGGGCATTCGATCGAGGTGCGGCTCTACGCGGAGCACCCCGCCAAGAACTGGCAACCCCAGGCCGGGCCGATCCATCACTTCGAGATACCCACGGCACGAGCCGAATTCACGCTCTTGGGACACGCCGGAGTGCGCGTCGACTCGGGCGTCGTGGACGGTTCGGTCGTGTCGATCTTCTACGACCCGATGCTCGCCAAGGTGATCTCCTACGCCCCGACGCGCGCCGGGGCGGCCGCGATCCTGGCCGACGCGCTGGCCCGGGCCCGGCTGCACGGCATCACGACCAACCGCGACCTGCTGGTCAACGTATTGCGGCATCCGGCGTTCCTCGCGGGCGCCACTGACACGGCGTTCTTCGATACGCACGGACTGGCCGAGTTGGCCCGCCCCGTCGCCGAGGCCGCGGCCCCGCGCTTGTCCGCCTTGGCGGCCGCGCTGGCCGATGCTGCCCACAATGCCGCCAGCGCAACGGTTCTCGGTGGCCTCCCCAGCGGGTGGCGCAACCTGGCGTCGGGATATCAGAGCCGACGGTACGTCGATGCGTCCGGCGACGAACACGCGGTCGCCTATCGATTCACGCGCGGCGGCCTGGAATTCCCCGACGACGAGGCGGTGCACTTGGTGTCCTCGACGCCGGACCGGGTCGTGCTCCACACAAACGGCGTCGAGCGCCCGTTCGACGTGGCCCGCTACGGCAACGAGGTGTTCGTCGACTCCCCGCTCGGCCCGGTACGACTGACCGTGCAACCGCGCTACCCGGATCCGGATTCCGCTGTCGCGCAAGGTTCATTGTTGGCTCCCATGCCAGGTTCGGTGATTCGCGTCGGCGCGGCGGCGGGCGACCAGGTCAAGGCCGGCCAGCCGCTGATCTGGCTGGAGGCCATGAAGATGGAACACACGATCGCGGCGCCCAGTGCCGGCGTCCTGGCCGAACTCAACGTCAGTGCCGGCCAGCAGGTCGACGTCGGCGCCGTCCTTGCCCGCATCGAGAGTCCCTAACAAGAGGAGCACACCATGAGCTTCGTCGAGACCGACGAACAAAAGGAACTGCGCAAGGCGGTCGCGCAGTTCTCCGCGAACTACGGCGAGAAGTACTACCTGGAGAAGGCCCGCTCCGGCGAGCACACCACTGAATTGTGGAATGAGGCAGGCAAACTCGGCTTCATCGGTGTCAATCTGCCCGAGGAGTACGGCGGCGGCGGCGCGGGCATGTACGAACTGTCACTGGTGATGGAGGAGATGTCCGCTGGAGGGTGCGCGCTGCTGCTGATGGTGGTCTCCCCCGCCATCAACGGCACCATCATCAGCAAGTTCGGCACCGAGGATCAGAAGAAGCGGTGGATCCCAGGCATCGCCGACGGCAGCATCACGATGGCGTTCGCGATCACCGAACCCGACGCCGGGTCCAACTCGCACAGGATCACCACCACCGCGCGCCGCGACGGCAGCGACTGGATCGTGAGCGGCCAGAAGGTCTTCATCTCCGGGGTCGACCAGGCGCAGGCCATCCTCGTCGTCGGCCGAACGGAGGAGGCCAAGACCGGCAATCTGAAGCCCGCGCTGTTCGTGGTGCCGATCGATACCCCTGGCCTGTCGTGGACCAAGATCGACATGGAGATCGTCAGCCCCGAGAACCAATTCCAGCTGTTCCTCGATGACGTCCGACTGCCCGCCGACGCACTGGTCGGCTCCGAGGACGCCGCCATTGCGCAGCTGTTCGCGGGTCTGAACCCCGAGCGCATCATGGGTGCAGCCAGCGCCGTCGGCATGGGCCGCTTCGCGCTCAACAAGGCCACCGAATACGTCAAGACCCGGCAGGTGTGGAAGACGCCGATCGGCGCACACCAGGGTGTTTCACATCCGTTGGCGCAGAACCACATCGAGATCGAACTGGCCAAGCTGATGATGCAGAAGGCCGCGACGCTCTACGACCTCGGCGACGACGGGGGTGCTGCCGAGGCCGCGAACATGGCCAAGTACGCCGCAGGCGAGGCGTCGGTGCGTGCCGTCGACCAGGCCGTGCAATCGCTGGGCGGTAACGGGCTGACGAAGGAGTACGGGATCGCCTCGGTGCTGACCGCGTCGCGGTTGGCCCGCATCGCGCCCGTGAGCCGGGAGATGATCCTCAACTTCGTCGCGCAGACGTCGCTGGGCCTGCCGCGGTCGTACTAGGTCGCCTCGATGAACACAGAACTCGTCCGCTACGCCGTCGAGGGCAGCGTCGCGCGGCTGACGCTAGATTCGCCACAGAACCGAAACGCGCTGTCTACCAGCTTGGTTCAGCAGCTGCACCAGGGGTTCGCCAGCGCTGCGGCCGACCCTGGCGTGCGGTGCGTCGTGCTCAGTCATGAGGGGAGCACGTTCTGCGCCGGCGCCGACCTCGGTGAGGCCGCGGGGCGCGCGCCCGGCGACGTCGCCGTGGATCGGGCGCGCGAGATGACGCATCTACTGCGGGCGATCCTCGAACTGCCGATGCCGGTCATCGCGGCGATCGACGGCCACGTACGCGCCGGCGGGCTGGGACTGGTCGGAGCCTGCGACATCGTCGTCGCGGGGCCCGCGAGCACGTTCGCGCTGACCGAGGCGCGCATCGGTGTCGCACCGTCGATCATCTCCTTGACCCTGTTGCCGAAGCTGGACCCGCGGGCAGCGGGCCGCTACTTCGTCACCGGCGAGAAGTTCGGCGCGGACGAGGCGGCGCGCATCGGGCTGATCTCGCTGGCCGCGGCCGACGTGGAGGCAGCCACGGCGGCGTTGACCGCAGACATCGGGAAGGGTTCGCCGCAGGGCCTGGCGGCGTCCAAGGCGCTGACCACCGCCGCGATCCTCGAGGGGTTCGACGAGCACGCCGAGGCGCTCACCCAGCAATCGGCGACGCTATTCGTTTCCGAGGAGGCCCGCGAGGGCATGCTGGCGTTCCTGGAGAAACGGCCGCCGCGGTGGGTCGGCGGCGGAGACGACGACCACGTATAGGCAACTTCTGCGCACGGAACCTTGCATGCGTCGGCGTTCGTCGTAGGCTCGTCACCAATGAGCAATGAAGCGCCTCGATATGGGTCCATGCGTGCTGCCGACACTGATCGCATTCAGATGGCGCAGTTGCTCAGCGATGCCGCCGCGCAAGGCCGCCTCGAGATGGGCGAGTACGAGGATCGCCTCAAGAAGGCGTACGCCGCCCAGACGTTCGACGAACTGAACCGCCTGAGCTCCGACCTGCCTGGCGTCGCCACGACGGCGCCGGCGATCGGACCGGGTCGGCCCGCACCGTCCACGCTTCTGCTGGCGATCATGAGCGGGTTCGAGCGCCGAGGTCGCTGGAACGTGCCGAGGCGGCTGACGTCGGTGGCCCTGTTCGGTGGCGGTGTGATCGATCTGCGGTACGCCGACTTCACCTCGGCCGACGTGGAGATCCACTCCTACTCGATCTTCGGCGGGCAGACCATCTTGCTCCCGCCCGAACTGAACGTCGACATCAAGGGCGTCGGCGTCATGGGTGCGTTCGACCACATCGGAGGCGCCGGCAGTCCCGGCGCGCCACACGTCACCGTGCGAGGCTTCTCCCTTTGGGGCAGCGTCGGCATCAAGCGCAAGAAGCGCAAGGAAACCCGCGCCCCATCCCCCGAAGAACCCGAGAACCAGTCACTTCCTGGGCAAGCCTGAGCGCTGGCCGGTGCGGCGGGGATTCGGCCGGGGGCCGAGAACGAAAATCGGGCGGTCCCTTTTGAGGACCGCCCGATCGGTCCTTTTTGAGGACCGCAGGTTTCGATGAACTACTGACTAGCCGGTGCCGCCTTCGCCGCCGCCTGCAGCGGCGCCGCCGGACGTGTCCGGGCCGAGTCCGAGTCCGGCGCGAACCTTGTTCACGGCATCCCCGTAACCCCTGATGCTGTTGTCGACGCCAGCGCCACCACCGGTCAAGAAGAGCGGAGTACCGAGGCCTTCAGGCTTGAAGGAGAGCCCGTTCCTGACGTCGTTCTGCTTGTTTTCTTTCTTTTCCACTGGCGGCGTGGACGCTGGCGGTGGGTCGGCCGGCGCCGGGTCCGCCGGAGCGATAGCAGCGAGTGGCTTCGCCGACGTATCAACGGCCTGCGTCTTGAACGTGGTCTGGTCCTCCGGCGCAGCCGTAACCTCCGGCGCAGCCTTAGCAATAAACGGCGTGGGAGGAGTCGAGGACGTGCCTTGTGTCGCGTTGAGATACGCGGGAATGGCGCTCAGCGCGTCGTAGTTCTTCAGCGCGCCGATACCGCCACCAGTAAACACACCCAAGCCGAATGGACCATTCTCATTCGTTCCGGCAAAGACCGGCAGGGCACTCAACGCTGCGTAACCGCCGTTGCCGTCCGCGTCCGGTGCCAGCGCATCGATACCACCGCTGCCAAACACCGGCCCGATCGGATTACCGTCCTGCCCTATAGGTCCGTCTCCGACGAACGTGTCCACGGCGCTCAGCGAAGCCAAGTCACCCGTCGCACTTATGTCACCGCCGGCTAAAGCAATGTATGGCGGTATGGCGCTCAACGCGTCGTAGCCGGCGAGGGCGGCAATGGCGTCTTCGGGAGTAGCGGCGTTGGCGATAGCCGAGAACACCGGTAAGGCACTCAATGCGTCGTAGTTGGCCAGCGCGTCGATACCGCCGCCGGTGAACACACCACCTTCTGCGTTAAAACCGTCGCCGAAGAAGACGTCCAGGGCGCTCAGCCCGGCGTAGCCAGCGTTGGTGTCATCCGCCAACAGGGTGTCGATGTTGCCCTGGAGCAGGTCAGAAAGCGCCGGTACGCCGTCGATCAAGCCGTAGCCAAAGATGCTGCTAAGCCCGAACGCACTGAAGGCGTCTACATCGGAGATGGCGGCCAACTTCAGTTCCGCGGCCTTCTGCGCCTGCTGAACGGCCGGCACGGACGACGTCATCGTCCCTGCGATCGCAAGGCATGCCGCGCATGCCACCGAGCCGACAGCGAAAGGAGCCTTTGCCCACGACGCCATATTTTTCCCTTTCCCCCGGGGGCGGACCCACTGACCGCTTGTCACCGTTGCTGGAAAGATACCTTAGAAATCGCTGAGACGCACGGCCTACGTCCTGCTCACGGCGACTTTCGTCGGTGGCGTCAACCGGGTGTGGCAGCTACCTCGATGAATTTGCCAAGGTCAGGCCCGCCGAGCATTCTTGATCGTTCAAGATCAGGGCTTTTCCGCGGTTTCAACGCCTGCGTCTGGACCGCAGATAGTCGCCCACCACGGCAGCGCCCAAACCGTCCAGATCGGGCACCACGACACGGCCCTCCACCCGTCGGGCCACCTGATCGATGAACCGCGCCAAACCCGGGTCGCTGCCCAGTCGGAAGATCGTCACCTGCGCACCCAACCTGGCGATGTCATCGAAGCCGCGCACGGTGTGCGCAATGGTGCGCGGGTGCGGCGGATAGTCGAAGAACACCGACGTGCCGTCACCGTCGCCGTAGTCCTCGAGGTGTGCGGTCGGCTCACCGTCGGTCACGACGAGCACCACCGGCTGGGCGTTCGGGTGGCGACGCAGGTGGCGTGAGGCGAGCGCCAAGGCGTGGTGCAGGTTGGTGCCCTGCTCGTAAACGCCCTCCAGCCCGGTCAATTCTGCGGCGCTGACGGTGCGCGCGTAGCGGCCGAAGGCGATGATCTGCAAATCGTCGGACCGGAACCGGGTGCTGACCAGATGGTTGAGCGCCAACGCGGTGCGCTTCATCGGCAGCCAACGATTCTCCATCACCATCGAGAACGAGGTGTCGACGAGCAGCGCCACCGCGGACTGGGTGCGCGTCTCGGTCTCGGAGATCTCGACGTCGTCGACGGTGATCCGCACCGGCGGTTCGGCCACGCCGGTACCAGCTTGGCGCAGCACGGCATTCGTCAGTGTGCGGGTGACGTTCCAGGGCTCGGTATCGCCGAACTGCCACGGCCTGGTGGCCCCGGTCAGTTCTCCGGCCGCGCCGGACCGCCGAGTCTCACGCTCACCGTGTCGACCCGAAAGTTGTTGGGCCACATCGCGTAGCGCCGCTTGGCCGAGCTGTCGCATGGCCTTCGGCGACAGCCGCCACTGCCCGTCGGAACCGCGGTCCAGGAAGCCCTGGTTCATCAGGGCCTTCTCGAGGTCGGACAGCGTGCGCGCGTCGACCGCGGCGTCCTCCCCCAACTGCCGGGCGAGCATGTCCAGATCGACGTCGTCCATCTGCGCACCGGCGTAGCTCTGCGACAGCTGCTCGGCCAACTGCTCGAGCTCGGCGATGTCGGCCATGGCCTGGGCGCCTTCTCCCATGCCCATCGGGTCGTCACCCGAAAACCGTTGCGAGCCATCCCAATCCTCGCCGGGACGCGCCGCCTGCAGGTGGCCGTCGAGCCGGTCGAGCGCGTTCATCAGCGACGGCGAACCGAAGGCCTGCTGCGCGAGCGCATCCAACTCGGCGCGCTGATCGGCCGACAGGCTGTTCCGGAACCGCTGTGCCGCGGCGGCGCGCTTGGCCAACGAGTCGAGTAGCTCGTCGACGTTCTGCGGGTTCTCGGGGAAGAACTCGCCGTGCTTGTCCATGAAGTCTTGAAAATCCTGGGGCGAGTCGTTCCCCTGAGCGTGCTTGTCCAGCAAGTCATTCAGATCGTCGAGCATGTCGTTGACGCGCTGGCGGTCCTCGTCGGTCGCGTTCTCCAGCGCATCCTTCATCCCGGCGAACCGTTGGTCGAGCATCTCGCGACCCATAAGGTCCTTGATCTGCTCGTACTTCTGCCTGGCCTCCGGTGAGCGCCAGTCGTACTCCGAGAGTTCCTGGACGGCCTTGGCCGGCGACGGCGACAGTGAGTCGAGTTGCAGCTCACCGAAGCGGGCGTCGTCGTCGAGCGCCCTTGCCAGTTCCTTGCGTTCGGCCAGCACGGCCTCGTCGAGTAGCTTCTTGATCTCCTGCAAAGTGCCGTCGAGGTTGTTGTTCCGCAACAGCTCCTTGCGCTTGCGGTTGGCCTCAGCGGCCAGCCTGTCCGCACCGCGCATGTTCTGGGTGCCACGGCGCATCAACTCCGACAACGCCCGTCGGGGGGACGTGCCCTCCATGACGTCCTGGCCGATCTGCTCCAGGGCCTCGCGCAGGTCGACCGGGGGCGCCAGCGGGTCGGGCCCGCCGGTGTACCCCGAGTATTGCGAAGTCCGCTTAGCCATAAACGGTTTCGCCGTCTCCGGATACCTTGTCGATGCGCTTGGCCAGGTACAGCGCTTCGAGCGCGAGTTCGAGTGCGGCGGCCCGTTCACCGTCGGTCTGCGCCTCCAGCCGCGTGGCGATGGCGTCGACGACGGGCAAGTCCGGCAGCGAGGCCAGCACGTCCTTGGCCGAAACCCGTTCGCCGGTGGTCACCGGTGCGCCCGCCTCCACGGCGGCCACCAACGTGCCGACGTCGAGCCCACCGAGCAGTCGCTGCGCCGTGTCCGCGGTGGCCCGGCGCAGCAGGTGTTCCAGGACGGCCTGCTCACGGCCCTCCTCGCCGGACTCGAATTCCAGCTTGCCGCGCAGCACGTCGATGACGGTGCCCAAGTCCACCACGCGCGCGACGGGGTCCTGCTCGCCGAGGATCGTCGAGCGGTGCCGGGCAGCCGCGGCCACCGTCTCCGCGGCGGCGATGGCGAACCGGGCGGACACCCCGGAACGCTGGTCGATCGACTGCGATTCACGTAGGCCGCGCGCAAATCGGGCGAGGACCTGCAGCAGATACTGCGGAACCGCCGCGGCCAGGTGCGCTTCCTGGTTGATGACGCCGACCTCGGCCTCGAGGTGGACGGGATAGTGGGTGCGGATCTCGGCGCCGAACCGGTCCTTGAGCGGCGTGATGATGCGGCCGCGGTTGGTGTAGTCCTCGGGATTGGCGCTGGCCACGACAAGCACGTCGAGCGGCAGTCGCAACGTGTAGCCGCGGACTTGGATGTCGCGCTCTTCCATCACGTTGAGCATGGACACCTGGATGCGCTCGGCGAGGTCGGGCAATTCGTTGATGGCGACGATGCCGCGGTGCGCCCTTGGAATCAGGCCGAAGGCAATGGTCTCCGGGTCGCCGAGGCTGCGGCCCTCGGCCACCTTGATCGGGTCGATGTCACCGACGAGGTCGGCGACGCTGGTGTCCGGCGTCGCGAGCTTCTCGGTGTAGCGCTCGCTGCGGTGCCGCCACGCCACCGGCAGGTCGTCGCCCGAGGTCGCGGCCCGCCGGATGGATCCGGGGGTGATCGGCGTATACGGATGCTCACCCAACTCGGAGCCCTCGATGACGGGTGTCCACTCGTCGAGCAGCCCGGTCAACGCGCGCAGCAGGCGGGTCTTGCCCTGACCTCGTTCGCCCAGCAATACGACGTCGTGTCCCGCGATCAGGGCGCGCTCCAATTGCGGAAGCACAGTGTCCTCGAAACCTAGGATTCCCGGCCACACGTCCCGCCCCTCAGCGAGCGCAGCCAGCAGATTCTCCCGGAGCTCGGTCTTGATGCCGCGTTCGACGTGCCCGGAGGCCCTCAGTTCGCCGACGGTGCGCGGGAGGTCGTTAGGTGATGTCACGGCTCCCACGCTACGACGGTCCGCCCCGCGAGGCAGCCGCGACCTGCTCACAGCGCAATCGGGAATACGAATTCCGCTGGGTATCCAGCCGCTAGCGACGCCCGGAATCCGGCGCCAACACCTGAAACCCCGTCGTGATGTCGTGGAGGTCCTGCTGATATTTCGGATCGTCGGGACGGGGCGACTGGATCGTGATGGCGACGGCCCAGGTCTTGTCGCTTCCAGGCACGACGGTGACGACGGCGGTCGCGTCGAGCAGCGACTCTCCGTTCGGGCGCGGCATCTTGTAGTGCACGGTGTGGGCGGGCAGTCCGCACAGCGTGCCATCGGAGACTTCCACGTCCGTCGCGCCCAACCCCGAAACCAACTGCCGCGCGGCGTCGTCGAAGATCTCCTCGGGCGCCACGTCTCCCGGGTCGCTGTCCATGGTCACCACCGCGGAGGCGGCGAAGTCGCCGACTCCGAGTGCGGGATTGGCCACGGCGAACCTGATCATTGCCGAGTCCAGTTCGGTGATGCGCTTCCACCCGTCGGGGCGCGCCGTGCGAAGCGTCGGCTCGGCTTCGTCGGGCGCGCCTGCCGCATGCGGGATGGTCTCCATCGGCGCGTCGACCTTGGTGCACTGCGAGTCGTCGAATTCGCCGGGCGGACCCGCGGCGACGGCGTGGCCGTCGATGGCCCTCGCGCACCCCGTCGCGACGAACGCCACGACTGCGAATGACGCGACGATGACCCTGCCCCCCGGCCTGTCCACATGCGGACCTTAAACCCGGGGCGGCGCCGGTACAACTTCTCGAAGTTCGCTGCCTAGTGGGCGAAGTGGCGGGCCCCCGTCAGGTACAGCGTGATGCCCGCCTTGGCGGCCGCCTCGGTCACCACGTCGTCACGCATCGAGCCACCCGGATGCACGATCGCCGTCACGCCCGCGGCGGTGAGCGTCTCCAGCCCGTCGGGGAATGGGAAGAACGCATCCGAGGACGCCACGGCCCCCTTGACCCGCTCCCCCGCCCGTTCGACCGCCAGCCGGGCCGCATCGACGCGATTGACCTGACCCATGCCGACGCCGACGGTCGCGCCGTCCTTGGCGACGACGATCGCATTGGACTTCACCGCGCGGCACGTACGCCAGGCGAACACCAGGTCGGCCAATGTCGCAGGATCGGCGGGTGAACCGGTCGCCAGCGTCCAGTTGTTGGGGTCATCGCCCTCGGCGTCGATCGCATCGCGCTGCTGGACCAGCAGACCGCCGCTGACCTGACGGAATTCCGTGCCGCGGGGCTGAGGTTCGGAGGCCACCAACACGCGAATGTTCTTCTTGCGCGCCAGCACCTCGACCGCGCCGGGCTCATATGCCGGCGCGATGATGACCTCGGTGAAGATGTCGGCGACGGTCTCCGCCATGTCAACGGTGACGGTGGTGTTCGCCGCGATCACGCCGCCGAACGCACTCAACGGATCGCATTCGTGGGCCTTGCGATGCGCATCGGCCACCGACACCGACGAGATCGCGATGCCGCACGGGTTGGCATGCTTGATGATCGCGACGCACGTCTCTTCGTGGTCGAACGCCGCCCGCCACGCCGCGTCGGCATCGGTGAAGTTGTTGTAGGACATCTCCTTACCGTGCAACTGCTCGGCTTGCGCCAGTCCGGGCCAGCCAATGTCGTTGCGGTACAACGCGGCCTGCTGGTGCGGGTTCTCGCCGTAGCGCAGCACCGCGGCGCGCTTCCACGTCGAACCCACCCACGCGGGTAGCGCATGGGCCGGTTCTTCGGGCGCGAGCGTCTCACCCATCCACGTCGCAACGGCCACGTCGTATTCCGCGGTGTGCCGAAAAGCCAACGAGGCCAGAATCTTTCGCTCGGCGAGGGTGAAGCCGCCCGCCCGCACCGCCGCGAGCACGCCGTCGTATCCGAGTGGGTCGACGACCACCGCGACGCTGGGATGGTTCTTCGCCGCCGCCCGCACCATCGACGGGCCGCCGATGTCGATCTGCTCGACGCACTCGTCCTCGCTCGCGCCGGACTCGACGGTCTCGCTGAACGGGTAGAGATTCACAACCACCAACTCGAAGGCCGCCACACCGAGTTCCTCGAGAGCGGCGAGGTGCTCGGCCTTGCGGGTGTCGGCCAGCAAGCCCGCATGCACCCGGGGGTGCAGCGTCTTGACGCGCCCATCGAGCACCTCGGGGAAACCGGTGACGTCCTCGACCGGAGTGACCGGAACACCGGCCGCAGCAATGGTTTTCGCCGTCGAACCGGTCGACACGATGCTCACGCCTGCATCGTGCAGGCCGCGGGCAAGCGCTTCGAGTCCCGTCTTGTCGTAGACACTGATCAGTGCACGCCGGATCTGGCGTCTGCCGTCGTCAGCCGTCATCTTGCTCCTCGCGTCCGCGTCATCCCAAGGCCGCCTTCCGTCCAGTCCAGGTCACGCCGCGAGTGGCCATCGCGGCGAGCACATCTACCAACAGTCGCCGTTCGACGACCTTGATCCGTTCGTGCAACGACGTTTCGTCGTCGTCGTCGAGCACCGGGATCGGCTCCTGCGCAAGGATGGGGCCTGTGTCCACGCCAGCGTCGACGAGGTGCACCGTGCAACCCGTCACGCGGACACCGTAGGCCAGCGCATCCGGCACCGCGTGCGCGCCGGGAAAGGCAGGCAGCAACGCTGGGTGGGTGTTGACGACCCGGCCGAGAAATCGGGAAAGAAACTGTGCTCCAAGAATTTTCATGAACCCAGCGGACACCACCAGGTCGGGCTGGTGCTGCGCGGTGGCCTCGGTGACCGCCACGTCCCACGCGGCTCGGTCCGGGTAGTCGCCAAGGCGCACGGTGTAAGCGGGGAGGCCCGCATCTGCAGCCACCTCCAACGCGCGACAGTCGCCGTCCGTCCCGACGGCCACCACCCGCGCGGGGTAGTCGTCGACTGCGGCGGCGAGCAGGGACTCCAACAGCGAACCGGTGCCCGACGCCAGCACGACCAGCCGGGCCGGCGCACTCGGGGGCACTCGGAGCGGTTGCTGCACGCGATGCAGCCTAATCGGCCTCTCCGCGGTGCTCGTCGCTGGTCAGGTCGTCGGCGGCGGATTGCTCGTCGTCGGCCTCGTCGTCGTCGCTGAAATAGTGCGCCTCGGGATCGTCGTCGAGGTCCATCGGGCCGTTCCCATGGCGTGGGTTGGGGCGCGGCGCAGGTCGCGGAGGCGGAGGCGGTGCGCGCTCGAATACGGGCTCGGGTTCAGGTTCAGGTTCGAGCTCTTCTGGTTCTAGCTCGGGTTCGGGCTCGGGCTCGTCAGGGAGTGGTGCGAACGCCGGTTCGAAATCGGGCTCGGGCTCTGGCTCTGGTTCCGGCTCGCGCGCGGCCGGGGCGGGCGCCTGCCTGACCTTGAGGCGGGCGGCGATCCCACCCGACATCGCCACCGTCAAGCCGCCGATCACGGCGAACCACAGGAACACCGCAGGTCCCAACGTGGTCTGGTCGACGCCGACGTAACCGAAGTTGCCGAGCTTGCCGCCGCTGACCGAGGCCAACAACGCCACGACGACGGCGCTCAGTCCGGCGGCCACCGCGAGCTTGGCGGCTGCCGCCGGAAACGGCAGCGGCCGACGCGCGCACTGCTGACCCACGACGACGGCGGACGCCGCCGCGATGATCATCAGCCCCACCCAGGCGGGTCCGAGCGGCGGCGTCGGCACGGCCGCAAGCACGGGCAGCGCCGGAACGTCGCCGCCGAGCACCGTGAACGAGCTGAAGGTCGCCAACCCGATGTGTGCACTGGAGCCCACCGCCACGGCCGCCGTCCCGATGATGACGTTCGGCACGTACAGCGCCGCCAACACCGTGAGGCTGAACTGGCCGAACACCGAATCGGTGATGGCGTACAGGTCGTGCATCGTCGACCAGTGCACGACCAGCGAACCGACGGTCACCACGCCCGACAACCCGAACAGGGCAAGCACTCCCGCCGTCGCGGCGCGTGCGGCGTCTGGCAGCCAGCCGGGCAACGGCGTGGTGGCCACGAGTCGTCGGCCCACCCGCGAGCCCACCCCGAGCAAGGCCCCTGCGAGGTGCACGCCCAGCACGCCGGTGAAGGCCCGCAACGCATTCGGCGTCTGTAACTCGGTGAGCACCGACGACGCGTCATGGATGACGGCCAGCGCGAGTGCAGCGATCAGCATCGGGCCGCCCAGCGCCGACGCCACGATCCATCGCACGACGAACCAGGACGCGCCTGGGGCCGTCGCCGCAGCCGTCGTGCGCGCCGTCCCCCACACCATCAAGAGCACGGGCAGCAGAGGCATGACGCCCAGTTCGCTCCCGCCGACCGAGACGGGTACGTCGTGGACCCCGAGCCACAGGCTGGCGATGGCGCCGAATGCGCCGGTCATGTCGCTGTTCGCGATGAGCAGCTGCAACAACACCAGCGCCGCAATGACGACCAACGCAATGACCGACGGGCCGAACGCAACCCTGAGCAGGTCGCGGGCCTGACGGGTCCCGACTGGCCGGTTGTCCACTAGACGGTTAGCTCCTCGCACAAGCCGTTGCGCGCGGAGGTCAGTGCGCGCCGCTAGTGATTATGACGGCGGAGGGGCCGATTGCTGCGGAGCCTGCTGCTGTGGTTGCTCTGCGTCGGACGAGACGCTCGGTTGCGCCACCGTCGGCGCCGAACCCTGTGCCTGCGGGCTACCGAACGCCGGGAATCCGGTGGGCGGGGTCGGAGGGCCACTCTGAGGTCCGTTGTGCGGAGCGCCCTGCTGGCCGAGCGCGGGGAAGCCGCCCGTCGAGGGTTCGCGCTGGTAGCCGCCACCGCCGTACTGCGACTGCGGCTGCGGCGCATACCCGCCGGGCCGCTGCTGCGGGGCGTGGCCGCCCTGAGGAGCCTGCCCGTAGTACCCCTGCTGCGGCGGCGGACCGTATCCGTACGCCTGCTGCTCGTACTTGGGCTTCGGCGCGGGCGCCGTGACGATGCCCGCGTCCAACAGCAGTTTGGCGACCGCGGCAATGGCCTGCAGCACCGAGAACACGATGAATGGGTAGAAGCCCCAGTCGATCGACGGTCCGTCGGCGAGCACGACCAGGATGAGCAGCAGGAAGCCAAGCACGGCCAACACCGCGGCCACGGCCGACTTGTCGTCCTGCTTGGGCAGCAGGCTCACGCCGGCCAATAGGCCCGCCAGGAGCGGGGCGATGACGAAATAGAACGTCGGGACCGCGGCGCCGGCGATGCCACCGAACACCGGGCCGAAGCCCGACAGGTAGATCGCGAAGCCGAGCACGACGACGGCGATGCCGAGGTAGAACGGCAGCTTGCTCGGTCCCGCGGGCGCAGCGGCTTCTGGCGCTCTGTCGAACTGCTGGGTGGGCGCCGCGTACTGCGATTGCGGCGGCGCGGATGGATATCCGGGGTAGCTCATGACCTCTCCTGATCCTCTGCGTTTCGACTACCTACGCTAGCGCACCGAGGCGAGTACCCGTTCAGGCGGCGCGGAGCCATCAACTCGAGCGGAGTGCCCGCGCAAGCGGCGTTCAAACCGAAACGAGCACCGACGCGTCGTACGAATTCGCTTCGGAGTCTTCGATTTCGCGTACCAGCGGCAGCACGTTCGCGCCGAAGTATTCGATCTCCTCCTGAAAGTGCAGGAAGCCGCCGAGGATCAGATCGACACCACGTTTGCGGTAGGCGGCGATCCGTTCCGCGATCTGCTCGGGCGTCCCGATCAACTGCGTGCGGAAACCGTCGTTGTACTGCACCAGATCCTCGAACGAAGAATCCGCCCACATACCCTTCTTGTCGCCAGTGGCGTTGCCGGCCTGTTGCACCGCACCACGGAACCCCTCCACGGCCGGCTTGTTGGCCTTCTCGATGATCTCGCGCAAGGTGTCACGCGCTTCCCTCTCGGTATCACGGGCGATGATGAACCCGTTCAATCCCACCTGCACTTCCCGACCGACACTGCGGGCGTGATCACGCACCTCCACCACCTGCTCGGTGATCCCGTCGAAGTCCTTGCCGTTGGAGAAATACCAATCCGAATACAGCCCGCCGTTGCGGCGCGCGGCCGTGGAGTTGCCGCCCTGGAAGATCTCCGGATTGGGCCGCTCCGGGGTGTTGAGCGGCTTGGGCTTGAGCGTGAAGTCGTGGATCCGGTAGAAGTCGCCGCGGAAGTCGACGTCGTCCTCCGTCCAGATCTTGCGCAGCACCTGCAGGAACTCCGCGCTGCGCCGGTAGCGCTCGTCATGCTCGAGCCACGGCTCCCCCAGGTGGGTGAACTCGTCCTTGAACCACCCCGAGACGACGTTGACCGCGAACCGGCCGTTGCTCAGGTGGTCTGCGGTGGCACCCAGCTTCGCCAGCACCGCGGGCTGCCACAAACCCGGATGGACGGCGGCAATGACCTTGAGGCGCTCGGTGGCCAGCAGCAGCGCAAGGCTGAAGCTCGTCGACTCGTGCTGGTACTCAGCGCCATAGCTGGCCTCATACCGGACCTGGGACAGTGCGTACTCGAAGCCGTTTTGCTCCGCGGTCTGGGCCAGTTTCTTGTTGTATTCGTAGTTCCAGTCGGTGCGCTGCTCGATGTCGCTCGTCACCAACCCACCACTGACGTTGGGCACCCAATAGGCGAACTTGACGTGGTCGGCGATGCGTTCGGTCGTCATACCTGCCATCCCAACAACGGTGATGAGGCCGGTCACGGGTATCGATCGACGTGAACCGAACGGCCCCGGCACGTCGCGGCGGGCAACATCGTGTCCAGGTTTCGTGGCCACCGTGCGGGCTCACCTGGGACCCGCCTTGCGCTGGCGTATTGGAACACGTTCTAATTCTGGTCATGAACTTCGGGCTCGTACTCTTCACCAGCGATCGCGGCATCGCGCCGGCAGCCGCCGCCAAACTCGCCGACGACCATGGCTTCGAGACCTTCTACGTGCCCGAGCACACCCACATCCCGATCAAGCGGGAAGCCGCGCATCCGACGACGGGCGACGAGTCGCTGCCCGACGACCGCTACATGCGCACCCTTGACCCCTGGGTCAGCCTGGGCGGCGCCGCCGCCGTCACGACGCGGGTCAGGCTGTCGACGGCGGTTGCGCTGCCCGTCGAACACGACTGCATCACGCTGGCCAAATCCATCGCCACACTCGATCACCTCTCCGGCGGTCGGGTCAGCCTCGGCGTCGGATTCGGTTGGAACACTGACGAATTGAATGATCACAACGTCCCGCCCGGACGGCGTCGCACCATGCTGCGCGAGTACCTGGAGGCCATGCGCGCGCTGTGGACGCAGGAAGAAGCGGAGTACGACGGCGAGTTCGTGAAGTTCGGCCCCAGCTGGGCGTGGCCCAAGCCGGTGCAGGCGCACATCCCGGTGCTCGTCGGCGCGGCGGGCACCGAGAAGAACTTCAAGTGGATCGCCAAGAGCGCCGACGGTTGGATCACCACCCCGCGCGACGTCGACATCGACGCACCCGTGAAGCTCCTCCAGGACACATGGGCCGCCGCGGACCGCGACGGCGCGCCGCAGATCGTGGCGTTGGACTTCAAGCCCGACCCGGACAAGCTGGCCCGTTGGGCCGAACTCGGCGTCACCGAGGTGCTGTTCGGGCTTCCGGACAAGACCGAAGCCGAAGTCGGCGCCTACGTGGAGCGACTCGCGGGCAAGCTCGCTGCGCTGGTGTAGCCGCGCCATTGGTGCACGTCATTTACGCCGACGTGGGCAATTCGCGTGTCGGCGCTCACAATTGGGTTGAAGCGGGCCGATTGCCGGAGCATTATGTAGTCATGCTAATAACACGGAGTTTTCTCACATCGGTGTTTATAGCGGGAGCTGCCGCAGCGGCCATCGTCGCCGCGCCGACAGCGGTGATCGCGAACACCTCGACAACCACCCCGAACCAGGTCGTCCTGGCCGAACCCAGCGGGCACGGCAGTGGCGGCCCCGATGGCCAAGGCGGAGGTGGCGGTTGCTACTCCGGCCCCGGCTGGCATGGCTGCGGCGGCTGGAACCCCGCCCAGGGCGGCTTCGGCGGCGGCTGCCTCAACGGCACATGTGGCGGCTGGGACGGCAACCGCGGCTGGGGCAACTAATAATCAGGCCAGCGTGGCCCGGTTGACGCCTTCTTCAGTGGACTTCACCGCGATGCGGGCACCCAGCGGGTCGCTGTCGGTCATCAAGGCCACCAGGTCCTCGTCTTCGGACAGTGCCATGAACCGACTGCCGTCGGCGTCGAGGCGGCCGATGATGACACCCGTGCGAACGGGCCAGTCGTAGCGCACCGAGTAGGTTTCGATCACGGCAGGCCCGTCGGCGTTGCGGGTGACGGCCACCTTCGGTAGCGCGGCGATGTCGGCCTGCAGCGCCTTGGAGCGGTCGGTCGCCCAGTCGCCGGGTTCGGTTGAGTAGATACCCACCGAATACTTGCTCATGACACCGCCATTGGCGCCGACGAGGCCGAAGGCACCTGGCTTGGAACGCATTTCGGCGACGGTCTCGGCGATGCCGTGCAAGGAATAGCTGTTGCCGGGCCCGCCGAAGTACGGCAGCCCGCCAGTGAGCGTGAGCCCCCGCGGGTCGTCGGGCGCCAGCCCGAAGTCATCGCACACGGCGAAGACCGGAAACGGGAAGCAGCTGTAGAGGTCGAACGTCGCAATCTTGTCGATGCCGAGGCCGGCGACTCGAAGCGCCTCTGCCACAGCTTGTTTCGCAGAGTAGCTAACGCTGACGTCGACCCGGTCCAACAGGTCCTGCTCGGTCTGGTCGGCGTGCCCGCGTAGGTACACCCACTTCTCCTCGGGCACACCGAGGCGACGGGCCGCCGCCACCGACATCACCAGCGCGGCCGCGCCCTGATTGACGGTGTCGCGCGCCACCAACAGCCGTGGATACGGATCACAGATCATGCGGTTGTCGTCGGTGACGGTCTCGATCTCGTCCACCGAGCGCTCCACCGGCGACGACGAGAATGGGTTCTTGGCAGCGACTTTCGAGAATGGCGCGAAGAGCTCCGCCATCTTTCGGCGATAGTCGTCGACGCCGAGCCCCAGTCGTCCGCGGCGGGCGTTGTCGAGCAGTCCGTACTGCACTGGGGCGCCGGTCAATCCATGCTTCGCGGTGTACTCACTCATGTACTGCTCGAAGCCGTAGCCGCGGTCGTCGAGCTGGCCACCGACGTGCTCAGTGAAGTCTGGCTTGTCGTCGCGCCGCTCGAAGTACTTCGCCGTGGAACCGGGCTCGGAGCCGAGGATCAACGCCACCTCGATATCGCCCGCCGCGATCGCCCCGGCGAACTCCGTGACCAGCTTCTGTGGGCCGTTGCCGCCGATGGGCTCGAGCACGGCGCGCGCGGGATCGGCGCCGACGCGCTGGGCGACCGATCGCACGTAGTTGTCGGAGGCACCGAGGGGTGGCTTTGCATACGGCGTGCAGATCTCGAACTGTCGCAGTCCGGCGAACACCTCGATCGCCTGCGCCACGGTCGCCACGTCCGCGCCGGTGTCAGCCAGCGCGGCACGCACTGCCTCGGTGGCCAGTTCGACCGACGACATGCCGCGGTAGCCGGGGGCGTCGATGCGTTCGGTGAACTGCCCGACGCCGACGACGACCGGGGTGCGTGGATCAACCGGCATTACAGACCTCCTGGCGGGTGTTAATTTGTGAGGCTAACCGATTACTAGAACGTGTTCCAATCTGCGCCAGTTCACCTCAAACGAAACTGCGGCCAGATCGTGAATCTCGACGGATTCGCGATCTGACCGCAGTCTCGATGCAGCTTTAGAGGTTTGCGAGCAGCTCCCGCGCCTTGGCGGCGGTCTCGGACGGCGTCTTGCCGACCTTCACGCCCGCGGCCTCCAACGCTTCCTTCTTGCCCTGCGCGGTGCCCGCACCGTCGGACACGATGGCGCCGGCGTGGCCCATCGTCTTGCCCTCCGGAGCGGTGAAGCCGGCCACATAACCCACAACGGGCTTGGAGACGTTGGCCTTGATGTAGGCGGCCGCCTTCTCCTCGGCGTCGCCGCCGATCTCGCCGATCATGACGATCACCTTGGTCTCGGGGTCCTTCTCGAAGGCCTCGATGGCGTCGATGTGGGTGGTGCCGATGACCGGGTCGCCGCCGATGCCGATGGCGGTCGAGAAGCCGAGATCGCGCAACTCGTACATCATTTGGTAGGTCAGCGTGCCGGACTTCGACACCAGGCCGATCGGGCCCTTGCCGGTGATGTTGTTCGGCGTGATGCCGACCAACGACTCGCCGGGGGTGATGATGCCGGGGCAGTTCGGCCCGATGATGCGGGTCTTCTCGCCCTTCTCGACGTTGTAGGCCCACGCATATGCGCTGTCCTGCACCGGGATTCCCTCGGTGATGACGACCAGCAGCGGGATCTCGGCGTCGATGGCCTCGATGATGGCGTCCTTGGAGAAGGCCGGCGGCACGAAGGCGATCGACACGTCGGCGCCGGTCTCCTTGATGGCCTCGGCGACGCTCGCGAACACGGGCAACTCGACGTCGTTGCCGTCCTTGTCCTTGTGAGACACCTTGGTTCCGGCCTTGCGTGCGTTGACGCCGCCGACGACCTGGGTGCCCGCCTTGAGCATCAGCGCGGTGTGCTTGGTGCCCTCGCCGCCGGTGATGCCCTGGACGATGACCTTGCTGTCCTTGGTCAGGAAGATAGACATATTGTGTTGGCTCCCTTACTTGTTGGCCAGCTCGGCGGCCTTGTCGGCGCCGGCGTCCATGGTCTCGGCCTGGATGACCAGGGGGTGGTTCGCCTGGTCGAGGATGCGCCTGCCCTCTTCGACGTTGTTGCCGTCGAGGCGCACGACGAGCGGCTTGTTGGCACTATCACCGAGCTTCTTCAGCGCTCCGACGATGCCGTTGGCCACCGCGTCGCAGGCGGTGATGCCGCCGAACACGTTGACGAACACGCTCTTCACCTGGCTGTCGCCGAGGATGACGTCCAGACCGGCGGCCATCACTTCGGCCGACGCTCCGCCACCGATGTCGAGGAAGTTGGCGGGCTTCACGCCGCCGTGCTTCTCCCCCGCGTACGCGACGACGTCCAGCGTCGACATGACGAGGCCGGCGCCGTTGCCGATGATGCCGACCGAACCGTCGAGCTTGACGTAGTTGAGGTCGTTCTCCTTGGCCTTGAGCTCCAGCGGGTCGGTGGCGTCCTTGTCCTCGAACTCGACGTGGCCCGGCTGGCGGAAGTCCGCGTTCTGATCGAGCGTGACCTTGCCGTCCAGCGCCAGGATCTGATCGTCGGGCGTGCGCACCAACGGGTTCACCTCGACCAGGGTGGCGTCCTCGCCGACGAAGACCTCCCACAGCTTCTGGATGGTCACGGCCGCGGCGTCGAGCACCTCGGCGGGCAGGTGGCCCTGCTCGGCGATCGAGCGGGCCGTGGCCAGGTCGACACCCTTGACCGCGTCGACGGGGACCTTGGCGAGCCGCTCAGGCTTCGTGGCGGCCACCTCTTCGATCTCCATGCCGCCCTCGACCGAGCACATCGCCAGATAGGTGCGATTGGAGCGGTCGAGCAGGAAGGAGATGTAGTACTCCTCGGCGATGTCGCTGGCCTCGGCGACGAGCAGCTTCTTCACGACGTGGCCCTTGATGTCCAACCCGAGGATGTCGCCTGCGTACCGGTAGGCGTCGTCGGGGGTGGCGGCGTACTTGACGCCACCGGCCTTCCCGCGGCCGCCGACCTTGACCTGTGCTTTCACCATGACGGGCTTGCCGATTTCTTCTGCGATGGCCTTCGCGTCCTCGGCGGTGTCGGTCACCCGGCCCGGCGTAGTGGGAACGTTGTGCTTGGCGAACAGTTCTTTCGCCTGGTATTCGAAGAGATCCATTGGCTTTCCCGAATTTCCCTGTCTGTCTTCGTTGACTATCGAACCGGCTACTGAGTCCTTGCGCCTGACATGTCTTTGCGCCTGATTGGCTCGGGGAAACTTTATCCACACGCGCCGGACGCTCCGGCACCGCCTACCACTCGTGTGGCACACGTCACCGCCAGAATGCAGTGATACAGATCACAATCGATGACGGAATCAATCTACGGGTTGCCACCTTCATTGGAATTTGGTTAACGTGCCTGTGGTCCAGATAACGGTCAGGTCACGACGAGAAGGACATTTCGGTTGGCATCGCATAGTTCGTCAAGGTCTCCGCGAGGAGCTTCGGCGAACTTGAGGCCCCCGGAATACGACCTCGAGACCACCGACATCATCCCGTTCAACGAGTTCGGTGATCTCTCCGATTTGGATGATGACCTGGACTTCTCCAACAGTTCCGCGTTCGATCGCGAATCCCGCGTCATCCGCGCCCCCGAGCTGGACGACTGCCATCACACCGACGACCTGATCCCGCTGCGGCTTGCCGTCCCGTCGGAGTTCCGGTCGCAGTCGGGTGACGAGCGCCGCCCCCGCGCCTACCGCGACAGCCACACCGACGTCAGCGACGGCGTCGCAGCCACCGACATCATCGACATCAGCCGCGGCGGCTCACATCGCAAGCTCGACGACGGCCACGTCAAGGGTCGCTTGGTGGCCGCTGCCATGGCCGTGGGTGCCACGGCTGCCGCGGGCTACTCGATGGCCACCGCCACCAACACTCCTACCGCCGACGCCATGGTCGCCGCGGGCCCCAACGCGTTCGTCGACGGAAGCAACATCAGCGGCTCGGTCGACGGTATGCAGATCGTCTCGATCGCTCCTGCCGCGGACTTCAGCGTGCACACCGAGGAGGCCGCGAACGGGGCCGCCTTCGCCGCGGAACGCGCCGAGCGCGAGGCGCGCCAAATGCGTCCGCAGTTCGTCTTCCCGACCAAGGGCGTGTGGACATCGGGCTTCGGCTACCGCTGGGGCGTCCTACATGCCGGCATCGACATCGCCAATTCCATCGGCACACCGATCTACGCCGTCGCCGACGGCGTGGTCACCGACGCGGGCCTTACCGCGGGCTATGGCGCCTGGGTCAAGATCCGGCACTCCGATGGCAACGTCTCGCTGTACGGCCACATCAACACGTGGCTGGTCAGCCCCGGCGAGCGAGTGATGGCTGGCGACCAGATCGCCACCATCGGCAACCGCGGCTACTCCACCGGACCGCACTGCCACTTCTCAATCCTGCGCAACGGCACCGACTACATCGACCCGGTCCCGTGGCTCGCGCAGCGAGGGCTCAGCCCGGGCAAGTACGTCGGCTGATAGTTGACCTCCGGCTCAACTCCTGACCAGCCCGATCTGACCCAACGGATACCCGAAACAGCTGTGCCCACTCCGAGCCCTCTCCCCGAGGACGATTCGGAGCCCAAGACCAGCATCATTCGCCGACAGCCCACGGGATCGTTTCCTGCGCTCGCCGAGCCCACCCCGGAAGATGCCCCAACCAGCTACCTACCCCGGATCGACCCGAAGGCCGTTCGCTCATCGGCACGAGCCGTCGCCCGCCCCAGCCCCTGGGCAGCGTCGGCCACCGCTGCGGTCAGCATCATCAGCGGCTGGGCCACCGCCGTCATCGCGACCTCGTTGATATCCGGATGGTGGCGAACCGACCAACTATTCTGCGTGGCAATAGGATTCCTCGCCGCGGTGTCGGCGGCCGCCAGCATCGGCGGCTTGATCACGCTGCTGTTGCGCGGACGGATCGGGCGCGTACTGATCGTGGTCGGCGCCATCGTTGCGGTGATGATCTTCGCCGGGCTCTTGGTGGCGGGCGCCAAGTTGCCGCCCATCGTCTACGCCATTCCCGCCCTGCCCGTGGCAAGCGTGGTGCTCGCGCTACTGCCCGCGACCGGACGCTGGTGCCGCTGAACGCCTTTCGGCCAACACTCAGAGCTTTTGAATGGGCGCGTGGTTGTGCATCAGCTTGACCCTGCCCGCGCTACCGAAGTCGATGAGCGACATGGCGGATTCGCCGACCCCTGAGACCTCTTCGACACGGCCGAGCCCGTACTTGTCGTGGGTGACGCGGTCGCCGGGTTCCAGCGTGATCACCGGCCGGTTCCGCGCAGCCGACGTGCGGGCGGGTGACGGCCGCGGGGTGCCGTACCGTCCCGCGTTGCCGATCGGAGCGCTGAAACCCGAGACAGGCGCATCCGTGCGTCGCCAGTCGATGAGCTCCTCCGGAATCTCCCGCAGGAACCGCGATTCCGGATTGAGCATGGGCTGGCCCCACGACGACCGGACCTTGGCCCGACTCAGGTAAAGCCGGTGCCTTGCCCGAGTGATGCCGACGTACGCGAGCCGCCGCTCCTCGGACAGTTCCGTCGGATCGCCGAGCGCCCGCATGTGGGGAAACATGCCGTCCTCCCACCCCGTCACGAAGACCACGGGGAACTCCAGCCCCTTCGCGGTGTGCAACGTCATCATCGTCACCACGCCTGCGCCGTGCTCGGGCACTTCGTCGGCGTCGGCGACCAGCGACACCCGCTCGAGGAATGAGGCCAGTGCTCCGGTGTCGGGAATGTCCTCGTCCAGCACCTCGTCGGACTCTTCGCGCAGCGCAGCGGCATTGGCCAAATCGATGCTGAATTCGTGTGCGACGCTGACCAATTCATTGAGGTTGTCGAGGCGGGCCAGATCTTGGGGATCGCTTGATGATTCAAGCTCACGCCGGTATCCCGTGCGGTCGAGCACGGCTTCGACGAGATCACCCAACTCGTCGCCGAGCAGGCCCCGCAGTCCGTCGAGCAGTTCGACGAAGCTCGCGATCGCCTTCTCCGAGCGGGTGTTGAGCATCGGCACGCGCCCCTCGGCCGCCGCCTGCAGCGCGTCGTTGAAGCTGGCGCCGGTGTTCTCGGCGTACACCGCCACACATGCTTCGGCACGGTCGCCGATGCCACGCCGGGGAGTGTTGAGGATGCGCCGCATGCTCACCGCGTCGCCGGGGTTGTCCAGCACGCGCAGATAGGCGACGATGTCGCGAATCTCCTTGCGCTCGTAGAACCGAACGCCACCGACGACCTTGTACGGGATGCCCGCACGAATGAAGACCTCTTCGACCGCGCGTGATGAGTTGTTGGTGCGGTAGAAGACCGCGACGTCGTTGTAGTTGATGTCGCCGCGATCGGCGAGCTGGTCGACCTCGCCTGCGATGAACCGGGCTTCGTCGTGCTCGTTGTCGGCGACGTATCCGACGATGAGCTCGCCGCTGCCGGCGTCGGTCCACAGCCGCTTTTCGCGGCGCCCGGTGTTGCGGGAGATGACGGAGTTGGCGGCCGAGAGGATGTTCTGCGTGGAGCGGTAATTCTGCTCCAGCAGAATGGTTCTCGCGTTCGGGTAGTCGCGTTCGAAGTCCTCGATATTGCGAATGGTGGCGCCGCGGAACGCGTAGATGGACTGGTCGGCGTCGCCCACCACGCAGAGCTCACCCGGTGGCACGTCACCGTCCTGCAGATCGTGGCCGACGAGTTCGCGCACCAACATGTACTGCGCGTGGTTGGTGTCCTGGTACTCGTCGACCAGAATGTGTCGGAAGCGCCGCCGGTAGTACTGCGCGATCTGCGGAAAGGCTTGCAGCACTGCGACTGTCTCACCGATGAGGTCGTCGAAGTCCAGCGCGTTGGCCCCCCGCAGCCTGCGCTGGTACTCGGCGTAGACCTCCGCGACGATGCGCGGCATCTCCTCCTCGGCCTCCGAGGCTTCCGCCGCCGCCTGCTGCGGGTCGATCAGTTCGTTCTTCAGGTTCGAAATCCCGTTGGACAACAACCGCGGCGAGTACCGCTTGGTATCGAGCCCCAGGTCCTTGCCGATCATCATCAGCAGGCGGCGGGAGTCGTCGGCGTCGTAGATCGAGAAGTTGGAGTTCAGCCCCGGCAGTAGTGAGGCCTGGTTGCGCAGGATGCGCACACACGTGGAGTGGAACGTCGAGACCCACATCGACTTGGCGCGCGGGCCGATTAGCTGGACCACGCGCTCGCGCATCTCCGCTGCGGCCTTGTTGGTGAAGGTGATGGCCAGCACCTGACCGACGCCGACGTCGCGGGCGGCCAGCAGGTAGGCGATGCGCCGGGTCAACACCGCCGTCTTGCCCGACCCCGCGCCAGCGACGATCAGCAGCGGCGAGCCTTCGTGCTGCACCGCCTGGCGCTGTTGCTCGTTGAGGCCCTCGAGGAGCTGGTCAGTTTCGGTCGCCATCGTCATATCGGCCTTAAACCTACCGCCGCACAGGGACAACAACGCAGCCAGCCGCGACGTTTCTTCGCGCAGATCTTTGCCTGGATCTTTGCGCGGACGCGACACTTGGTGGCACACTCAGTGAGTGCTCAATCAGCATGGACGATTTTTTTACGGGTACCGGCCAGCGGTGCCCGTGGTCTAGCTGCTTCCCCAGAGCCCCGCGGTCCGCATCCGGATCCGGGGCTCGTTTCTTGTGTGAGGCCCGAAACGGATGAGACCGCAAAAACCCACCCGAAAAGGAGCCCATCATGAGCGTGGAAGCCGAACCCGTGGCTGACATCGACGACCTGCGCCTCGAGATCGACCGACTCGACGCCGAAATCCTTGCCGCGGTCAAGCGCCGTACCGAGGTTTCACAAATCATCGGCAAGGCCAGAATGGCCTCCGGAGGCACGCGGCTGGTGCACAGCCGCGAGATGAAGGTCATCGAGCGCTTCGGCGAACTCGGCCCCGACGGCAAGGATCTCGCGATGCTCCTGCTGCGCATGGGTCGCGGCAGGCTCGGACACTAAAGCGTGTCTACCTGAGCGCTACGGTTTGCCGAACCCGGCCTGGTTCAGCACCTTCTGGCCGGCTTCACCCGTGACGTACTCGACGAACTTGTTCGCCAGGTCCGCATTGCCGGAGTCCTTCAGCGCCGCGATCGGGTAGGTGTTGATCGCCTGAGACGACTCCGGGAAGTCGATGCCGGTGACCTTGCCGCCCGACCCCTCGACGTCGGTGACGTAGACCAAGCCGGCGTCGGCCTGGCCGGTCGACACCTTGCCCAGCACGTCGGTGACCGATGACTCCTCGCTGACCGGGGCCAGCTTGACGCCCGTGGCCTGCTCGATCTTCGTGGCGGCCGAACCGCACGGCACCTGCGGCGCGCACACGACGACGTTCAGCCCCGGCTTCGTCAGATCCTGAAATGTCTTGATGCCCTTCGGGTTACCGGGCGCCACCGCGATCGTCAGGACGTTCGACGCGAAGTTCACCGGGGTACCCGCCACCAGGTTGGCCTGGACGGCCTTGTCCATGTTCTTGGTGTCGGCGGACGCGAACACGTCGGCCTTCGCGCCCTGCGTCAACTGCGTCACCAGATCCGAGGACCCGGCGAAGCTGAATTCCACCGCCGCACCCGGGTTGTCGGTCTTGAACTGCTCGCCGATTTGGGTGAACGACTGCTTGAGCGACGCGGCCGCGAAGACCATCAGGCTCGCGCCCGAGGGGCCCGTCATGGCGGGGGCGGCGCTGCTCGACGACTTCGACGAGTCGGTGGACGACCCGCAGCCGGAAAGCAGCCCGACGGCCAAGAGGCCCGCGGCGAACAAGGTGGAGACGCGTTTCATGACTTTCCTCCAGGGGTTTCGACGATGACGGTGGTGGCCTTCACGACGGCGACGGCGACACTGCCGGGTTCGAGGTGCAGATCCCGCACCGCATCCGTGCTCATCAACGACACGACGGTGAACGGTCCGCACTGCATCTCGACCTGGGCCATCACCTTGTCGGTGGTGACCTTGGTGACGAGACCCGCGAAGCGGTTGCGGGCCGAGCTTGCGACCCCGACAGGATCCTGCGGCACCCGGCCGACGTTGTTGCGTACGAACGCGGCAAGGTCTTGGCCCGCGATGACCTTGCGCCCCGACTCGTCGGGTTCGGCCGTCAACGCTCCGTCGTCGATCCACCGCCGTACGGTGTCGTCGCTGACGCCTAGAAGCTCGGCGGCCTCCCGGATGCGGATCGTCGGCACCGGGGGATCATATCCGCAGAATCGGAGCAGACGGCCCTATTGCTCCGCGGCTGCGCCCCGCGGCTAGTTCGTCAGCGCGATGTACTTGGTGTCGAGGTACTCCTCGATGCCCTCGGAGCCACCCTCGCGACCGAACCCGGATTCCTTGACTCCACCGAAGGGCGCCGCAGGGTCGGAGATCACGCCACGATTCACGCCGACCATGCCGGCCTCGATCGCCTCTGCGACGCGCAGCGCGCGGTCCAGGCCCTGGGTGTAGATGTAGGCCGCGAGCCCGTATTCGGTGTTATTGGCCGCGGCGATGCCCTCTTCCTCGGTGTCGAACCCGATGATCGGCGCGACCGGGCCGAACACCTCCTCCTTGAAGATGCGCGCCGTCGCCGGGACGTCGGCCAGCACGGTCGCCGGATAGAAGTGGCCGGGTCCGTCCGGTGCCACGCCGCCGACGGCGACGGTGGCGCCCTTGGACACCGCATCGGACACCAGATCCTCGACGGTGGCGACCTGCTTGGCGTTGACGAGCGGGCCCAGTGTCGACGCCTTCTCCAGGCCGTTGCCCAGCTTGAACTCGCTCATCCGCTTGACCAGCTTCTCGGTGAACTCCGCACGCACGGCGTTGGCCACGTGGAACCGGTTCGACGCCGTACAGGCCTCGCCGCCGTTGCGCATCTTCGCCAGCAGCGCGCCCTCGACGGCGGCGTCGACATCGGCGTCGTCGAACACGATGAAGGGCGCGTTGCCGCCCAACTCGAGCGACAGCCGCAGCAGCTTGTCGGCGCTCTGCTTGGCCAGCGCCTTGCCCACCCCGGTCGATCCGGTGAACGTCAACTTGCGCAAGCGGCCGTCGTCGATCAGCGCGGTGGTGAGGTCGCCGGGCTTGCTGGTCGGCAGGATCGACAGCACGCCCTTGGGCAGGCCCGCCTCGTCCATCAGCTTGGCCAGCAGCAGCATCGTCAGCGGGGTCTCCTGCGCGGGCTTGATGACCATCGTGCAGCCGGCCGCCATCGCGGGGCCGATCTTGCGAGTACCCATGGCCAGCGGGAAGTTCCACGGCGTGATGGCCAGGCACGGGCCAACCGCGGACTTGGTGACGATGATGCGGCCGGTGCCCGCCGGTGCCTTGGTGTAGCGCCCGCCGATGCGGACGGCCTCCTCGGCGAACCAGCGGAAGAACTCAGCACCGTACTTCACCTCACCCAGGCTCTCGGCGTACACCTTGCCCATTTCCAGGGTCATCAGCGTCGCGAATTCATCAGCGCGGGCGGTGATCGCCTCGAACACCGAGCGCAGGATCTCGCCACGCTCACGCGGCGCGGTGGCGGCCCAGTCGGCCTGCACGGCGGCGGCCGCGTCGAGGGCTGCGATGCCGTCCTCGGGGGTGGCGTTGGCGATGGCGATCAGCACTTCGTCAGTCGCCGGGTTGAGTACGTCGAACGTCGACGAACCCGCGCGCTCCTCACCTCCGATCCACAGCCCGGTGGGGACGGATGACAGGAGCTTTTCGATGTCCATGCATCAATCATTTACTCCTTCGCGCGGGCCGCCGCACTAGGGTCGAGATATGTCTTCCGATGAGGTTTCGATTCCCGACATCTCCGCTACACCGGCGTGGAACGCGTTGGTTCGACACCACGATGAGCTCGGCTCGAAACACCTGCGCGAATTATTCGACGAGGATCCCGCACGGGGCCGGGAGCTCACGCTGACCGTCGGCGATCTCTACGTCGACTACAGCAAGCATCGCGTCACCCGCGAGACACTGAAACTGCTCGTCGACCTCGCGAAGGCGGCCAACCTGGAGACCAAGCGCGACGCCATGTTCTCCGGTGTGCACATCAACACCTCCGAGGACCGCGCGGTGTTGCACACCGCGCTGCGACTGCCGAGGGGCGCCGAATTGGTGGTCGACGGGCAGGACGTCGTGGCCGACGTGCACACGGTGCTGGATGCGATGGGCGACTTCACCGACCGGCTGCGCAGCGGCGAGTGGACGGGGGCGACGGGCAAGCGCATCACGACCGTCGTCAACATCGGCATCGGCGGCTCTGACCTCGGGCCGGTGATGGTGTACCAGGCGCTGCGGCACTATGCAGACGCGGGCATCTCGGCGCGCTTCGTGTCCAACGTCGACCCGGCCGACCTGGTTGCCAAGCTCGACGGGCTTGACCCTGCCACAACGCTTTTCATCATCGCGTCCAAGACGTTCTCAACCCTGGAGACGCTGACGAACGCCACCGCCGCGCGACGCTGGCTGACCGACGTGCTCGGCGACGCCGCGGTGTCCAAGCACTTCGTCGCGGTGTCCACCAACAAGAAGCTCGTCGACGGCTTCGGCATCGACACCGACAACATGTTCGGTTTCTGGGACTGGGTGGGCGGCCGGTATTCGGTGGACTCGGCGATCGGCCTGTCGGTCATGGCGGTCGTCGGCAAGGAGCGGTTCGCCGAATTCCTGGCCGGCTTTCACGTGATCGACGAGCACTTCAAGAACACCCCGCTGGAGGCGAATGCGCCTGTGCTGCTTGGGCTCATCGGACTTTGGTACAACGAGTTCTTCGACGCGCAGGCGCGGGCGGTGCTGCCTTACTCGAACGACCTGACCCGGTTCGCCGCCTACCTGCAGCAGCTGACGATGGAATCCAACGGCAAGTCGGTACGGGCCGACGGCACCGCTGTAACTACCCAAACCGGTGAAATCTATTGGGGCGAAGCGGGAACCAACGGCCAACACGCCTTCTACCAACTGCTGCATCAGGGCACCCGGCTTGTTCCGGCCGACTTCATCGGGTTCTCCCAGCCCACTGACGATCTGCCGACGGCCGACGGCACCGGCAGCATGCACGACCTGCTGATGAGCAATTTCTTCGCGCAGACGCAGGTGTTGGCCTTTGGCAAGACGGCGGAGGAGATCGCCGCCGAAGGCACCCCCGCCGACGTCGTCCCGCACAAGGTGATGCCCGGAAACCGGCCCACTACTTCGATTTTGGCGACCAAGTTGACTCCGTCGGTGGTGGGCCAGCTGATCGCGCTCTACGAGCACCAGGTGTTCACCGAGGGTGTCATCTGGGGTATCGACTCGTTCGATCAGTGGGGGGTGGAGCTCGGGAAAACACAGGCCAAGGCGTTGCTTCCAGTGATCACCGCCGACGCGTCGCCAGCCGAGCAGACCGACAGTTCGACGGATGCCCTGGTGCGCCATTACCGAGCGGAGCGCGGTCGCGAGGCCTAGCGGGGCGGGCCCACCAAGGCCGAGCACTCCGGACACTCGGAGATCAACTCGTGGTGGCAGCCGACGACGTGCGCGAGGAAGTCGTCGGCCAGCTGGATGCGCGCCACCTGCCCGGCGAATTCAGCGCGCTTCGTCTCGATCAGTGCGATTCGACGTTCCCGATCACTGGCCCCGAGCTCACCGATCTCAGCGAGCGACAGGCCCGCGCGCTGGCAGATCTGGATCATCCTGGCCTGGCCGATCGTCTGGTCGTCGTACACGCGGTGGCCCGAACTCAGCCTGGTCGGGCGCAACAAGCCGACGTCCTCCCAGTGCCGGAGCACGTGTGTGGCCACTCCGAGCACCGATGCTGCGTCGCCGATGCGCTGTCCACTCCCGGCCACATTCGCCCCTTTACTTCAGGTCAACCTTAAGTTATAGCTTCGCTCACATGACCGAGCACGTGCAATCACCATCACTGGCCGCCTGCTGCGGCGCACTCGTCGGACTCGCCGCCGGTGCGGTCCGCCCACGCCGCGCCGACCGCCGCTTCCTGGCCTCACTGAACGACGCCGGATTACCGAAGGCTTCGACCACGGTCGGGGTGACGGTGCTCAGACAGGTGCCACAGCCGGTACCGACTGGGCTCGTCGTCGAGGGCCGACGCCGTCCGCGCCGCATCGACAACGCCCTAGCCTCATTCGTCGTGACTCACCCCGAAGCCACGTTCATCGTGGACCCGAGTGTCTGCGTCGACGCCGAAACCCGCGCTGTGGCTCAGCTTCCCACGTTCTTGAGGGTGGCCGTGAGCCCGCCCCGCGACGTGGTGCCGACAGTCACCGCGTTGAAGGAAGCGGCCGTCGAGCTTGATTTCGCCCTTCCGACGCACGCGCACTGGGACCACGTGTGCGGGCTACTCGACCTGCCCGGGTTACCCGTACATCTCCATGCCAGAGAACGTGATTGGGTGATGACGGGCGCGGTCGCACCGGTGGGAGGGGTCCGCGATTCACTGCGCGACCGCCCCACCGTCACCTACGACTTGGACGGCCCACCGGTGCTCACGTTCACCAGCAGCCACGACCTGTTCGGCGACGGCTCGGTCGTACTCGTCGACCTCGGCGGGCACACTCCCGGCAGCGTCGGGGTCCTGTTACACACGCCCGAAGGCTGGATCCTGCTCGCCGGCGACGCCGCGTGGCACACGTACCAGATCGAAGACATCCGCCAAAAGTCAAGCTACCCAGGCGGAATCGCGGACGTCGACCGCGATGGGGCGTTTCGCACACTGCATCGGCTGCATGCCGTCAGGGACCGTGTCACCGTCGTGCCCACTCACGATCACCAAGCCGCCAACGCGCTCCGCGGCTAGCGATTCGTGGAAGGTTAGGCGAAGCGCTTGGTGAACCGCGGCGGCAGCACCTTCATCAGCTCGACCAGCGGCCACCACGGCCACGCGGGGACGACGGCGCGACCCTTCTCCTTCTCGATCGCGTCGACCATCGCCTTGACGCCGGTCTCGTTGTCGACCATCAACATCGTGGAGTTGGACTTGGCGGTCATCTCCGACTCGATGTAGCCAGGCTCGAGCACCGTGATCTTGATGGGTCCGCTCGGGTACTCCGCGCGCAATGACTCCCCCAGCGACGTGACACCCGCCTTGCTGGCGGCATACGCGGCTTTGACCCCCGGCACGCCCTTGTTGCCGAGCACCGAGGACACCAGCACCAGGTGACCTGCGCCCGCCTGTTTGAACATCGCCATCGCGGTCTCGATTTGCACTAGCGCCGCGACCAGATTGGTCTCGAGGGTCGCGATGTTGTGCCACGGCTTGCCGCCGCCCAGCTGGTAACCCTTGCCGATGCCTGCATTGACGATGACGCAGTCGACGCCGCCGAGCTCGTCGCTGAGCTCGGCGAACACCTTGGGTACGGCTTCGTGATCATTGACGTCGAGGGCCGCGACGGCGATGGTGATGCCGGGATGCTTCGCCGTGAGTTCGGCCTTGAGCTCCTCGAGGTTGTCGGTCCGGCGGGCGCACAGCGCGAGGTCGCGGCCCTTGGCGGCGAACTGGCGGGCCATGCCGGCACCCAACCCTGAGCTGGCACCGGTGATGAGGATCTTCTGCCGAGTCATCCGAGCAGAATAGCCAAACTCGACAGATGTCAAGAATCGGCTGCAGTCCGGGTGGGGGATCATTGACCCGTGAGATATTCCGTCCCGTTCGTCATCGGAACCCTGCTGTGCAGCCTGATTGCGGGCGCACCCTCCGCCTACGCCGACGCGCCCAGCCCCCTGTACACCCTGGTGGACACCGCCGCCGCGCGGTTGCAGACCGCCGACCCGGTGGCGGCGTTCAAATGGGTCAAGGGCGGTCCGATCGAGGATGCCCCGCGCGCGCAGCAGGTGCTGAGCGCGGTCGCTACCGACGCGAAGAGCCACGGAATCGACCCAGAACCCGTGCGTACGGCATTCAGGGACCAGATTCGCGCAACGGAGGGCATCGAATACGCCCGCTTCGGACAGTGGAAACTCGATCCGGGCTCCGCGCCGACGACGGCACCCGAGCTCACGGCGTCACGAACGGCCATCGACGGGTACAACCGCACGATCGTGAGCGAGCTTGCATTGCAACAAGATTCGCTCCACGGCCCGGACTGCCTGATTTCCTTGGAGCAGGCCAGGACGGCCGTCGGCACGGACCGGGCGTTCGATCCGCTGTACCGGGAGGCGCTGACGCTGGCGACCCGTTCCTACTGCGGACCGTAATTACTTGAGCAGCTTCGACATCCGTCGGTCGGCCAATACCTTGCCGCCGGTCTGACACGTCGCGCAGTACTGGAATGACTTGTCCGCGAACGAAACCTCGCGCACGATGTCGCCGCACACCGGGCACGGCAGTCCGGTACGGGCATGCACGCGTAGCCCAGACCTCTTCTCACCCTTGAGCGTGGCGGCGCCCTGACCGACCGACCGCGAGACCGCATCGGTCAGCACGGTGATCATCGCGTCGTGCAGTGCCGACAGTTGGACGTCGGCGAGCTTGCCTGCCGTAGCGAACGGCGAGAGCTTGGCGACGTGAAGGATCTCGTCGCTGTAGGCGTTGCCGATGCCTGCGATGACCTTCTGATCCGTAATGACGGTCTTGATCCGGCCGCTGTTGCCCTTCAATGCGGCGGCCAGCCCCTCGGGATCCAGCGACAGCGCATCGGGGCCCAGCGCGGCGATCTGCGGCACCTTCATGGGGTCGTCGACCAGCCACACTGCCAGTCGCTTCTGGGTACCAGCCTCGGTGAGGTCGAAACCCGGTGCCTCGCCGGGTGTTCCGAGATGTACCCGCAGGGCGATGGGCCCCTTTCCGGGCTTGAGCGGCGCGGCGGCCAGCTTGTCCGACCAACGCAGCCACCCGGCCCTGGACAGGTGGGTGATGAGGTGCAGCTCGCCGACCTGGAGCCCGAGGTACTTCGCCCAGCGGTTCGCGCCGGTGACGGTTTGTCCGTGCAGCGCGGTAGTGGGCGGGTCGAACGTCTTGAGCACCGAGAGCGCGGAGACGTCGACCCGTCCAACGGTAAGGCCCACCGCGTGCCGACGGAGGTGGTCGGCCAACGCTTCTACCTCGGGTAGTTCTGGCATGCGTCCAGTCTGCCGATCCGAGCGCGCACGTGTCCACAAACAGGCCGAGACCCCAAGAATCCGCCAAGGCTGCCGGGGCAAGCTCTTCGACCATGCACAAGCTCGTACTGGTCGCCGCGGCGATCATCGCGGCGACGCTCACCATGCCTGCAGCGGCCCACGCCAGCCCCATTTCACCGTGCTCATCGGGCCAGGTGCAGATAAGCGACGCGTGGGGCCAAGGTGCGTCCGGGCACTACGCGGTGTACCTGGAGTTCAGCCTGGCTCCCGGAGCCGCGTCCTGCACGCTGACGGGGTACCCAGGCGTCGATCAGACGGGCCCGAATGCGCCGGTGCTGCACGCCGAACGCACCCCGTCGGGCTTCTTCCCGAGCGGGCTGCCGAGAGGTACCGAAACCCCTCCCACGCTTGTGGTGTCATCGTGGCAGCCGACGTATGCGCTGGTGGAGGGCCGTGCCGTCGACGAGCAGGGCAATGACTGTCCGAAGTACGACCAACTCCACGTGACGGCGCCCGACACCACCGAAACGGTCACTCTCCCAACAGCTGTGGGTTGCGTGCTCCAGATCCATCCCGTCGGCTCGGGCGCACCCCGTCCGGCTACCCACTGATTCAGAAAGCACGTTGACGATGAACCGACTGATCCTCAGATTCGCCCTCCTTGCCGCATTAGCCGCCGGCCTAGCCGGATGCAGCACCCCGCGCGCAACCCCGCCTGCGGTCCGGCAAACCGTGGTTCCGTTCACCGGGCTGGTGAATCCCCAGGGCGTGGCAGTGGACAACGCGGGCGACGTGTACGTCGTCGACTACGACGGCGGTTCGCATCTTGCCGGCTCGCGTCTGGTGAAGTTCGCGGGAGGCTCGACCTTGGTGGTGCAGGTGAATGGCGTCGACCGGCCCGGCAGTATCGCCGTCGACGACGCAGGGAGCGTCTACGTGGTCGACAACCCCAATCGTCGGGTGTTGGAGTTGGCGGCGGGGTCCGCTACCCAGACCGTGCTGCCGTTCACCGACCTCAACGAGCCTGGGAGCATCGCGGTCGACGGCGCAGGCAACGTCTTCGTCGCCGACGGCGACACCGTCGTGAAGCTGACAACGGGCTCGAACGTCCAAACGACGTTGCCCCTAACGGGTTTGAAGAACATCTGGGCAATCGCGGTCGACTCCGCAGGCAACGTGTACGCCAACGACCACGGCGCCAAGGTGGTGAAGTTGGCGGCCGGCTCCAACACCCAGACGACGCTGCCCGTCACCGGACTCGACACTCCCACCGGCTTGGCAGCGGACACCGCAGGCAACGTCTACGTCGTCGACCGCAACCACGATCGCGTCGTCGAACTGGCGGCCGGCTCCGACACCCAGACCGTGCTGCCGGTCACCGGGCTCCGCACTCCGGCCGACATCGCGGTGGACGCCGCGGGCAACGTCTACGTCTCCGACCAAGAACAGCAACAGGTCGTGAAGTTGGCGGCCGGCTAGCGGGCGCTGCGCTTTTCGTCGGGCAGCAGCAGCGACAGCAGCCAGCTGACGACGGACAGCACCAGCGCCGCCCAGATCGCCGACCACCAGAAGTCGCTGACGTGCAGTCCCCAACCCGTCGTGGTGTCCGTGATCCACGACGTGATCCACAGCATCAACGCGTTGATGACGATGTGGATCAGCCCCAGGGTCAGGATGTACAGCGGTATCGCGACGAACTGCACGATCGGCTTGATGAACGCGTTGACCACGCCGAAGATCAGCGCGACCACGAAGATGATGCCGACGCGCTTGAGCAGGTCACCTTCCCCGCCGACGAAGTAGATGCTGCGCGGAAGGATCAGCGTCACGATCCAGAGCGCGATGCCGGTGAACCCGGCGCGAACGAGAAATTGCCCCATCCGCCAGATCATGCCAGGGACTACAGGACGGTTTGCAGCTTCCCGTCGTCGAAGCTTCTGCGCCCTTGAAGAATGCCCTCGATATTGCGCTCGGCCACGGCGGTGATCGTCATGAACGGATTGCAGCCGACGTAGCCCGGGATCTGCGAAGCGTCGTTGACGTACAGGTTGTCGTATCCGTGCACGCGTCCGTAGCCGTCTGTCGCCCGGCCCCGAACACACCCGCCCAGCGGGTGGACGGTGTTGGGCGCGAACACTTCTCCGGAGAAGATGTCGTCGCGGTAGTCGACGTCGTTGGCCTGCACCACTCGGTCGAAAACGGTCCTGGCGCGCTCGCGGAGGTGCTCGGTGTGCCCCTCCGGCCACTGGATCGCAACCGAGTCCGAAGTGGCGTCGTAGGTGATGTCGGCGCGATCGCCCGTCTTGACCATGACGTAGTACCCGAGGGCATAGGTCTCGACCGGTAGCGGTATCGAGAACATGCTGGCATACACGGGGTTGTCGGGATCGTCTCGACCGTCGAGATTGATCATGCCCATCAGTGACTGCTGAGTACCGGCGGGATCGGCGTCACCCAGCCTGTGCGCGACCATGACGTCACCGTTGTTGCCGTATCCGCGGCCGATCTCGGGGCTCAGGTCGGGCAACGCCCCCGTGTCACGGGCGCGCAGTAAAATCCCGGTGGTACCGAGCACGCCTGCGCTGAGAAACAGCTGGCCACAACCGATCTCGTTGCGGTTGAGCTCCTTGCCCCAGCGATCGATCTGCCGGGTGGACACCACGAACTCGCCCGACCGCTCGCGTCGGATCGCGGTCACCTCCGTGAGCGCCTGGAGGTGGACCTTGCCGGTGGCGAGCGCGGACGCGATGTACGTCTGATCGACGCTGCCGAACCGGCCGTAGTTGTTGCCGTACTGCTGCTCGAAATCCAAAGCCGAGCGCGGAACCGTGCCCGCCTCTTCTTGTTTCATGTAGTCGAAGCTGTAGGCACTGCCGTTGTAGTCCACCGGGTAGCCGGCCGCGGCCGCGTACTTGCGCCCCACTCGGGCGTATTGGTAGTACGGCGTGCGCTCGAACCAATCCATGTCGCGGTAGTTGACACGCAGCGCCGCCTTGGCGCGTTCGGTGTAAATCTGCAGGAATTGCGCCACACCGATGTCGGGAAAGCTCTCTTGAATCTGGGCAGGGGTCGGGATCGCGGCGATCGCGGCGTTGACCATCGACCCCCCGCCTACCCCGATGCCGCGGAAGACGTTGTGTGCACCGTGTACCGACTTGTCGCAGATTCCGGCCTGGATCGGCTGGGGTGACGGCGCGTTCTTCGCGATCTCCTCGATGGACACCCCCTGGAACGACGTGACCAGGCTGGGCGGCACCTCGGCGAACCAACCCGCGCGGGTATCGCCGGGCAGCATTCGGGAGAACCGCTTGCCGTCGGCGTCCGGCGTGTCCCAGAGCCTGCCCTTCTCGAGGATCAGCGTCTCGACCCCGGCTTGTCCAAGCCGAAGTGCAGACACCCCGCCGCCGTAACCGCTGCCCACGACGATGGCCGGGTAGTACGGCCGGTCGGGCCGGGGGTTTCGGGAGGCCAGTTCGACCAGAATCCCGCCTCCCACGGCGCTCGCAGCTACCCCGGCAGCGGCGCCGAGGAAGCGTCTCCTTGAGATGGTCGGCACTTGATCCCCCTCCAGGCGAAGCAACGTTAATTAACTAAAATCGAACTTACAGGTACGTTAATACAATTGACGTGCGCGCTCACACCTTGACACCACACCTTGATGAGCAGCATTTTGCGACCCTTTAACTGTGGATATTTAGTATGACGAGCAATTTCTGGCTTGAAGACGATGTTCGATGACCTCCAGGTTGAAAGAACGTTACCAAAGCTTTATAGTTTGCGGAAGTTGTCCTAGCAATCTCGAAATCGAACGTGGAAACGGCGATGAGAACAGACTGGCAAAACACCCGCACAGCGGCCCGCCAAGCGGACGCGGGGTGGCGGGACTCCAAGAAGTACCTGTGGGTCTTGGGTGCCGTAGTACCGGCGCTCGTCTTCGAATCGTGGTTCCTGGTCCAGGTGACGGGGTTCAGCGCGTTCTGGTGGTTTGGCCCGATGCTGGCCTTCGTGGTGATTCCGGTGCTCGACCACGTCGTCGGGGCGGATGCGGAGAATCCCCCCGACCGAGCGCTGACTTGGTTGGAGTCCGACCGCTTCTACCGCTGGATCACCTACCTCTACCTGCCCAGTCAGTACCTATCTCTGGTGTTCGCCTGCTGGCTCTGGGCGGGCGGCGGCTGGGTAGCGATGGCCACGGTCGACAAAACCGGCCTGATGGCGACGGTCGGCATCATCGGCGGGGTATCCATCTCCGCGGCCCATGAATTGGGGCACAGACGCGCCAAGCTGGAGCGCAGACTCAGCAAGATGGCGCTGGCGCAGACCTGCTACGGCCATTTCTTCGTCGAACACAATCGGGGCCACCACGCGCGCGTCGCGACCCCCGAGGATCCGGCCAGCTCCCGCTTCGGCGAGAGCCTCTACCGCTTCATCCCACGGTCAGTGGCGGGCGGCGTCCGGTCGGCATGGCACATCGAGAGCACTCGGTTCGCACGAATAGGCAAGTCGCGCTGGAGTTTCCGCAACGACGTGCTCAACTCATGGATCATGAGTGCGGCGCTCTTCGCCGTGCTCTCCATGTGGTTCGGTCCTACGGTGCTGCCCTGGTTGGTGGGCCAGGCCATCATTGGCTTCTGCATATTGGAGACCGTCAACTACCTCGAGCACTACGGACTACGCCGGCAGAAAACGGCCGACGGACGGTACGAACGCGTTGGCGCCGCCCACAGTTGGAACAGCAACACCGTCGTCGCCAACGTCGTGCTCTTCCATCTACAGCGACACTCCGACCACCACGCCCATCCGATCCGCCGCTTCCAGGCGCTCCGTCATTGGGACGACGCACCGCAACTGCCCACTGGCTACACCACGATGATGCTGCTGGCGCTGGTCCCTCCACTCTGGCGACGGGTAATGGACTGGCGGGTGCTGGAGCACTACGGCGGCGACATCACCTTGGCGGCCCTGCAGCCGGGAGTCGCAAGAGGTACGTGTCCATGATCCAGCCGTGGCGCTCGCGGGCCTCGGCACGCTCGGTGACGATCCGTTTTCCCACCCCGCCGACGGTGCCTGCAACCAGGAGTTCGTCCGGCGTGCCGAGGTAGGCGCCCCACCAGATGTTGGTGTCGGACGGGCATTCGAGGAATGAGCAGTCCGCGTCGAGCATCACAACGGCCGCCCCCGACAGACCCGTCGCACGCAATCGCCGGCCCGTCGTGATGAGCACCGGCTCGCCAATGTCGTTGAGCGGGATACGGTGTCGGGCCGTAAGCGCCTGGATCGCCGTGATGCCGGGGATCACGTCGTAGCTCACGTCGATGCGTTGCGCGACCAGTTCCAGAATCCGCAACGTGCTGTCGTACAAGGACGGGTCACCCCACGCGAGGAACGCCCCGGTGCCGTCGTCGGGTAGTTCGTCGAGCAGCGCCTGCGCCCAAATATCTGCGCGCGCCGCATGCCAGTCGCTGACGGCCTGGCGATAGTCGCCGTCTTTCGCGCGCTTCGGATCGGCGAGTTCGACGAAGCGGTAGCCCGGTTCGCGGATGAAGCGGGCGCACACCTCGCGACGCAACGCCACCAGGTCGTCCTTCGTGTCCCCCTTGTCCATCGCGAAGAACACCTCGGTGTCATTGAGCGCGGCCACGGCCTGGGCCGTCACATAGTCCGGATCACCCGCTCCGATGCCGATGACGTGAATCAGGCGCGTCATGGGACCGCCAGTATCCGGTACCCGGGGTATTGACATCTTGAGGCGGCCGTCATTAGGTTTTGGAGCATAACGTCAGCGAAGGGACGTCAACGGTGACTCTTTCCCCTGAAGCGATCAGATCGACCAGCGCCCCCACCCGCGAAGAGTTCTCGGAGCGGCTGCTGCGCGGCTCGGTGAAGAAGTACTACGAACCCGTCGTCGACATCGACTGGGACGCCGAGCTCGATCCCGACAAGTTCTTCCTGCCGCCCAAGGTGGTGTCGCTGTACGGCACGCCGATGTGGGACGCCATGCCCCGAGCACAGCAGATCGAACTGTCCCGCCAGGAACTCGTCAACACGCTTTCGGCAGGCATCTGGTTCGAGAACATCCTCAACCAGGCCATCCTGCGGACGATCATGCACCAGGACCCCACGTCGAACGCGACGCACTACGCGCTGACCGAGCTGGGCGACGAGACCCGTCACATGGTGATGTTCGGTAAAGCGATCGAGCGCGTCGGCGCCAAGCCCATCCAGCCGAAGTGGTACCAGCGGGTGCTCATCAACGCGCTCCCGCTGACGTTCAAGGGCTCGCTGCTGTGGATCGCCGCACTGATCGGCGAAGAGATCTTCGACTCACTGCAACGCCAGATGATGGACGACCCCGAGTTGCAACCAATGGTGCAGCGGCTCATGCGAATTCACGTCACCGAAGAAGCCAGGCACATCCAGTTCGCGCGCGACGGCGTGCGCAAGCGCATCGGCGACATGCCGCGGCGGAACCGTTGGTGGGTAGGCAATCTCAACGGTGTCGGCGGCTACTTCTTCCGATTCCTGTTCACCAACAAGGTGCCATACCGCCGCGTCGGACTCGATGCGCGCGAGGCCCGCCGCATCGCGCGCCGCAGCCCGCACCGCCACGAGGTCCAGATCGCGGGCTTCGCCCCACTGGCCGCGTTCCTCGACGAGGTCGGGTTGATGGGCCGGATCGCGCGGCGCATGTGGCGACGCACCAACTTTCTCCCGCCCAAGACGCTCGCCGTCGAGGCTGCCCCCGACGTGGCAGAGGGGTTCGAGACGGTGTACGACGGCCCAGCCGTCTTGCGCGTCGCCGACGACGACCACTCCGTTCGCGTGCGACTCACCGGTCGCTTGGATCCGATCGACGGCAAGTACCACTGGCGCGGAACAGTTTTCGGCGCACTGCCCGAGGACGTGCTCAAGCGACCCGAGGCGCTGTTGACGGCCAACGGCCGCACTGCCGCGGCGAGGCTCACCGAGCGCTCCCCCCAGGGCGGCTACTCGGTGACGGGCATGGGCGCTCCGCCCTTCGCCTGACGCACCGCGCCACCAAGCAATACGACCGCGAACACTGCCCCGACGGCACCCGAGATCAGCAACGGCAGTTGACCGTTCGTGCCCCACAGCAGGCCGGCCCACACTCCGGCGATCAACATCGCGAAGCCTGATGCGCCCTGGAACACGCCCTGCGCGCTGGCCTGAAGGTATTGGCCAGCCAAGGACGAGATCCACGCCTTGCCAACGCCGTCGGTGCATCCCGTGAAGAGCCCGTAGACCCCGATCAGCAGCCATGCGGTCAGCTTGTCTTCGGTCAACCCGAGGCCGCCGTAGCCGATTGCGAAGAACACCAACCCAATTCCGAACACGGCTGGCCGAGGAACGCGGTCGGCGAGCACGCCCGCGGGATAGCTGACGAGTGCGTACACCGCGTTGTAGCCCACGTAGGCAAGAATCACCTCAACTACCGAGAACCCGATCTCGTTGAGCCGCAGCAGGAGTAGCGCATCCGGGAAGTTCACGATGCCGAACGCGACCAGAAGGGCCGTCACCCGCCAGTACCCGCCAGGCAGTTCGCGCACTCGGGCGAACAGCGCAGGCCGGACAGCGGCCACCACCCGGCGGCGCTCGCGCGACGCGAACACCAGCGCGACGCTGAGCACGGCCGGAACGACGGCCACCCACAACAGCGGCGCGATTTGGTGATCGAGCAACTCGTACCCGACCAGTCCGAGCAGCGGGCCGACCACCGCCCCCGCCGTGTCCATGGCCCGGTGGAAACCGAACACCCGACCCCGCGCCGCGTCGTCGACGTCGGCCACCAACAGGGCATCGCGCGGGGCACCCCGCAACCCCTTGCCGAGTCGGTCGACGACCCGGCCTGCGAGCACGCCCGGCCACGCAGCGAAGGCAGCCACCATCACCTTGCCGAGTGCCGCCAGTCCGTACCCGGTGGCGATCAGCGGACGACGCGCATACCGGTCGCCCAGCGGCCCCGACGCAAGCTTCGTCAGCGCCGCCGCACCTTCGGCCGCGCCCTCGATGGCACCCACGATGGCGGGCGGAGCTCCGAGCACCGCGGTCAGATAGATGGGCAATAGCGGATAGAGAAGTTCACTCGCGGTGTCCTGCAGAAAGGACACCGCCGAAAGCACACGCACATTCCTGGTGAGCCACGGCTTAGGCACTCGGCTCATCATGCCCGACCGTTCTTCATTGCAGAACTAGAACGTGTTCTAGTATCGGCTCATGCGGTTCACCTATGCAGAGGCCATGACCGACCCCAGGTACTACATCCCGTTGGCCAAGGCCGCCGACGAGGCCGGGTACCACGCGATGACCATCGCGGACAGCGTCGCGTATCCCGAGGTATCGGACTCGAAGTATCCGTACACCGAAGACGGCAATCGCGAATTCTTGGACGGCAAGTCGTTCATCGAGACCTTCGCCCTGATCGGGGCGTTGTCCGCGGTCACGACGCGGCTGCACTTCAACATCTTCGTGCTGAAGCTTCCGATCCGGCCGCCCGCGCTGGTGGCCAAGCAGGCCGGCTCGCTCGCGGCGATGTTCGACAACCGACTGAACCTCGGCGTCGGCACCAGCCCGTGGCCTGAGGATTACGAGATCATGGGCGTGCCGTTCGCCAGGCGCGGCAAGCGGATGGACGAATGCATCGACGTGATCAGAGGCCTTACCTCCGGCGACTACTTCGAGTACCACGGCGAGTTCTACGACTTCCCCAAGTTCAAGATGACGCCCGCGCCGACGAAGCCGGTGCCGATTCTCATCGGCGGACACGCCGACGCCGCCTTGCGGCGCGCCGCGCGCAACGACGGCTGGATGCACGGCGGAGGCGACCCGGCCGAACTCGACCCCCTGCTGGCCAAGCTAAACAAGTACCGCGACGAAGAGGAGCGGATCGGACTGGCCGACGAGTTCCAGATCCACGTCATCTCGATCGACGGGTTCAGCCTCGACGGCGTCAAACGGCTTGAGGACAAGGGCGTCACTGACGTCATCGTCGGCTTCCGGCTGCCCTACATCATGGGCCAGGACACCCAGCCGCTCGACGACAAGATCCGCCACCTGGAGTGGTTCGCGGAGAACGTCATCGCGAAGGCGTGACCACCCCGGCGGGCACGGACGTTCCGGTCAGGTGCTCGGCGACCGCCCACAGTGAGGCCGCAAGATCGACGCCGCGCGACGAGCGAGGCAGGTCGACCTTCTTGGTGTGTCCGACCAGCCCGCCGAATCCGCTGGGCCCGTAGTAGGCACCCTGTCGGGCGTCCGGGTCGGTGGCCGCGAACAGCAGCGGCTCGGTCCCGACGACCACGTCCTGCGACGGCAAAATCGGCAGGTCCAACATCGGGTTGAACCGCTTCTTGTCGCGGCCTAGGTTCGGACCCGAGCTCTGCAGATTGGTGCGCGTGTAACCGGGATGTGCGATGGCACTCAACAGGTTCCAGCCGCGCTCGTCGGCGAGGCGCGCCAGTTGCACCCCGAGCAGCAGGTCCGCGAGCTTCGACTGGGCGTACGCCTTGACCGCACTGTAGGACTCGGCGGATTGCAGGTCACGGAAGTTGATGCGGCCGAAGTTCGCCGCGCCACTCGACATGGTGGTCACGCGTGGAGCGTCGGACGAGAGCACCAGCGGCAGAAGCAGATTCGTCAATGCGAACGGTCCGAGGTAGTTCGTGCCGAACTGGAACTCGAACCCGTCGACGGTCGTCATCCGCTGGGGCACCGCCATCACCCCGGCGTTGTTGATCAGCACGTCGATCGGTCGGCCGTCGGCCTGCAACCCATCGGCGAACGCATGGACACTGGCCAGGTCGGCGAGGTCGAGGCGGCGTACCTCCAACGCTGCGTCGGGCACGTCGCGACGGATGTCGTCGGCGGCGGCGCTGCCCTTGGCCTCGTCTCGGACGGCCATCACGACGTGACCGCCCGCCGCTGAGATCCGGCGCGCAGCCTCCTTGCCCGTTCCGCTGTTGGCGCCGGTGATGACGAACCGTCGTCCGGCCTGAGCACTGACTTGGTACATGGGATCTCCTTTCGCGGTCGCTAAGCGACCAGTGGTCTCTACCTGATTCGAAGCTAACAGACCGCCGGTCGCTAGGCAAGAGACCGGCGGTAGCTTATGCTGGAGGCGTGATGTCCTTCGTCCGTGCGCACAGCCCTGAGCAGCGGGAAGTCCGGCGCACCGCAATTCTGGACACTGCGCGCGCGATGCTGGACGAGATGCCCGTCGCCGATATCACGCTCAACGGATTGAGCCGCCGGGCCTGCATGGCCAAGTCGAACGTGCTGCGCTACTTCGAGTCGCGCGAGGCGGTGCTGCTCGACTTGTGCGCCGCGGCACTCGGCGAGTGGGTCGATGCGCTGGACCGCGCACTGGCCGACGCGATCGACTCGGCCGACCCACTCAACGCGCGGACGGGCACGGTCGCCGACGTCATCGCCGCCTCACTGGCCGCCCGCCCGACGCTGTGCGACCTGATGAGTGCGCAAGCTGCCGTGTTGGAACGCAACATCACGACCGCCACGGTGCTGGAGTACAAGCGCGCGAGCGTCGCGAACGTCGAACGGCTCGCCGGGCTTGTGCTGCGCCACCTGCCCGAGCTCGGCCAGGAGCGGGCGGAACGGTTCACCATGCTCGCCGCACTGATGGCTACCTCGGTGTGGACGCACGCTCAGGTTCCACCCGCGGTGGTCGCGGCATACGAATCCGACGAGTCGCTGCGGAAACACCGGCTGGACTTCACCACGACTCTTCGGGACGCGCTGGACGTCATCCTGGCCGGCTTGCTCACCCGATGAGCGCGTCGACCGCCCGCGGGCTCAGCACCTCGTCGAGCACCATCGCCGCCGTACCCGCGACCGCGGAGTGACTTCCGTGCGCAGCGGGCACCACCTCGAGTTCGCGCGTCGACATCGCTGTTGCGTTGCCGTACAACGTCTCTCGTAGCCCTGCGACGAATGTCTCGTAGGCACCTGCGAGATCGCCCGCGATGACCAGCACCTTGGGGTTGAGCAGATTGACCGCCGAGGCGACGACTTCGCCGATGTGTCGGCCACTGTCTCGGATCATCCGGCGCACTTCGGGGTCCCCCGCGTGCGCGAGTTCGACGACGTCGCGCATGTGCCGTACCGAGTAGCCCTGCTGCTGCAGCGCGTGCACCACCGCCCAGCCGCCGGCGATCGCCTCGAGGCAACCTGTATCGCCGCACCGGCATGGAATGCCTTGTGCCGCAGCAGTCTTGTTATGCCCGAACTCTCCCGCCGCCTGCCACGCGCCGCGCTGCAGCACGCCACCGGCGATGATTCCGGCGCCGAGGCCCGTCGACGCCTTGAGCACCAACAGATCATCGTGTCGTTGAAGTTCACCACCGCGTTCGCCGAGTGCGATGGCGTTGGCATCGTTGTCGAGCAACACCGGCACACCCGATCCAAATCCCCGGTCGCTCCGCTCCTGCCCTCCGGAATGCCGCTGCACCTCCTCGAAATACGGCCGCAGCGCCACACCATCCCAACCGCGCAGGATCGGCGAGTCGCGACTGCAGCCGCGTTCGCGATCGACCGGCCCCGGCAGGCTGAGCCCGATGCCGTAGACGGGCACACCGCGGTGGTCCTCCAACAGCACGTCCAGTCGCTTCACGACGTCGGGCATCAAGTCGTCCGGACCGAGCGCGACCTCCTGGTCGATGTCCGAGGTGGTGACGAGCTCACCGGCCAGGTTGCAGATCGCCATCCGCGTGCGACTGATGCCGATGGCCACGCACGCAACCACGCCTGCGTCGGCGTCGAAGGTCAACAGCGTGGCCGGACGACCGCCGGTGGAGGCGGCCTGCTCACTCTCAGCGACGAGGCCGAGCTCGAGCAGTGCGGCCACCCTGGCCGCCACTGCCGTGCGTGACAACGTAGTGAGTTGGCCCAGTTCGGCGCGCGTGGTGTCCCTCAGTTCCCGAATTAGGGCGAAGACATCACCGGTGCTCGTCACACCATCGATTGAACCCGAGAAACGTAAGTTACGCCACTTTTGCCTCAGAAAGGCAAAAGTCGGTTTGAAGAACGACCTAAGTACGGCTACCGTTTACCCGTGACACGATCCCTCGCCCGACCGGACCGGCCCATGTCCGTCGTCGCACCCGACCCCACCCTCCGGTGGCTCGCGGTGTTCGCCTTGGCGCTGGGTGGCTTCGGCATCGGCACCACGGAATTCGTCGCGATGGGCCTGCTCCCCGACATCTCAGCCAGCCTCGGGATCACCGAACCGACTGCGGGACATATCATCTCGGCCTACGCGTTGGGCGTGGTCGTCGGTGCACCACTCATCGCCGCACTGACCGCGCGCATGGAGCGCAAGACCTTGCTGCTGGGGCTCATGGTCGTCTTCACGGTCGCCAACCTGGCGAGCATGTTCGCTCCGACGTACGGCACGCTGATGGCGGCGCGGTTCATCGCCGGCCTGCCGCACGGCGCGTTCTTCGGCATCGCCGCACTGGTCGCCGCCCACCTGATGGGCCCGCAGAACCGGGCCAAGGCCGTCGCCCACGTCTTGACCGGGCTGACGGTCGCCACCGTGCTCGGCGTGCCCGTGGCGTCGTGGCTCGGTCAGCTGTTCGGCTGGCGCAGTGCGTTCGCCCTCGTCGTCGCCGTCGGATTGATCACCCTGGCGGCCATCTGGTGGTGGCTGCCAACCATGGACACAATGCACATCACCAGTCCGTTGACCGAACTCAGCGCGCTCAAGCGCGTGCAGGTTTGGCTGGCCCTACTCGTCGGCATGGTCGGATTCGGTGGCATGTTCGCGGTCTACACCTACATCTCGACCACGCTGACCGACGTCGCGGGCCTGTCGCGCGCACTGGTTCCCTTGGCGCTCATGGTATTCGGACTCGGCATGGTGATCGGAAACCTGGTCGGCGGCAAGCTCGCCGACCGCTCCGTGGTGCGCGCGCTTTACGCCTCGATGACAGCGTTGGGCATCGTGCTCGCCCTTTTCGTGTTCGCCGCACACAACCCGTGGACGGCGCTTGCGGGGCTGTTCCTGATCGGAGCGACGGGCGCCTCGATCGGCCCGGCCCTTCAGACCCGACTGATGGACGTCGCGCACGACGCGCAGACGCTGGCCGCGGCGCTGAACCATTCCGCGCTCAACATCGCGAATGCGACGGGCGCATGGATCGGCGGCGTGGTGATTGCGGCCGGACTCGGATACACCGCTCCTGCGGCGGCTGGGGCCACGCTGGCCGTCGCCGGGTTGGTCATCTTGACGGTTTCTGTGCTGCTGCAGCGGTTTTCACGTTCCAAGTGACACGAACACGGCCTCCAGAATCGGCGGCCGTCCTGCGCGCTCCGCGGTAATGCGGGAGGCGCCGTTGAGTCGATCAATGGTGCCGATAAGCAAGCCACCGGGATCGTTCGCCACGACCTTCGCCCAGGTGCACTGCGCGGCAGCGGCGTAGCCGTGACCCAGGTGGTCGACGTCGACGATCTCCTCGTTGATCTCGTCGCCGGGCAGCCAACCGATGGTGCCCGGCGCGACGGCGAGCAGACCGATGGTCGCGTCGCCCGCCCGAATCGCGCGTAGCTCACCGGTCGCGTGCCAGTGCCAGAGGTCCTCGGCTGCGGCTGGAGAGACGTTGTGCCGCAACGCCGGATCGCTGGTTGCGATGAGCGCGTAACGCCGCTCGACCATTGCGACGGCGTCCTCCACCCGGTCGAACGGTTCGAGGGTGATGCGACCGTCGGGGGCGGGCATGTCTCGGTAGCGGGCGGCGTGCAAGGTGGTGTCCAGCACCACACCGGGTCCGGTGACACGGCCGGGCAGCTCCTGCAGACGCAGGTATTTCGGCGCGAACGCCGACCATTCGGAGCGCACGCACGCGCGGAGGTCGTCGAGTTCGGCGAAGTCGTGACAGCACACCTCGACGAACGGCCTGCGGACGTCGCGGCCGTAGAACCGGATCCCGCCGAGCAGCCGGCCGTTGGTAGTGCGCAGGTCCCGGTGATTGAAGTCGCCGGTCACGACGCCGGACAACTCGACGTGGGCGGCGAAACCTTCTGCGAAACCGGGATCGTCGATGCGTGCTACCTGCTCGGCGAGCCAGTCCTCGACCAAGCCTGGGCCTCGATCGCCGAAGATTTGCTCCGCCAACGCGACCTGATCGGACAGCGAGAGCCAACGCACCACGTCAGCAGTCTGCCCGCTGTGCCAGCATGGGACCATGACCGCTCGCCACCTCGCGCGCCTAGCCGGCGTCGCGGCCCTCGCCACGTGGACGCTTCTGGTGGCCCCGATGGCGCTTCCCACCGCCTCGGCCGCAGCGTGTCCCGACGTCGCGGTCGTGTTCGCGCGCGGCACCTTCGCACCGCCTGGGCTCGGCGGAATCGGACAGGACTTCGTCAACGCGCTGCGCTCGAAGGTCGGCACCAAGTCCGTCGACGTCTACGCAGTCGTCTACCCCGCGAGCACCGACTTCCCCACCGCGGTCGACGGCATCCGAGATGCGGCCAACCATATTCAGGACGTAGCTACGCGGTGCCCGAACACCAAGCAGGTGCTTGGTGGCTATTCACAGGGCGCGGCAGTCATCGGCTTCACGACGGCCAACGTGGTGCCACACGGTGTCGATCCGGCCGACGTGCCACACCCGATGCCCGCCGACGTGGCCAACCACGTCGCGGCGGTCGTGCTGCTCGGCAAGCCAGACACCGAGTTCATGAAGTCCATCAACGATCCCCCGGTCACGATCGGACCGCTGTATGCGGACAAGTCGCTCGAACTCTGCGCGCCTGGCGACCCGATCTGTTCCGACGGCAACGACGGCGCCGCACACACCAGCTACACGACGATCGGGATGACCGACCAGGCCGCGACATACGCCGCGGGGCGGGTCTGAGTCCGCTTGGCCGTCACCGTCGACGAGGTAGAGGTCGCTGATCCGGCCGAGGCCTGGATGCGAGCCGGGTTCAGCGTTGACTCCGATGACGTGTGCCGGATCGGTGGCGTACGCATACGGTTGGTCGGGCGTGGCCGCGGAGCCGCGCCGGCGGCGACATCAGACACCGGCACGGGCATCGTCGGATGGTCGTTGCGCGGCCTGCCCCAGGGCCGCACGATCGACGACCTCGACGGCGTCCCGACGACACGCTCGGACACCGACATTGCAACGCCTGCCGCACACGCGAACGGCGTCACCTCCATCGACCACGTCGTACTGCTGTCACCTGACTTGAGTCGGACCGTGGAAGCGCTGGCCACCATCGGTGTGGACCCGCGCCGGGAACGGGACGGCGAACTCGGCCGACGACGGATCCGCCAGGTCTTCTTCCGGTTCGGGGAGGTGATCATCGAGGTCGTCGGTTCGCCGGAGTCGGCGAGCGAGGGCCCGTCCACGCTCTGGGGGATCACGTACGTCGTCGCGGACGTCGACGCGACTGCTTCGTTCTTCGGCGACCGCACGTCACCAGTGAAGGAAGCGGTGCAGCCCGGGCGACGGATCACCACGCTGCGGCATCGCGAGTTCGGCATGTCGGTCCGTTCGGCGATGATCTCGGCGAGTCGCTGACCCGACCGCCAGTCGTGATGCCTATCCTCGGCGCATGACCGAGGATGTCGTCGTCATCCACACCGACGGCGGGTGCCGACCCAACCCCGGCCCCGGCGGCTGGGGCGCGGTGTTGCGCCAGCGTGAGCACGTCCGCGAGATGTGCGGCGGCGAGCCCGACGAGACCAGCAACAACCGGATGGAGTTGACGGCACCGATCATGGCGTTGGAGGCGCTCACCAGATCGGTGGCGGTGCACCTGTACACCGACAGCACCTATGTCCGGAGCGGCATCACCAAGTGGGTGCTCGGCTGGGAACGCAACGGCTGGAAGACCTCCGCGAAGCAGCCGGTGAAGAACGTCGACCTCTGGAAGCGACTACAGGCGGCCTGCGCGCGGCACCAGGTCGAGTGGTTCTGGGTAAAGGGCCACTCGGGTGTCGCCGACAACGAATTGGCCGACGAGCTGGCGACCCGGGGTATGCAGGAAGCGATCGACGCCGGCGGCTGAGTGTCGACGCAGGCGCTCCTACTCCCAGACCACCGGCGGAGGCGAAATATTCAGGTATCGAGCCTCAATGCCTAATGGCACCAGGGCAGGCACTCGTCGGGAACCACGATCGCGGGCGGCATGGGAGGCGGAGGGCCCACCGGCGGCGGAGGGTTGGGGCCCTCATAAATGCCTTGACCTTGATTGGCCTGGTCAGGCGCCACGTGATAGTAGGTGTGGCAGACATTCATGTCCCACGTCACGGGGGCGTGAACGTGATTTTGGGTCAGGTGGAACAAGGAATCCCCCGGGCACCAGTGATTCGGCCCGTAGCACCTACCGTCGACCCTGGTGGCAGGCGAACAATCATCATCCGCGTGGGCGATGCCGGCACCTAGACCGGCCAGACCCAAGCCGCTAGATACCAGCATCGCCGTTGCACACCCCACGATTATTCGCTTCACACATTTGGGGCCATTCTCCTTGGCACCACCGCCACCAACCGCCTTGCTACGTGTCAACTTCCAGACCCCCCAAAATTGCTGGCCCCAACCCGATGTCGACGCTAATCAACCACGGTGGAGGAAGGAATAAGGAATATCCCTACAAAGTGGGTTACCGCGTTCCGTTATGGCTCGGTTCGATGGACCAATCGCCGGGCCAGTTGACTGCGGGATTGGATATCGAGTTTGCGGTAGACGCGATACAGGTTGACGTCGACCGTCTTCGGGCTGATGAACAGCGCCGTGGCGATCTCGCGGTTGGTCATCCCCGATGCCGCTAGCTCGGCCACCCGCTGCTCCGCCGGAGTCAGCTGCTGCGCGGTGCGCCCGCTCGGGCCGACGTTGGTTCGGACCAGCTCCCCGCGAACCCGGTCTGCCCACAGCGTGGTTTGCAGGCCCTCGAAAGTTTGCAGCGCCTCGCCGAGACTGGCTGTGGCGGAGCTTTTTTGGCGTTGCCGGCGCTGGAGTTGGCCGAGCAGGAGTTGGGTCCGCGCACGCTCGAACGGCATGAGCAGGCGCTTGTGCTCAACCATTGCTCGTTCGACGGCGTCTACCGCCGCGTCGAGATCACCCTGAGCGGCCAGCAGCATGCTGCGACAGCGAGCACCGACAGCCAGCATCCAGGCCCTGTCGAGCCGGCAACCGTTGCGCTCCAACGTGCCGATCAGCGGCTCAGCCTCGCCGAGCCGGCCCAACTGGATCATGGCCTCGACGATGTCTGGCACAAACGAGGCGGCCACGATTTCCGTCGCCTCCGGTGCGGCGTCGAGGTGCGATAGGAGAGGTTCGAGTGCGGTCAGCGCCTCCTGGTAGTTGCCCAGCGACACTTCCAGAAACCCCAGGATGGTGATGGGCCATTCCGCCAACCGGTAGGAGCCGCAGCGCTGGCTGGCCGCCAACGCCTCGGCAAGGTCACGACGAGCGTCGTCTTCGCGGCCGCCGTAAGCGGTAGCCGCGGCCCGGATCGTCATTGCGATGGACAGTGATACGTCCCCACCCAATTGCGTCGCGCGTTCCACAGCGTCCTCGGCGACGAGCATCGCCTCAATCAGGTCGCCGCGCCAGATCGCTATCAGAACGGCATGAAAGGCGACATACAAGAGTCCGCTCTCATCGCCGTGCTCGAGGCAGCGACGCCGGATCGACAGCATCTCATCGTGCGCCGAGTCGAGCTGCCCGGTCCAGCCCAGCATCATGGCGTTTTGCATGCTGGGGCGGAATGGCAGCGGAATACTCGTGTGGCGCCCTTCCATCTCCAGCGCGCGTCGCAGGCTGGGCTCATCGATGACGTCTCCGCGCATGAAGTGCATGAGTACCCGCAAGCCCAGGGCCTGACTCAGCAGATCATGTTGCCCGAGGCACTCTGCACGCAGAACGGCGTCCTCGATGGTGTCCACGGCGGTACCGAGGTGACCAGAGTTGACCAACGCCCACGACAACGCCACCAGCGCCTGGACCTGCATCGTGAGATTGTCTTCGGCCTCGCCGAGCGCCCGTCGCAGCAGGTCCGCCGCCTCGACGAAGTTCTGGTCGAACACCCGCACCAAGGCAAGCTGGCACAGCGCTTGGGCGCGCAGCATCCCGGGTGCCAACCGCTCGATCGCCTCTCCAAGGAGGGCCCCGGCGCGTCCGGTATCGCCAGCATCGAAATGGTATGCAGCCGAACCCATCTGGCGCTCCGGTGTGTCGTCGCCGAGCCGAAGGGCTAGGTCGAACAGTTCAGCAGCGGCCGCTGGCGCCCCACGAGTACGCGCCGAATCGGCCGCCGTATCGAGTGCCGCAAGCGTCAGCGGATCCGCGCTAGTGGCGCTCAGGGCGAGGTGGCGGGCGCGCAATTCGGGCTGATCCACGATCTCGCCCAAGCGGCGGTGCATCATCCGACGCTGCGCGGGCGCGGCATCGGTGTAAACCCCGGTAGCCAGCAACGGGTGGGTAAACCGCAGCCGGTTACCGTCGATCCCAATGATGGCCTTTTCCTCGGCCTCCGCGAGGATGTCGACCATCCGATCTGCGTCGGTACCGACCGCCCTCGACACCAACGAGACGGTCGGATCGGCCAGACAGGCCACGGCCAACAAGGCGTCTCGCGCGTCAGCGGTGAGACTGCCGAGCCGGGCCCGCACCAACTCGGCCAGCGACCTCGGCAGCAGCGGGTCGACGTCCCGCGGCCCGGCGTCGATCCCCCGCGCCAGCTCGATGGCGTAAAAGGGATTACCACCAGAGACTTCGTGGATACGCAGCATCGTCGGACGCGAGAACGTCCGCCCCAGCCGCTCCGAGATCAGCGCATATAAGGCGCCAATAGCTAACGGCCTCAGCGTGATCCGTGCAACCGAGTCAGGGTTGGGCAGCTGCAGCCATGAGGCCGCACTGTCAGCATCGCCGCGCACGGTAACCAGTACCCCCACCGGTGCCGTGAGCCGCCGGGCTGCGAACGCGATCACCTGCGCGCTGGAGGGATCGAGCCACTGCAGGTCGTCAATCGCCACCAAAACCGGTGACTCCTCGCCAAGTCTCTCCACGGCCGACAGGAAACCGGCCGATATCGCATGCTGATCGACCGCGGCACCATCTGCGCTGGCGCGCAACAGAATCCGGTCTACCGCGAGCCGCTGTGGGTGCGGCAAATCTGCCGACGCGATCGCATCAAGACCGGCCAGCAAATCGGCCAACGCGCCATACGCCAGCACCGATTCTGCTGCCGCGGCACGCGCCGACAACACTCGGAAACCACGTTGGCGGGCCGATGCCACAGCCGCCAACCACGAGGTGGTCTTGCCGATGCCGGGTTCGCCCGCGATCACCAGTGCAGAAGGCTGAGCACAGGCCGAGGTCAAGAAATCGGTCACCGCCCGATCCTCGGGCTCCCGGCTCACCACGCCGTCGGGCATGCGCTCAACGTCAGCCGCAGTCGACATCGATACGTCCAATAGGGCATTCGCAAACTCACTAAGAAGCGGCTTCAGCAACGGCTTAGCTTATCGGCACATGCTTTGCCGTGCAGCCCCTACAGACACCCTGTGAGATGGCTTGTCGCTAGCTGTCAGAGCGTCGGGCACATCGCTTCGGGCGACGGCGCGGTTCCATCGCGCGGGAAACGAACCCCCTGGGAAGCGTCCGGGACCGTTACTGGTGCTAGCGGCGAGCGAGCCCAGTTCAGCATCGCTTTCGCATCCAGCAATGACCACCGCCAGCAATAGACCGGTCGTACGACGGCTTCGAACAAGCGGAAAGGGCTTGGCAAGCCCTGACCAGATGCCCTGTGGCACGCCTCCGCCTTCTCGACGCCGCTGACACGATCCGTTCTGGAGTCGAACATTCGCGGTCAGACGCCGCCGCGCGCAACTCCACGGCGGCCGCGAAACAACACTCCGACAACCAACCCGACCGCCCCGACAATCACCAACGGGATCGCCCAGTGGCGGCGTCCTGATATTGCCTCATCACATGCGACGACGAAGTCGGGTCGCGGAACGCCCTGAGCTACCGCAGGGAGGCTGGCCACCGGCGTCACTTTCGCCGCGCCGGGCCCAGATTCGTCGGCCGCCACAGCATTTCCGCACCCGACCGTGGAATTACCACCGTCGAACACCGATATCGGCAAGAGCAGTCCGGCCACACCGGCGATGAGCACCGCTGCGGCTACCAACACATTCCGTATCCGAGAGTTCACCCGCTCCTCCTTTTCGAAGTCGTTGCCAGCAAAGATAATTCAGTGTGAAATACTCGGCAATCTGACTGGGTCACCGTTGCAGGCCCACCGTGCCCGGCACCGACGAGTCAAGAGGCGTCAACCCTCACAAGACGCCGGCGCCGTCAAAGCCCCCAAGAATCGCATGTCTGAGGTGGGAACTCACTGCGACACAGGCCGGGAGGAAGGTTGGGTGGCGGGACTGAGGCCGGTGGACTGTCTCCTTCCCAGATATTGGCCAGGGGCGTACCGTCAGCGACGATCGGTGTACCGCCCACGTTGCCCTGCCCGTGTCCGACAATCCAGAAGGTGTGGCAGACACTCTGGTCCCATTCGAGATACCTTCTCGTCTGCTCCCCCGGGCACCATTGGTACGGCCCATTGGGATACGCGTGGACGGTTGCGGCGCCCAGACCTAGTGCGGCGGCGATCAACACAGGCGTTGCCAGCCCCACGAATAGTGGTCTCGCCACGCTGACCACCGACTTCCCGCTGCTACTGCTGCTCATGGTGACTCCATTTGACGCTGTTGGCCCGTAGCGATCGGAATGTGGATTCGCAGCGGTTTAGGGGATTCATGGAGCCCTGCCGGCTCCGCCGGTGAACACGGTTAAACCCCGGGATATGAGCGGAGGCGGCCAGGAACGGATCCGCCGCCGTGAAAGCTGCACCAAAGAGGCTGCCGACGACCGGTGATTCCGCACTCAGCCTGAGCGGCGGCCTTCGAGCGCAGCGATGACGACCACCGCCAATTACCTTGCTCCGGTTCGACACTGGAACCTCCGAGACGTACTTGCTGAAACGTTGCTGAAACCCGACGACCAGCTCGACGCTAACGGCCACGGAGGGCCAGAGGAATAAGGAATATCCCTACAAACTGGCTACCGGCAGCGGCGGCATGGACCACGGAGCGGCACACCCACGGGGGCCGCCAAGTCTCAATGCTGTCGGGTCCGTACTCGTCGAAGATCGCCGCCACCGCTGTCGAATGCTGGCGATTCAAAGCCGAGAAGAAACCGCAGGCTCCAGTCGCTTTGGGCGATTTGGGACGAGCGGGCCCATCTGATCCTATAATTCCCAGACCACCTCATCGGGCGCCTTGTCCGGCCGCAACCCCCGCCAACTCGGCTGACGCAACCGGCCATCTGAAGTGCGCTCGCTGAAGCGCACCTCGCCCACCAGTTCCGGGCGCGCGAACGTGACGCCCTTGGCATCGGGTCCGACAAGTCTTGACGTGAAGGGTGATTCATCGGTCTGCAGGGGCGCCAGGGTCTTCTTGAGCGTCGCCAGTTCCTTCTCGGTGAAGCCCGTGCCGACGCGACCGGCGAAGTGCAGCCCGCCGTCTTCCGGGATTCCCATGAGCAGCGCGCCAATGCCACTGGTGCGACCGCCCTCGCCTGCCCGCCATCCGCCGATGACGACTTCCTGTGTCCGCCAAAGCTTGTCCTTGATCCACGACTGCGAACGTCGCCCCGGCTGGTAAGTAGAGTCGCGCTTCTTGGCGACGACGCCCTCCCAGCGGTGCTCCTGGGCATACTCGAGCGCCGCGGGGCCCTCCCCTGGCAGCGCCTCGGGGACGATCAGCCCACCGCCGGCAGCCAGCGCGTCGAGTACCTTGCGTCGGTCGGAGTACTTGGCGCGCAACAAGGATCGGCCATCCAGCTGAAGAATGTCGAAGGCCCAGAACTCGATTCGGGTCGAGCGCGCCCGGTTCTGCATTTCCTCGAAGCTCGGCACGCCGGATTCATCGAGCGCGACGACCTCGCCATCGAGGATGACGTGATGATCGGCCAGGTCGGCGGCCAGCGCCTCGAGCTGCGGGTACTCGCCAGTGACGTCCCGCCCGCTGCGCGAACGCAGTTGCAGGTCACCGTGATCCGCGTCGACCAGCAGCCGATAGCCGTCCCACTTGCCCTCGAACGCCCACACGACCGAGGACAGCTTCGCGACCGACCCGTGCGTGGCGAGCATCGGCGCGAGATCGCCTGCGGTAGCGACGGGCTGCTCCTTCATCCGGTGGGCGAGCCAGTTCTTGCCGCCAGTCTGGATCAGCGCGTAACGCCCGGAGACCTTGCTGCCATGCAAGGTGACGATCACCTCGCCGCCCTTCTCCGGCCCGTCGGGTGCGTTGTCGCGGAACTTCTCCGTTTCGTACGTGCCGGAGTCCCAGACGATGACGTCGCCACCGCCGTACTCCCCCTTGGGAATCGAGCCCTCGAACGTCGCGTACTCCAGCGGATGGTCTTCGGTGTGCACGGCGAGGTGGTTCACCGATGTCGTCTCGGGCAGGTTCTTCGGGACCGCCCACGACACCAGCACCCCGTTTCGTTCGAGCCGGAAGTCGTAGTGCAGTCGGCGCGCGTGGTGCTCCTGGATCACGAAGGTGTCGTCGTTGCCCGTCGCGGGTGCCTTGGCGGGCACGGGTTCCGGTGTCTTGGCGGCGTCTCGCATGCCCCGGTAGGTCGTGAGTTTGTCTGGCAGCGGGACGTTTTCGTCGAGCCCGGCGAGCAGGTCGCCGTCGGCCTCGACGCGCGCAAGCACCTCGTCGAAGGTCAGGTGCCGCAGGTCCGGATCCTCGATCTCCTCCCACGTGCGCGGCGCCGCGACGGTGGGATGGTCGCGGCCACGCATCGAATAGGGGGCGATCGTCGTCTTGGCCGAACTGTTCTGGCTCCAGTCCAAGAACACCTTGCCTGCGCGCAGGCTCTTGGTCATGGTCGCCGTCACCTGTTTGGGCATGGACTGCTCGAGTTGCATCGCAATCCGCTTGGCCAGCACGGACGCACCGCGCGAACTGATCGGCTCCTCCAGCGGGACGTACAGGTGCAGGCCCTTGCTGCCGCTGGTGAGCGGATAGGTAGTCAGCCCTATGTCGGAGATGATTCCGTGCACCTCGCGGGCCACCTCGCACAGCTGACGGAACGTCACGTCCTCGCCGGGATCGAGGTCGAACACGATGCGCGTCGCCGGACCTGGTTGAGCGTCGACGAACCGCCATTGCGGCACATGCACTTCCAGTGCGGCCTGCTGGGCGATCCACGCCAGCCCTTCCCGGGTGTCGATGACGGGGTAGGTGGTGGTGCCCGACTTGTGGGTGACGGAGCCGCGGCCCAACCAGTCTGGCGCCGACGAGGCCAATTGCTTCTCGAAGAAGTCCGGCTCGCCGACCCCGTTCGGCCAGCGCTTGCGGGTGACAGGACGGCCCGCGATGTGCGGCACCATGACGTCGGCGATCGCGACGTAGTAGTCGAAGACCTCGGCCTTGGTGGTGCCCGTCGCCGGATAGAGCACCTTGTCCGGGTTCGTCAGCCGAACCCGTTCGTAACGCTCCATCGGCTCAGTATCCCGCGGGTATCGTCGAAAGAGTGAGAACGGTCCTGGTCGGGTTGGCGATCATCGCAGGTGTGGCAGTGGCTGCACCCGCGCGCGCCGAGCCGGCCGACCTTGTGCCGTACTGCACGGGCGCTCAAACTCCCATGGACTCCAACTGCAGGGTCGCCCCGTCGCAGAGCGGCATCGACCCGCAGTCAGGCCTGAGCCCCGACCTTCCCTTCGGCGTCAACCCCGGCTCAGTCCCGGTGATTTAGCCGCCTCAGTCGTCGTCGGGCGTCAGCACGGCGAACGGTTCCGTGGGCGTCTCCGCGATGGCCATCTTGGCCGCGGAGTCAGTCGGGATGACGTCACCGGCCAGCGCCGCGAGCGCCTTGTTGGTGCCGACGTCGCGACCGGCCCGCTCACTAAGGAGCCAGCGCACTTCGAGCAGGTCGCAGTAGGCCTGGATCGGCGTGCCCTTCAGGTTCACCGCTTCGTGCGCCAGTTGCTCGTAGGGGGTCAGTATCTCCATGACCCACAGACGTGCGGCCGTCGCCTCGTCCACGTCGTGCCCGGCCTCCCGGCACAACTGCGCCTGATAGGCGTGTAGGTCGCCGAGCAGTATGCGGGCCTGCCCCTCCCCCACGTCCAAACCGGTCAGCTCCTGCAGATGCTGGGCGTGATACCGGCGATCGCCCACTGCGACGTGAACGCGCAGCCGGCTCGGGTCGGCACTGTCGGGCTGCAGCGAGAGTTCGTCGACAGCGAAGCCGAGATCGTTGAGCCGACGGATGGTGCCCTCGACGCGATACCGGTCGGTGAACCCGAACACCGGCTCGGCGTGCAGCAGCGCCCACAATTCGTCGTATCGGACGGCAACCTGCTCGGCTTCGGCAATCAACGTGTCCTGCAACGACTCCGGCTGACCGAGCCGCTCGGCGAGATCGACCAGGCCCTCCGCCACGTTCTCCACCAGGATCTCCAGGTCGTGCCTGCGCTGGCCCCGGCTCAGCGACGGGTGCACCTCGGACGTCTCGGCATCGACCAACCAGGCTTGCAGCAGCTGCCCGTCCCTCGAGAACAACGTATTCGCCAAAGAGCAGTCACCCCAAAAGACTCCGTGGCGATGAAGCTCCACCAGCAGGCCGGCCATCGCGTCCAGCAGGCGGGCTCGATGCGTCGGCTGATCGGGCGGCAACCGCATGAAGAGCCGGCGATATTGCCACGACCCCTCGAGGTAGCGGGTCACCAGGATTGCGGTGTCGAACTCGGGCTGCAGCACCAGGCCCGCCGGGCGCACCGCAGGCAATCCCATCTCCTCCAGCCGACGCAGCACGTCGTACTCCTTGACGGCTATCCGCGGCGGCATGTCCTTGACCGCCCACAGGTGCTCGTCGGCGTCGACGAACTTCACCAGGTGGCGGCTCATCCCCACCGCGATGTCGCGCAACGGAACGTCAGGGACCACCCAGTCCGAAAGCGGTCTGTCCCACGGCAATCCGAGCAGATCCGGTGTTGGTGCCCGGAGCCGTAACTCCGGAGCGCGCACGCTAGTTGATGCGCTCGCCGGTATTCGGTTTGAACAGGTGGACCGCGCCGTCGGGGTTCTTGCGCAGTCGCACCGTATCGGCCAGCTTGGGCGCCGTACGCGGGTTGCACCGTGCGACCAACTCGACACCCGAGCCCGCATGGGTGTAGACGTACGCCTCGCTGCCGAGATCCTCGACCAGGTCGACGACGACCTCGACGCCACCGGAATCGGAGAGTTCGAGTTGCTCGGGCCGAATTCCGAAGGTGACCTCCGACAGGCCTGCGGCGCTCAGCTTGGTCAGATCGTCGCGCTCGAGTTGCAGCGTCGAGTCGCCGATCTTCACGCCGTCGGCGGTGACGGGCAGGTCCACCAGGTTCATCGCCGGTGACCCGATGAAGCCCGCTACGAACGCATTGGCCGGGCGATCGTAAAGCTCGTTGGGCGAGGCGAATTGCTGCAGCTTGCCGAAGCGGAGCACGGCCACGCGGTCGCCCATCGTCATCGCCTCGACCTGGTCGTGGGTGACGTAGACCGTCGTGGTCCCCAGCCGGCGCTGGAGGGCGGCGATCTGGGTACGGGTCTGCACCCGCAGCTTGGCGTCGAGGTTCGAGAGCGGCTCGTCCATACAGAACACCTGAGGCTCACGCACGATGGCACGGCCCATCGCCACGCGTTGACGCTGACCGCCGGATAGCTTGGCGGGCTTGCGATCCAGATGCTCGGTCAGGTCGAGCACCTTGGCGGCCTCCTCGACTTTCTTGCGTCGCTCCGCGGCCGACACCCCGCGCAACTTGAGCGCGAAGCCCATGTTCTCGGCGACGGTCTTGTTCGGGTACAGCGCGTAGTTCTGGAACACCATCGCGATGTCGCGGTCCTTCGACGGGACACCGGTCATGTCCTTGCCGCCGATCTCGATGGCGCCTTCGTCGATGTCCTCCAGGCCGGCCAGCATGCGCAGGGCAGTGCTCTTGCCCGAGCCGGAAGGCCCTACCAGGACGATGAATTCGCCGTCCTGGATGTCGAGGTTGAGGTTGTCGACCGCGAGTTTGTCCGAACCCTCGTAGATGCAAGAGGCGTTCTTGTAGGTGATTGATGCCATGGGAGTTGCTCCTCTATTTGATAGCGCCGAAGGAAAGACCACGAACGAGCTTGTTCTGGGCGAACCACCCGCAGAGCATCACGGGGAGTGCGGCCATCGTTGCGGCCGCCGACAGCACGGCCCAGTACTGACCCTCACCGGCGATGAAGCCGACGAGATACACGGGCATGGTCTGAGCGTTCACCGCGGTCAGGTTCACCGCGAGAAAGAACTCGTTCCAAGCGAAGATGACGCAGATCAGCGCCGTGGCCGCGATACCGGGCGATACCAGCGGCAGGATCACCTCTCGCACCGACCGCCACAGGCTGGCGCCGTCCAGACTGGCCGCCTCGAGTAGTTCACCGGGCACCTCAAGGAAGAACGACCGCATCATCCAGACGGCGATCGGCAAGTTCATCGAGGTATAGAGGATGACCAGAGCCCAGATGTTGTCCAGCAGACCGATGTTGGACACGATCACGTAGAGCGGGAGAATCGCTGCCACGACGGGCAGCATCTTCGTGCTCATGAAGAAGAACAACGCATCGGAGGTCTTCCGCACCGGCCGCAGCGACAGCGCGAACGCGGCAGGCACGCCGAGCAGCAGCACCAGGACGGTCGATGCGACCGTGGCCCACACCGAATTCAGCATCGCCGGACCGATGCCCTGTTCGAACACTGCCTTGTACTGATCGAGCGTCGGGGTGAAGAACAGCTTCGGCGGGCTGGTCGCGGCGTCACTCTCGGACTTGAACGACGTCAGCACCATCCAGAACACGGGGAAGAAGAATCCGAGCGCGGCGATCCATGCCACCACCCCCCACGGGCTGAACTTGCGCGACTTCTTCTTCCGCACGGGTGCGGCATCGCTTGTCGCCGTTGTTCTTTCGACTGTAGTAGTCATGCTCTTACGCCGCCTCTTCCTTGCCGGAGAACGATTTGAAGATCAACCGAAGTGCGAAGCTGGCGATGATCATCGTGAAGATCACGACGACCACACCCATGGCTGCCGCCTGGCCCATGTCGAAGCCGAGGAAGGCGCGCTGATAGATGTAGAACGGCAGGTTGGAACTAGCGACACCGGGTCCGCCCTGCGTCATCATAAAGATCGCGTCGAACGTGTTGACCAAGTAGATCGCCCCGAGCACGACACCGAGTTCGATGAAGCGGCGCAGGTGGGGCAGCGTCAACTCCCGGAAGAGTTGGAACGCACCAGCACCGTCGACGCGCCCGGCCTCGAGTTGGTCACGCGGCATCGACTGCAGGCCCGCGAGAATCAGCAGCATCATGAACGGCGTCCACTGCCAGATCAGCTCCACCATCACCATCGACAGCGGGAACTTTCCGATCCAGTCGACCGGGCTGATACCCACCAACGACAGCACCCAGTTCAGGATGCCGTTCGTCGGGTCGAGGATTGTCGTCTTCCAGATCAACGCTCCCGCAACGGGTGTGACGAGGAACGGGGTGATCAGGAGTGTCCGTACCACGCCGCGACCCAGGAACGCCCGGTCCAGAAGTAGTGCGAGTAGCAGTCCGAGGAAGGCCGAGATGATCACGACGCCGACGATCAGCACGACGGTGTTGAAGGCCACCGACCAGAACTGACTGTCCTTGACCACGGCGATGTAGTTGTTGAGTCCGACGAATTGCCGCGAGCCGGGACGAACCAGGTTCCACGACAACGTCGAGTAGTACAGCGTGAACAGGAATGGGATCTGCGTGACGACGATCATGAAGATCAACGCCGGCAGCAGCGGTCCCCGCCTGCGCCACCCTTCGGCCCGGCTGACGCCGGTGTCCTGGGCTTCCCGAATCTTGCGAACCCGTTCGGCTACTTCGGCGTCCGCCGCCGCTGTTCCGGTATCAGCAATAAGCGTCATCACTTCTCCTGATATGTCTTGCCGACGACTTCGGCGTATTCCTGTGCTTGGTCGAGCGCGGCGTCGACGGACTTCTGGCCTGCCATTGCCGCGCTGATCTGCTGGCTGACCCGCGTCCCGAGATCCTGGAACTCCGGAATTCCGACAAATTGCACGCCGGTGTATGGAACCGGCTGCACCGTAGGCTTGTCCGGCGTCGCATTCTTGATCGACTCCAAGGTCAACGGACCGTAGGACTTCGAGATCGCTTGGTACTCAGGCAAGTCCGTGTACGTCGACGTGCGACTGCCCGGTGGTACGCGGGCCCAGCCGAGCTTCTCCCCGACCAGCCTCATGTAGTCCTTGCTGGTCATCCAGGAGATGAACTTCCATGCGCCGTCGGGGTTCTTGGCGCCCTTGGGGATTCCCAGCGCCCAGGTGTAGAGCCATCCCGAGTTGGGCTTCTCCATGATGGGTGCGGGCAGATAGCCGATCTTGCCGACGAGATCCGGGTAGGTCTTCGGATCCTCGAGCACCGAGACCGCCGAGGTGGCGTCGTACCACATCGCCGTCTGACCCTGACCAAACAGGTTGGCGCACTCCTGGAATCCCGTTGAAGAGGCGCCGAGTTCACCCGCCTTGTTGACGAGATCGACGTAGAAGTTGACGGCCTTCTTCACTTCCGGGCTGTTGAGTTGAGCGTTCCAGTTCTCGTCGAACCAGCGGCCGCCGAAGGTGTTGATCACCGTGTCCAGCGGCGCGAGCACCTCACCCCAGCCCGGCTTGCCACGCAGGCAGATGCCGGCCGTGTTGTTCTTCTCCTTGATGGTCTCCGCCCACTGCGCGACCTCGGTCCACTTGGGCTGGTAGTTCGGGTCCTGCGGGACCTGGATGCCAGCCTTTTCGAAGAGGTCCTTGCGGTACATAAGGAACGACGACTCGCCGTAGAAAGGAACCGCGTACATGTTGCCCTTGTAGGACAGCGAGTTCCGCAGCGACGGGATGATGTCGTCCTCGTCGTAGCCTGGCGTGTTCTTCGCGTAGTCGGACAGGTTCATGAGCCACCCGTCTTTGGCCCACTGTGGCGTCTCGAAGTTGCTGATCATCACGACGTCGAATTGACTGCCGCCCATGGCAGTCGACATCGTGATCTTCGCGCGGGCCTGATTCTCGGATAGCGAAACGAACTTCAGCTTGGTGCCTGGATTTGCCTTCTCGAACTCCGACGAAAGCTTCTGGGCGTCCGTCATCTGCGAGTTGGACACCAAGGCGATCGTCACCTCGTTCGACGAGGCGCCGAGGCTTCCTGCGCCCGAACATCCGGTGGCCAGAAGCAGTCCGGCGGCAGCCGCGCACGCAGACAGCTTGTGGAGCACTCTTCGTGTGGTCTTCACTTTTATCTCGCTCCTCCTTGAGCCAATAACCAACGAGCACAATCGATGTCACACACCAACAACTTGGCCAACTTTCCGCGCAGCGCCGCAAGGGTGGCGACGTGCTTGCCCGCCCCACTGGAAATCAAGATGGTCTTGGCGCAGTCCCGGACGTCCTCGAGCGACACCGACACCGAGCGGCTGGCCAGTTCGGTGACGACTGGAGTCCCTTCGGCGTCGAAGAAGCGGCCACCGATCTCACCGACGGCACCGAGCGCGACGAGTTCGTCGAGCATCCGGCCATCGAGAAAACTGCCTTCGAACAGCGTCGTCGACGTGGACGCGGCGCCAACGCCGAACAGCATGGTGTCGGCGTGCCGACCGGCTTCCAGCGTGCGAGAGATGACGGAGTCGCTGCGGATCGACGCCACGGTCGACGCGTCGGCGTACAGCGGTGCGGGCAGCCGGATCGCATCGGCGCGCAGGGCGTCCGCGCTGCGGCTGAGGATGAGCTCCATCCCGGTCTGGTAGGCCGCTGTCGACATGGCGCCGTCCAGTTGGACGACCGTCCGGCAACTCGCCACTCCCGGGGACAGGGAGGTGGCCACGGCGACCTGTTCGGGACCCCAGGTGAAGCCGAGCACGTCGTCGGCGGAGAGCCTGCGCATCAGGAGTGCGGCGGCGGCGCGGCCAACGCTCGCGAAGACGGCGGGCCGCCCTGGCGCTCCCACGTCGATGCCGTGTCCGGTCACGACGGCCTCGGTGAGCCCGAAGCGCACCTCGAGTTCGCGTTCCTCGTCGGCGTGCAGGCTGTCCTGCAGCGTTGGCGGAACCACGACCTCGATGCGGACCAGTCCGTTGGCCTTGGCCCGGGCGATGAGTCGGCCTGCCGTCGGTCGAGAGACGCCGAGCCTGCTGGCGATCTCGGCCTGAGTGAGTCCGTCGAGGTAGTAGAGCGTCGCAGCGCGCAACGCCAGGCGGAGGTCCTCTGGGCTTGCGGACGCACGCGCGGCGCCATCGGAAACGTCCTGGCTGGCGTGTAGCACCCGGCCGTTCGACATCGGTGTCGCCACGTGTCCCGTTCCCCTCCCTCGCATGAGCAGATGCTCAGGGGTGCGAGTAGATGTTCATCACGCTAACATCCAAGTGTGACGTACACAACACTCTCGATTCCTAAACACATGCGTGCCGCCGTCCTCGTCGGGACCAACCGAATCGAGGTCGAAGAACGCGAGGTACCCGCACCGGCGCCCGGCGACGTGCTGATCCGCGTCTCGAAGGTCGGCGTATGCGGCTCGGACACCCACTACTACCGCGAGGGCCGGATAGGGAGCTTCGTCGTCGACGGTCCGCTGGTGCTCGGCCACGAAGCCGCCGGGACCATCGTCGGCGTCGGCGACGGGGTCGACCCCGGCCGCATCGGCCAGCGCGTCTCGATCGAACCGCAACGGCCAGACCCCGACAGCGCGGAGACCCGCCGCGGCGACTACCACCTCTGCCCGCACATGCAGTTCTTCGGCACCCCGCCGGTCGACGGGGCCTTCTGCGACTACGTCACCATCGGCGCGGCGTTCGCGCACCCGGTGCCCGACGGCGTCACCGACGATGCGGCCGCGCTGTGCGAACCGCTGTCGGTGGGCATCGCCGCGGTGCGCAAGGCGCGACTCGACGCCGGCGCGCGCGTGTTGATCGCGGGCGCAGGTCCGATCGGACTCGTCGTCGGCCAGGTCGCGCGCGCGTATGGCGCGACCGAGGTCATCATCAGCGATCCCGATGCCACGCGACGCACACGCGCCGAGGACTTCGGTGCGACCGCCGTGCTCGACCCCGGCTCCGACGCGATGGACGACTTGGGGGTGGACGCCTTCATCGACGCGTCGGGCGCGCCTGCGGCGGTCGCGGCAGGAATTCGGTCCGTGCGGCCCGCGGGCACCGTGGTGCTGGTCGGGTCGGGCGCGGAATCAATGACCCTGCCGACGCAGCTGATCCAGAACCGCGAACTGGTGCTCACCGGGGTGTTCCGCTACGCCAACACGTGGCCGAGCGCGCTTGCCCTCGTCGAGTCCGGCCGCGTCGATCTCGATGCGATGGTGACCGGAAGGTACCCGTTGGAAAACGTCGGCGAAGCCCTGGACTCGGACCGGCTGCCGGGTACCGTCAAAACAGTGGTGACCGTGTCATGAAACTCAACGCAGAGAATTTGTCACGAATCCCGATCGCCAAGCCGGGCTACGACCGCAGCGAGATCGGTATCGGCATCGTGCATTTCGGCGTCGGCGGATTCCACCGCGCGCATCAGGCGATGTACGTCGACCGGCTGCTCGAGACGGGGACCGCCAAACAGTGGGGCATCTGCGGCGTGGGCGTCCTGCCCGCGGACCGCAAGATGGCCGATGTGATGACCGCGCAGGACGGGCTCTACACGTTGGTCGCCGAACATCCCGACGGTCACCGCGACGCCAGGGTCATCGGATCGATCGTGGACTACCGCTACGCCCCCGACGACCGCGAAGGCGTGGTCGAACTGATGGCCGCGCCAAGCACCCACATCGTCTCGCTGACCATCACCGAGGGCGGCTACGACATCGAGGGGGCAGGCCCAGACAGCGTGTTCGGGCTGGTGGCCGACGCGCTGGACCGTCGGCGCGAGCGTGGACTGCCGTCGTTCACGATCGTGTCGTGCGACAACATCGAGGGCAACGGAAACGTCGCACGGGCAGCCTTCACCGCGCACGCCGAACGCACGCACCCCGAGTTGGCCGACTGGATGACCGAGCACACCCGGTTCCCCAACTCGATGGTCGACAGGATCACCCCCGTCACCACCCCCGACGTCATCGATTCGCTGGCAACGGAATTCGGCGTCGAGGACCAGTGGCCCGTCGCCGCCGAACCCTTCACGTCCTGGGTGCTCGAAGACGCCTTCTCCGACGGCAGACCTCCCTTCGAGGACGTCGACGTGCTGCTCGTCGACGACGTGACGCCATACGAGTTGATGAAGCTGCGCTTGTTGAACGCCAGCCATCAGGGCCTGTGCTACTTCGCCTACCTGGCCGGCTACCGGCTGGTGCACGACGCTGCCGCCGACCCACTGTTCGCCGAATTCCTGCTCCAGTACATGGATGACGAGGCGACGCCGACGTTGTTGCCGGTGCCGGGCATCGACCTGCCCGACTACAAGCGCACGCTGATCGAGCGGTTCGCCAACCCCGGCGTGCGCGACACCATCGTCCGGCTCTGCTTCGGGTCGTCCGACCGCATCCCCAAATGGCTGTTGCCCGTGATCCGCGACAACCTCGCAACAGGCGCCCCGGTCCGGCTGTCCGCGGCGACGGTGGCCAGCTGGGCCCGTTACGACGAGGGCGTCGATGAGCAGGGTGACCCGATCGACGTTCAAGATCAACTCGCAGACAGCCTTGTGCCCCTTGCGAAATCGCAGCGCGACAACCCCACCTCGTTCCTGGAGCATCCGGTGTTCGGCGACCTCGTCAAGCAGGAGCGCTTCGTGGAGGCGTACACGTGGTCGCTCGACTCACTGCATCGGGATGGCGCACGGGCCACGCTCGAGAAGCTGGTTCACGGGGAAGACACATGAGCGAGCGCGCCCTCGTCATCGGCGAGGCCTTGATCGACATCGTCGAGCGCGATGGGGTGCCACTCGGTGAACACGTCGGAGGCAGTCCACTGAACGTGGCGATCGGGCTGGGCAGGCTTGGCCACCCCGTGGACTTCCTCACCCACATCGGCCGCGACGACCGCGGTCGGCGCATCATCGACTACGTCGAAGCGTCTGGGGTGCAACTCGTTTCGGGCAGCATCGACGCCAAGCGCACCCCGACTGCCGTGGCCCGGCTTGACGCAAGCGGCGCGGCGAACTACGTCTTCGACATCGAGTGGGCGCTGTCGGGAACGCCCGAGGTGGCGCCCCCGCTCGTCGTACACACCGGATCCATTGCCGGCTTCCTCGACCCCGGCTGCCTGGCCACCGCCGCGCTGCTCGACACGTACCGCCCGTCGGCGACCATCACCTACGACCCCAACGTGCGACCCGCGCTGAGCTCCGACCACGAGCAGACGCGCACGCGCATCGAGCGCCTCGTCGGGCGCGCCGACGTCGTCAAGGCCAGTGACGAGGATCTGCGGTGGATCGATCCGAGACACGATCCGGAACGTCTCGCCGAGACGTGGCTGGGGCTGGGACCGGCGATCGTCGCGGTGACCATGGGCGGAGAGGGCGCGTTCGCCATGTGCGCGGCGGGCACCGTGCGCGTGCCCGCCCCGCCGGTCAACGTCGTCGACACGGTAGGGGCTGGCGACTCATTCATGACGGGGTTGATCGACGCGTTGTGGAGCCTCGACCTGTTGGGCGCCGCCAAACGCGCGGACCTGGCGCGCATCTCCCTGGCCGACTTGCAGCGCGCGGCGGAGCAGGCCGTACGCGTGGCCGCGGTGACCGTGACGCGGGCAGGCGCAGACCTACCCGATCGCGCCGCTCTCCAACAGCGCTGATCCTGTGAGCCATACTGGGGCATGCGTTCCATCTGGAAGGGATCCGTCGCCTTTGGCCTGGTGAACGTGCCGGTCAAGGTCTACAGCGCGACCGAAGACCATGACATCAAGTTTCATCAGGTACATGCCAAGGACAACGGGCGCATTCGCTACAAGCGTGTCTGCGAGGTGTGCGGCGAGGTAGTCGAGTACCGCGACATCGCCCGATCCTACGAATCCGAAGACGGCCAGACCGTCGTCATCACCGACGAGGACATCGCCACCCTGCCCGAGGAGCGCAGCCGCGAGATCGAGGTACTGGAGTTCATCCCCGCCGATCAGCTTGACCCGCTCATGTACGACAAGAGCTACTTCCTCGAGCCCGACTCGAAGTCGTCCAAGTCCTATGTGCTGCTGGCGCAGACGCTCGCGGAGACCGATCGAGTGGCCATCGTGCACTTCTCCCTGCGCAACAAGACGCGCCTGGCGGCCTTGCGGGTCAAGGACTTTGGCAAGCGAGAAGTGATGGTGGTCCACACGCTGCTGTGGCCCGACGAGATCCGCGATCCCGACTTCCCCGTGCTCGACCAGAAGGTGGAGATCAAGCCCGCCGAATTGAAGATGGCCGGCCAGGTGGTCGAGTCGATGACCGACGACTTCCACCCCGAGAAGTTCACCGACACGTATCGCGAGGAGATGCTCGAGCTGGTCCAAGCCAAGATCGAAGGCGGAGAGGCCTTCACCGCCGAGGAACAGCCCGCCGAGTTGGACGAGACCGAGGACGTCTCGGATCTGCTCGCCAAGCTCGAGGCCAGTGTTGCGGCTCGCAAGGGCGGTTCCGACGACAAGCCGGCCCAGAAGGCCGCCGCGAAGAAGGCGCCTGCGAAGAAGGCCGCGGCCAAAAAAGCGCCGGCCAAGAAGTGACCGACCTCTCGGGGCTCGCCAAGCATCCGGTGACGACGGTGGCCGTCGGTGCAGCGGCGACGGCGCTTGGCCTGGCCGCCGAGGGGTACAAGGCGTGTGAGCGGCTGCCGTTCGTGGGCGATCGGCTACGTGATGTCCGGTCGACGCTCGAGCGCCGTGGCGAGCACGCGGTTGCCGTTGGCCTCGAGCCGCTCAAGGCGACCATCACCGCCGTCGCCGTGGAGCTAGTGGATCGGGTGCTCGACGAGCTGGACATCAACGCGCTGGTGCGCGAACGGGTCGACCTCATCGGGTTGGCCGACGAGGTCGTCGCGGGCATCGACCTGCCGTCGATCATCCGCGAATCCACGGGCAGCGTCACCGCCGACGTCATGGACGACGTCCGCAGCCAAGGCGAGCGCGCCGACGACGCCGTATCGGGCATCGTCAACCGAATTCTCGGTCGGGAGAAGGACTCCCGTTGAATGACGCCGAGCCGCCACGCAACGCGGGCATCGTCAGCCGCTGCGTGGCCGCCGTCATCGACCTCGGCGTGGTGCTGGTCATCATCGGCGTGCTCTACGTCGGGCTGATTCTGACCAGACTTGCGATCAATCCGTCAGCGTTCCAGTTGCCCGCCATCGGTGTGCTGTTCTCCACGACGGTGACGTTCAGCATCTCGGTGCTGTATCTCGCTGGCTGCTGGGCGGTTTCGGGCTGCACGGTGGGCGCGGTCGTCATGGGGCTGCGCGTGAGGGGCCGCAAGTCCGAACGGTTGCCGGGCGTCATCGCACTACTGCGGGCCGTGGCCTGCGTGGTGTTTCCCGTCGGGCTGGCGTGGGTGGCGGTCGACGCGCAACGCCGCTCGCTGCAGGACCTCTTGTTCAGAAGCCGCGTCGTTTACGTCAGCCGACCTTCTTCTTGATCAGCAGCATCGGAAGCACCATCGTCGCCGCGGCAGAGACCAGCCACACCACCACCGTCGCACCGATCCATGCGCCGACGCCACTGATCCTCAACCCGCTGCTGAACAACGACGCGAGGAACAACGCCACCAGCGTGGACACCAACCCGATGCCGCCGAGGAACGCCGACGCGTAGCGGTTGGCCATCTTCGCGATGAACGGCGCCAGGATCGCCTGCGCCACCGAGAAGATCACGACCGCGACGACGAAGCCGTACACCGACAGCGACACGCCCTTGATCAGCCACGCGGCGATCAGGAGCCCGATGGCCGACGAGCCCAGGAACACGGCCGCGCGCAGCAGCAAGAGTTTCATGATCACGATCTTCGCGCAGAGTCATGGCCGGTGTGCCTCATTGGGCGAGTCGCAACCAATTAGAACGTGTTCTAGAAAGCGGCCACGGAGAGCCGCCAGCCTTGCTAGCGTGTCGCCCGGCGGGGAAGAGAGGCACAGATGATTCTCGATAGATTCCGGCTCGACGATCAGGTGGCAGTTGTCACCGGAGCGGGCCGCGGCCTGGGTGCGGCGATGGCGCTGGCGTTCGCGGAAGCCGGTGCGGACGTGGTGATCGCGGCCCGCACGCAGTCGCAACTCGACGAAGTGGCCGAGCAGATCAGGGCCACCGGCCGGAAGGCCCACGTCGTCGTCGCCGACCTGGCTCACCCGGAGGACACCGCCAAGCTCGCCGAGCAGGCCGTCGAAGCGTTCGGCAAACTAGACATCGTCGTGAACAACGTCGGCGGCACCATGCCGAACGCCTTGTTGAACACCTCGACCAAGGACCTCCGCGACGCCTTCACGTTCAACGTCACGACCGCTCACGCTCTGACCACGGCCGCGGTACCGCTCATGCTCGAGCATTCCGGCGGCGGCAGCATCATCAACATCACCTCGACGATGGGCCGGGTGGCGGGGCGCGGCTTCGCCGCCTACGGCACGGCCAAGGCCGCGCTCGCGCACTACACCCGGTTGTCGGCACTCGATCTCGCGCCGCGGATCCGGGTGAACGCCATCGCGCCGGGTTCGATCCTGACGTCGGCGCTCGAGATCGTGGCCAGCAACGACGCATTGCGCGACCCCATGGAGCAGGCCACCCCGCTGCGCAGGCTGGGCGATCCGCTCGACATCGCCGCCGCGGCGGTCTACCTGGCTTCGCCTGCGGGCGGCTACCTGACCGGCAAGACGCTCGAGGTCGACGGCGGCATCACGTTCCCGAACCTCGACCTGCCCATCCCCGACCTCTGAGGAGCCCACGCATGACAATCAAGGTCGCCGCGATCGGCACCGGAAACGTCGGCAAGCACGCGCTGACCCAACTGATCAACGATGCTCGATTCGAGCTGACCGCTGTGTGGGTGTCCTCGGACGCCAAAGCAGGCAAGGACGCGGGAGATCTTGCCGGACTGGATGTTTCGACAGGAATCACGGCGACCACCGATCTTGACGCCGTGCTCGCGACCAACCCCGAATGCGCCGTCTACACGGCGATGGCGGACAACCGGCTCGTCGAGGCGTTGGAAGACTACCGGCGCATCCTGGCCGCGGGCGTCAACGTCGTCGCCAGTGCTGCGGTGTTCCTTCAGTACCCGTGGGGCACGTTGCCCGACGAGATGATCAAGCCCATCACCGACGCGGCCGAAGCAGGCAAGGCCAGCATATTCGTCAACGGCATCGACCCCGGCTTCGCCAATGACCTGCTGCCACTGGCGCTGGCAGGCACGTGCCAGCGCGTCGAGCAGATCCGGTGCATGGAGATCATCAACTACGACACCTACGACAGCGCCACCGTCATGTTCGACGTGATGGGCTTCGGCAGACCGCTCGACGAGATCCCGATGCTGTTGCAGCCGGGGGTGCTGAGCCTGGCGTGGGGTTCGGTCGTGCGGCAGTTGGCGGCCGGGTTGGGCATCGACCTCGACGAGGTCACCGAGACCTACATCCGCGAGCCCGCCCCCGACGACTTCGACATCGCGTCGGGCCACATCGCGAAGGGCACCGCCGCTGCGCTCCGATTCGAGGTGCGTGGAATGAAGGACGGCAAGGTGGCCGTGGTGCTCGAGCACGTCACCCGACTGCGCGACGATCTGCGTCCCGACTGGCCGCAACCGGCACGTGAAGGTGGCTCGTACCGCATCGAGCTCACCGGCGAGCCGTCCTACGCATTGGACCTGTGCCTATCCAGTCCGAATGGTGACCACAACCACGCTGGGCTAGTGGCGACGGCCGCGCGGGTCGTCAACGCGATTCCCGAAGTGGTCGCCGCACCGCCAGGCATCCGGACGACGCTCGACTTGCCTCTCGTCACGGGAAATGGGTTGTACGCTGGGAGTTGACTGCCAACATTTGCAGCCAGCCGACGAGAAGAGCCCGAGCCGATGCGGATGACACGCCACCTGATCCCACTGATCGCCTCGGCAGGTGCGGCAGCCCTCCTGCTCGCTCCGCTCGCCTCGGCCGATCCCTCCGATCCCTCCGACGAGGTATCGAATCTGCCCACATGCACGACGACCGGTGACGGCGGCGCGTACACCGGCACCACGACGACCGAGTGCGCCACGCCCGGCAACGTTGAGATCAATGCCGAGGCGCCTGAGCCCGCCTACCCCTACCCGTGGGGCGACGAGTTCTACGGCCCCGGGCTGTTCCTGGGTCCCTAATGTGGGCGGTGGTGGCGACCACCGATAGCCGCCCTGGCCCACTGAGGAGGCCAATCATGTCAATCCATATTCGCAGGCTCGCAACGACTTTCGCGATGGCTGGTGTCGCCTGTGCGCTGTCGTTGGCTCCTGCGGCGCAGGCCCGTCCGGAGTGCACCCAGACCGGTCCCAACACCACGCAGTGCACCACCAATGGCAGCTCGCAGATCACCACGTCACCGCCGGCGATGCAAGGCCCGAATTACGGCGGCTGGCCGGCGTTCGGCTTCGGGGGCTTCGGCTTCCGCTGGTAGCGCTGGCATTAGCCCTGCCTTCGTTGCAGGGCGAGCAAGGTTTCGGCTAACCTAACTTTTCTCTTCGCCATGTCGGAAGGTGAGTTGGTTGGCCACGGACACCAGGGTCCCGCTGCGCCCGGGTCTGCTGTTGCTCGGACCGGCCTTCGTCGCTGCCATCGCGTACGTCGACCCCGGCAACGTCGCGGCCAACGTCAGTGCAGGCGCGCAGTACGGCTTCCTGCTGGTGTGGGTCATCCTGGTCGCCAACGTCATGGCCGGGCTGGTGCAGTACCTGTCGGCCAAACTCGGCCTCGTCACCGGACGCTCACTGCCCGAATCAGTCGCCGACCAGACGCGCACCCCCACCCGGATCGCGTACTGGATCCAGGCCGAACTAGTAGCCATGGCAACCGATCTCGCCGAAGTCGTCGGCGGGGCCATCGCACTCCATCTGCTCTTCGAGCTGCCGCTACTGGTCGGCGGCGTGATCACCGGCGTAGTGTCGCTGCTGCTGCTCGCCCTGCAGAACCGCCGTGGCCAAAGGGTTTTCGAGCGGGTCATCACCGGACTGCTGCTGGTCATCGCGATCGGATTCCTGACGAGCCTCTTCGTCGCGCCCCCGTCGCCCGGCGAGGTCGCGGGCGGGCTCTTGCCGCGATTCGACGGACCCGAGAGCATCCTGCTGGCCACCGCGATGTTGGGCGCCACCGTGATGCCGCACGCGGTGTACCTCCACTCCGGGCTTGCCAGAGATCGGCACGGCCAGCCCGAGGCCGGTGCGCCGCGGCGCCGGTTGTTGCGCATCACCCGCTACGACGTTGGACTCGCGATGCTCGTCGCGGGCGCGGTGAACCTCGCCATGCTGTTGGTGGCGGCCACCAACCTGCAGGGCATGGAGCACACCGACTCCATCGAGGGCGCCTACGCGGCGGTGCAGACCACGCTCGGCCACACGGTCGCGTTGTTCTTCGCGATCGGCCTGTTGGCGTCCGGGCTGGCGTCCACGTCAGTCGGCGCGTACGCCGGCGCGATGATCATGCAGGGTCTGCTGCGCCGCTCGTATCCGCTGCTGTTGCGTCGGGTGGTGACGCTGATACCCGCGTTGGGCGTCCTTGCGATTGGCATCGATCCCAGTCGTGCACTGGTGCTCTCCCAGGTGGTGCTGTCCTTCGGCATCCCCTTCGCGCTCATCCCGCTGGTCCGGCTGACTGCCAACCGGACGCTCATGGGCGAGGACACCAACCACCGGATCACCACGGCGTTGGGGTGGACGGTCGCGGCCGTCATCTGTGTACTGAACGTCGTGTTGATCTATCTGACCGTGACGGGCTGAATTGCAGCCCTACTTCGCCTACGGCTCCAACCTGGACGTGTCGCAGATGGCCAAACGCTGTCCCGACGCCGTCGACCCACGTCCGGCCACGCTCCCGGACCACGACTGGCTCATCAACGAGCGCGGGGTGGCCACGGTCGAGCCGTTCGACGGCGGCGAGGTCCACGGCATCCTCTGGCAAGTCAGCGACGACGATCTGGCGGAGCTGGACCGGGCCGAGGGCGTGCCGGTGCGGTACCGGCGCGACCGGCTGGAGGTGCAGACCGCCCACGGTCCCGTCGACGCCTGGGTCTACATCGACCACCGCGTCGAGCCAGGGCCACCGCGAGACGGATACCTGGAAAGGATCATCGCCGCTGCGGGCCACCACGGACTGCCGAGCCGGTGGGTCGAATTCCTCGACCGTTGGGATCCGGTGAACTGGCCCCGCCAGTTGGGTGAGCCCGAGCCGACTGCACCGCAATCACTTTCGGAACTCCTCGCCGATCCCGAGGTCACCGAGACATGCACACTGCGGTCGACGTTCGGCTTCCTCGCCATTCACGGCGGCGGACTCGAGAAGATGACCGACGTCATCGCCGAGCGGGCCGCCGACGCGGCCGACGCGTCGGCCTACGTGGTGAGCCATCCTCGCAACTATCCGAACCACCTGGCGTCCAAGGCCTTTCGCGCCGAGGAGTCGCAACTGCTTGCGGGCTTCCTCGAGCACGTCGACGTCGTGGTGTCGCTACACGGCTACGGCCGCATGAACCGGAGCACTCAACTGCTGGTCGGCGGGCGCAATCGCGTACTCGCCGAGCACCTCGCCCGCCACGTCGCCATTCCCGGCTACGAGCTCGTCACCGAGCTCGAGCAGATCCCATCCGAACTACGCGGGCTGCACCCAGACAACCCCGTCAACCAAACCCACAGCGGCGGAGCACAACTCGAACTGTCGCCGCGGGTGCGTGGCATCAGCCCGCGCAGCGGAATGATCGGGGACGACGGACTCACCCGCGCCACCTCCGCATTGGTCGCGGGCCTGGTGGCGGCCGCCGCGTCCTGGGGCTAAGTCATTCCTCCATGTCCAACACCGGCGTTGGCCGTTGGAAGCCACGTGTGACGACGAGCAACCAGGCCAATCCGAGCGCCAGCCAGATCAACCCGACCTCGAGCGTCAACCAGGACAGGCTTGTCCACAGCCACGCGGTCAGGACGAAGCCGATCGCAGGCAGGATCAGGTTGTTGAATACGTTCTTGTCGCCCTTGTCGACGAAGTAATGCTTGATGACGGTCAGGTTGACCGCCGAGAAGGCTACCAGCGCACCGAAACTCACGATCGATGCCAGGAATCCAAGGTCGATGAAGAGCGCTGCCAGCGAGATCACCGACACCACCAGGATGGCGAACGTCGGAGTGGCGAAGCGCACCGAGACGTGACCGAACACCTTCCGCGGCATGATGCCGTCGCGGCCCATCGCGTAGAGGATTCGCGCGACCGAGGCCTGCGAGGTGAGCGCCGATCCGATGCAGCCTGCGATGTACGCGGCGGTGAAGAACGTGTTGAGGAACTGGCCACCCGCCGTCGTCATCACGTCGAGCGAACCCGAGTCGACGTCGGCGAACTGATTCGACGGGAACACCAACTGGGAGACGTAGGACAGGCCGAAGAAGATGAGCCCGCAGCCCACCGTCGCGATCATGATCGCCCTTGGCACGGTCCGCGTCGGGTCCTTGGCTTCCTCGGACATCGTCGACACGGCGTCGAAGCCGAGGAACGACAGACACAGAATCGCGGCGCCGGCGAAGATCGGGCTTGCGCCGCCCACCGTTCCGTCGCCGCTGAACGGCGCCATCAGGTTGACGTTGCCCACCTTGTTGATGGTCACGAAGGCCATCACCACGAACACGACGATGAAGACGACCTGCAGCGCCAAGAGCAGGAAGTTGGCTCGCGCCACCGACACGATGCCGATGATGTTGAGCACCGTCACCACCACGATCGACACCAGGATCCACACCCAGGGCGGCACAGCGGGTATCGCGGCGGTCATGTAGATGCCGATGACCAGGTAGTTCAACATCGGCAGGAACAGATAGTCCAGCAGCAGGGACCAGCCGGCCAGGAAGCCGACGGGCGCCCCGAACGTCCGCTGGGTGTACGCGTACGTCGAACCGGCCACTGGGTATGCCGCCGACATCCGCGCGTAGGACCTGGCCGTGAACACCATCGCGGCCAGCGTCACCAGATAGGCCACCGACAGTCGGCCACCGGTCAGCTGAGTGACGATGCCGTACGTGGTGAACACGGTGAGCGGCACCATGTAAACCATCCCGAACAGCACCAGCGATGGCACTCCGAGGGCGCGTTTGAGATGGCCCTCGGCCTGAGCATCGACGGGAGCAGGTGCGTCTGCCGTCATAGCGGATCCCTTCCTACGGCGTGGATGGATATCCGAGCTTGCCTCGGACATAAGTCCCACGGATGCCGATTGCGGGAAGTTCCAGCGCGGGCGTCTCCCGCGGATCGCGGTCCAGCCAGAGCAGATCCGCACTCGCGCCAGGAACCAGCCGGCCCCAAATGCCTTCGGCGAACGCCTGTTCGGCGACCCCTGCGGTGTACGCACTCAGTGCGCGTTCGATGGTGAGCAGCTCCTCGGGTGTCCAGCCGCCTTCGGGATCGCCCTCTGCGGTCTGTCGCGAGACCCCAACCGCGATGCCGTCCAGCGGCGCTCCCGACGACACCGGCCAGTCCGACCCGAGCGCAAGCGGCGCGCCCGAGTCGACGAGTGATCGCATCCGATACTGCTTGTCGGCGCGTTCACGACCCAGCCGCGGGACCGTCAGCACGGTCATCAACGCGTCCTGCTGTGCCCACAGCGGTTGCATGCACGGGATGACGCCGAGCGTCGCGAACCGCTCCAAGTCGGCGTCGTCGACCAACTGCACGTGCGCGATCACCGGGCGCCGGTCGCGCGGCCCGTTGGTCTCGACGGCGTATTCGATGGCGTCGAGCGCCTGACGGACCGCGGCGTCACCGATGGCGTGGATGTGGATCTGCAACCCGAGAGCGTCGACGGCTTGCGCGGCTTGGGCGAGGCTGTCGCCCTCCCAGACCTGCATGCCGTGGTCATGAAGCCCGGAGCAGTACGGCGCGAGCAACGCACCCGTCTCGTTCTCCACGACGCCGTCGGCGAAGAACTTCACCGTCTGCGCGGTCAGCATGGGCGACGCCAACTCCCGCACCCGACGACTGGCCTCCGCGAAATGAGCCAGCTGAGCGTCGAGATAACGCGGATCGGCATACAGGGCAAGGTTGAACCTGATCCGCAGCGCGCCGCTGCGGGCCGCCGCGAGGTACGTCTCGACGTCGGCGGGCTCGACCCAGGCGTCCTGCACCCACGTCACGCCTCTGGCCAAGTAGTAGTCGGCCGCGGTGTCGAGCGCGGCGATGCGGGTGTGCTCGTCACGAACCGGCATGACGGCACTGACGAGGTCGACCGCGCCCCACTCCCGCAGGGTGCCGAGGACCGAACCGTCCTCGCGGTGTGGAATCTCGCCGAGCGGCGGGTCGGGCGTCTCCGGGGTGATGCCCGCACGTTGCAGGGCAACCGAATTGACCCACATGGTGTGGTAATCCCACGCCCGCAAGGCCACCGGCCGATCGGGCACCGCATCGTCCAGCCACCTGGCGTCGAACAGCCCGCCCGGCGCCAGACTGCTGTCGTAGGAGGCGCCGACGATCCACTCGTCGTCGGGGTGGTCCTTGGCGAATCGCCGCACCGCTTCGACCATCTCGTCGACCGAGGAACACGGTCGCACCGGGGGTCCGACGGATTCGAGCCCGCCGAGCAGTGGGTGCGCATGACCGTCGCCGAACGACGGCATCAGGAAGCCGCCCTCGAGGTCAGTCTCGGTGACGCCCGGCTCGGCGGCCCTGACCAGCGCCGCGTCACCCACCGCCGCGATGACGTCGCCGTCGACGAGAAGTGCGCCAACCGTCGGTCCGGAGGTACCTGTCCACACGGTTCCGTTGCGAAACAGCGTCATCGCCACGGATTGGCACACTACGCGGCGTCCCGAGATCCGCAATGCGAACGACACCCATCCGTTTCGCGGTCCGCTCCGAATATCTGGCGTGGAACGTGAAGACTTGGCCGACGGCTCGATAGCCGTCATCGGAAGTGGTGTCGCGGGGTTGACCGCGGCCTATGTGTTGTCCGCCCGGAACAGGGTGACCTTGTTCGAGGCCGACACCAGATTGGGCGGCCACGCCCACACCCATCTGATCGACGGGGGCGACGGAACGGCCATTGGCGTCGACTCCGCGTTCCTGGTGCACAACGACCGCACCTATCCAACGCTATGCAGGCTGTTCTCCGAACTCGGCATCGCGACGCACGACACCGACATGTCGATGTCGGTCCGCGACGACGCCATCGGCCTGGAGTACGCCGGGGCGCGCGGGCTCCGAGGCCTGTTCCCGTCGCTGACGACGCTGGCTCGCCCGCGCTATCTACGGATGTTGTTCGAAGTCAAGCGCTTCCACCTAGTGGCCACCCGGCTGCTCGAAGACGAGACGTGCGAGCTTGAAGCGCTCGGCACCTTCGTCACGCGACACGGCTTCTCCAACTACTTCGTCGAGCACTTCATGACCCCACTGGTCGCCGCCGTCTGGTCGTGCGCACCCGGTAACGCAATGCGCTATCCCGCCCGATATCTGTTCATGTTCCTGCAGCACCACGGCATGTTGTCGGTCTTCGGATCTCCGACCTGGCGCACCGTCGTCGGAGGTTCGGCCACCTACGTCGAGGCTATCGCCGCACACGTCCAGGAGATCGCCGCAGGCGTGCCCGTTCGGGCGGTGGAGCGCGTACCCGACGGCGTGCTCATCTCAGCGGGCGACGACGCGCCACGTCGGTTCGACGCCGCCGTCATCGCCACCCACCCCGACCAGGCGCTGACGATGTTGGCCACGCCGACACCGGCCGAACGCGACGTGCTCGGAGCCATCCCGTACTCGACCAACCACGCCCAACTGCACACCGACGCCTCGGTGCTCCCGCGTCGCAAACGCGCACGGGCGTCGTGGAACTACCTGGCCTGCCCCGACACCGACGACGTGCTGGTGACCTACGACATCACCCGGTTGATGGGGCTGTCGGACCAGCGCCGGTTCCTGGTCACCCTCGGCGGTCGTGACTACATCGATCCCGCCTCCGTCATCGCCGAGATGACCTACGGCCACCCGCTCTACACCCCAGAATCGGTTGCCGCGCAACGACTGTTGCCGACGCTCGACGACGAACGGGTGGTCTTCGCGGGCGCGTACCACGGCTGGGGCTTCCACGAGGACGGGGCCGCATCGGGCTTGCGGGCGGCCCAGCACCTCGGCGCGCGTTGGCGCGCACCGTCAGAAAGGGAAACGGTGCCATGCTGACGCCGGCCATCTACCGGACCCGGATCACGCATCTGCGACGCGCTCCCGTCCACCACTACTTCGAACAGCGCGGGTACTGCTGGTACGTCGACCTCGACAATCTTCCGCGGCTACCGCGCTGGCTAAAGGTGTTTGCGAAATTCGAAGCGAGCGACCACTTTTCGATGCCCGTCGAGGACGGCCAGACTCTTCGGGACCGCGTCGATGCGTTTCTCGCCGATCGCGACATCACCCTGCCTGGCGGCACCGTCACCGCGATGATGCAGGCCCGGGTGCTCGGCTACGTCTTCAACCCGTTGAGCGTCTTCTGGTGCCACGACGCCGAAGGCGTGGTGCGCCACGTGGTGGCCGAGGTGCACAACACCTATGGCGGCAGGCGCGCATACCTGTTGCCTGCCACCGGCGACCAGCCTGCGGCCGTGAAGAAGAAGCTCTACGTGTCGCCGTTCAACGAGGTCGACGGGTACTACTTGGTACGCGCGCCCCTCCCCGATGCCGAACTGAACATATCGATCTCGCTGCATCGGGAGCACAAGCCGGCCTTCGTCGCGACACTGCGCGGCACGCGACGGCGCGCGACGATCGGCCAAGTCCTGCGGCTCCAGCTGGTGGCGCCCGTCGCACCCCTGATGGGGGCGATGTGGATTCGCATCCAGGGCATCACGTTGTGGGCGAGACGGGTTCCGGTGATTCCGCGGACACCCGTCGCCGAGCGGGAGAAGGTCGATCAGCTGTGACCATTCAGATCACCGGAAGTGCTTCCACGGCAACCGATCCCCAGCGCTGGCCCGCCGTCGCGCGGGTGCCCCGGGGTGCGTTCAGCGTGACCACGGGCCGCATCGCCGACGGGCTGCTCCGGCGCGCCGTGGCAACCCTGCCGATCCGACTCGTGTATCCGGACGGTTCGGTCATCGGTGCAGCCGACCCGACCCTGCCGACCATGATGGTCCTTGCGCCCAAGAACCTGGCCCGCCGCGTTGGCCGCTACGGCCTGATCGGATTCGGCGAGTCCTACATGGCAGGCGAGTGGCAGTCGAACGACCTGGCTGGCGTGATGACCGCGTTCGCCAACTCGGTCGCCGATCTCATTCCACCTGCGCTGCAACGTCTTCGACCGCTCGCAGTGGTGCGACACCCGCGGTCGATGTACAACAGCCTCAAGCAGGCGCGGCACAACATCGCCGAGCACTACGACCTGTCGAACGAGCTCTTCGCGGAATTCCTCGACGAGACCATGACCTATTCCAGCGCGCTGTTCGAGACGGCTGCGCCCAGCTGGGACGACCTCGCCGAGGGGCAGCACCGCAAGATCGACCGCCTGCTCGACTCGGCCAAGGTGGGGCCAGGAAGCCGCGTGCTCGAGATCGGTACGGGCTGGGGAGAGTTGTGCATTCGGGCCGCCGCACGCGGCGCACACGTCCACTCGATCACGCTGTCCGCAGAACAGCAGCGCATGGCGCAGCAGCGGGTGGCCAACGCGGGGCTTTCCGATCGAGTGCTGATCGAACTCAAGGACTACCGCGAGATCGACGGACTGTATGACGCCGTAGTGTCGGTCGAGATGATCGAAGCCGTCGGATATCGATTCTGGCCCACCTACTTCCAGACGCTCGACCGGCTGGTTTCGCCCGGCGGACGCGTCGCCATTCAGGCCATCACCATGCCGCATGATCGAATGCTGTTGTCCCGCAACACCTACACCTGGATCCAGAAGTACATCTTCCCCGGCGGCATGATCCCATCGGTCGAGGCCCTCATCGGCATCACCGAGCGGGACACTCGGCTGCGCACCGTCGGCATGCTTTCGCTGCGGCCGCACTATGCCGAGACGCTCCGGCTCTGGCGGGCGCGGTTCTTAGCGCACCGGAACACGGTGTCGGCGTTGGGCTTCGATGAGGTATTCCAGCGCATGTGGGAGCTGTACCTGGCATACTCCGAGGCCGGGTTCCGGTCCGGATACCTCGACGTCTACCAGTGGACCTTCGCACCGACGGGCAGCGGAACATGACCTTCCTCCTCGTTTCGGCCGCCGCACTGGCCACCGTGGTGGTGGTGTACGGCATCACGTTCCTGATCGGCCGCCGCATCGGCCGCTACAACGTCGTCGACGTCACGTGGGGCGTCAGCTTCGTGGCGGTCGCTGCCGTCGCGGCGGTGGTTGGCTCGGGCGACCTGTTCCGACGGCTGCTGCTCCTGGTCCTGGTGGCCGTATGGGGCTTGCGGCTGGCGTGGCACATGATCGGCAAGTCGGCGGGCAAGGGTGAGGACCCGCGGTACAGCAGGCTCCTGAAGGACGACTTCTCGGCGCTCAACGTGCTACGCAGGATCTTCCTCATCCAGGCGGTCGCGACGTGGTTCATCTCGCTGCCGATACAGCTGTCCGCGACGCTCGGCCCGACCCCCACCGCATTGCTCCCCGTACTCGTCGCAGGCATCGTGGTGTGGGTCGTCGGCGTGACGTTCGAGGCCGTCGGCGACCACCAATTGCGGGTGTTCAAAGCCGATCCCGCCAACAAGGGCGTCGTCATGGACCGCGGGCTGTGGGCCTGGACGCGTCACCCCAACTACTTTGGGGACGCGTCGGTGTGGTGGGGGCTGTGGCTGATCAGCATCGCCGGTCTGCTCTCGCTGTCGACGGTGCTTTCCCCAGTGGCGATGTCGTACTTCCTGGTGTACGCCACCGGAGCGCGATTGACCGAGAAGATCATGGCCAACCGACCAGGATTTGCCGAATACTGCGCGCGCACATCGTTTTTCGTGCCATGGCCGCCTAGATCGTCAATACCGTGACGCTGCTCGAAATCGCCGCTAGGCTACCGGGCGTGACAGCTGATCTCGACGCATTGCTGCGCCGGGTTGCTCAACGCGACGTGGAGGCCTTCGCCAGCTTCTACGACCACACGCGCGCCAGGGTGTTCGGACTCGTCACCCGGGTGCTGCGCGACCCCGGCTACAGCGAGGAAACCACGCAGGACGTCTACCTGCAGGTCTGGCAGAACGCGACCAATTACAACCCAGCGGCGGGCAGTCCGCTGGCCTGGCTGATGACGCTCGCGCACCGCAGGGCCGTCGACCGGGTGCGCTCCGAACAGGCCGCCAGCCAGCGCGAATCCCGCTACGGCGCCGCGAACGTCGAAACGCCGGCGGACCGCGTCGCCGAAGCCGTCATCCACCTCGACGAGAAGCGTCAGGTCAGCGCTTGCCTCGATTCGCTGACCGATGCGCAGCGTGAGTGCATCCAGCTTGCGTATTACGAAGGCCTGACCTACGTGCAGGTCTCCGACCGATTGACCGCAAACCTTGCGACCATAAAGTCACGGATGCGCGATGCCATCCGCGGACTGCGCAAATGCCTGGGGGTGTCGTGACCGAGCCGACTGCCCCCGACCTCATGACGCTGGCGACGCCCTACGCGTTGCACGCGGTATCCGGGACCGAGTACGACGACATCGAACGGCAACTGACCACCGCTCCCGAGCTCGTCTTTCGGGCCTTCACCGACGAGGTGCGCGCCGTCCGCGAGACCATGGCCGTCGTCTCCAGTGCGACGGCGATCGAACCACCCGACGGGCTTCGAGAGCGCCTGCTCGCTGCGGTCAACGACAGTGCAGGCGTGCGACAGCTGAAGCCGCCCCAACGGCGCAACTGGCGCAGCATCGTCTTGTCGGCGGCCGCCGCGCTGGTGGTCGGACTGACCGTGGTCGGCATCGGGTGGGCGATCCGGCCCGAACCCAAACCGACCATGGCAGAACAGATCTTCGCCGCGAGCGACGTCCGCACGGTGTCGGGTGCGATCCCGACCGGCGGCACGGCCACGGTCGTGTTCTCCAGGGAGCGCAACGCGGCGGTGTTGGTGATGAACAACGTTGCGCCACCACAAGCGGGCACCGTGTACCAGATGTGGCTCGTCAACGCCGAACATGCGCGGTCGGCAGGCATCATGGACGCCGCGGCCGTCGCACCGTCGACCACGGCGGTGCTGCCCGACCTCGGCGACTCCAAGGTGCTGGCCTTCACCGTCGAGCCGGGTGGCGGATCGAGCCAACCGACGAGCCCCATCTTCGCTCAATTGTCGTTGACCTAGAGTCGGAGCGTGGCCAAGGAATTACGCTTCGGAATGGGTCTGCAGGCGGCTCGTCGCCAACAGTCCGTGCAGGACTGGGGACGTCGCGCGGAGGACATGGGTTTCGACGTCGTCCATCTGCCCGACCACCTGTACTCGACGGCGCCCTTCCCGATGCTGACGGCCGTGGCGATGGCCACCGAGAAACTCCGGGTCGGCACGTTCGTGCTGAACGCCTGCTTCTACAAGCCCGCGCTGCTGGCGCGCGAAGTCACCACCCTGCGCGACCTGAGCGGCGGACGGCTCGAACTGGGACTCGGCGCCGGCTACAACAAGGTGGAGTTCGACGAAGCCGAGCTGCCCTTCCCCAGCGCCGGTGAGCGCGTCGACTACCTGCGTCACGTCACCGAGCATCTGAATGAACACGTACCCGACGTACCGCTGCTCATCGCGGGCAACGGCAACAAGCTGCTGACGATGGCCGCGCAGAAGGCCGACATCATCGGGCTGACGGGCGGTGGCCCGATCACCGACGAGTCCGATCCGCTGGTCGACCGCATCGCATTCGTGCGCGACGCCGCCCCCGACCGCTTCGACGACCTGGAATTGAACATCTCGATCATCGGGATGCCGACGGACGACTCTGGAATCCCGGACCTGACGATCGCGCGCAGGTTTCTCCCGGACCTATCCGACGAGGACATGCTGCGGACACCGACCGTGCTGTCGGGGTCGACCGCCGACATCGCCGACACGATCCGGCGTTACCGCGACGAGTACGGGGTTACCTACGTCATCGTCCAGCAGGCCTACGCCGAGGCGTTCGCGAAGGTCATCGCCGAACTGCGCTGACGCGTCACCGCCGTCACGATGACAACCGATCCACCATCGGGCTTTGACTGGCCGGATGACCCTGCGCGACCGCGGTCTGCGCGCTCCATGACCGAGGTGTCAGGGATAGACCGATAGCAACCTTGGTGGCCACCAGGGCAGTCATGAGCAGCCCGCCAAATGCCTTGGGCGACGCCACTATCGACCACACCGTCTTGACTCCCGGCGCGCCGAGCTGCCGTCCTGCGAAACGGTCGGTCAGCCATGCCATCGTTACCGGCACCGACAACGGCAGCAAGGTGATGTGCTCGCTGAGCCGGTCGCGCACGTACCGCACGTGGGCCCCGGCGTCGGCGTAGCGCTGCACCAGTCCGTCGACGTCGCCGACGCTGATGAACTGATCGTGCACGCCTTGCACCACCAGCAGCGGGCACTGCGGAGCACCCGCGCCCAGCCGCAAGTCGTCGATGATGGTGGCGACTTCCGGCGTTGCGAGCAGGTCGGCCAGCGGCACGTCGATGTAGTTGTCGACGTCGTCGTGTCGGTACCGCCTGATGGCCGCAATGGTGCCGAGCGTTTCGATCTCCTCGAGCCGGCGCCGTCCGGTGTCGGTGGCGTGCTGGTCGATCAAGCGACCCAGTTCGGGATAGACGTGCCGGATCGCGGCGATGACCATGGCGGGCAGTCCGGCCAGCGCCCTGCCGTTGAGCCTGAGCAACGCCTGTCCGGGATCGCCCACCGGGGAACCCAGCGCGGCGCCGACGATGTTGAGTTCGGGCGCATACGTCGGAGCCATTTCGGCGGCCCAGGCGCTGGCCATCCCGCCCCCGGAATAGCCCCACAGGGCGACCGGCGCGTCCGCGGCCAGGCGCAGCGGCTCGAAGGAGACTGCCGCGCGGACGCCGTCGAGCACTCGATATCCGGGCTCACGCGGAGCGCCGAAGTGCCCGTCCAAACCCTCGTGATCAGAGATCGAAACCGCCCAGCCGCGGCTCAACGCGTTGGACAGGACCAGCAACTCGAACTGCGGGACGCACCACGGCGCGTCGGCGCCCAGCCGCAGCGCGTAGGACGGAAAGTGCCGGTCGGCCACCGCGTCGATGGCGCACTGGTAGGCCAGCACCGGACGCAGCTGACAAGGGTCGGCGCAGGCGGGCAGCAACACGGTGGTGACCGTGGCCTCCGGGCGGCGGTTCAGATTGCTGCTGCGGTACAACAGCTGCCACGCCGACACCTTCAGCGGCACCCGGCCCAGCAGGGCGACGCGGACCTCCCGCGCACGCAGAACGGTGCCGGGTGGTTGTGCTTCGAATCCGGCGGGCGGCTCGAAGAACGGATCCTCCCTGGGCAGCAGAGGAGCTTCGAGGCGGTCAGCGGCGCGCATCGCGGCCTCCTTCGTCGGTGCTGTGGATCTGGTCAGGCACCATTCGGGCCAGGAGAAAGTCGCGAACAACGCTCGGCAGCATCTCGACGAGGGCGACGGCCGGTCGCACATAGCTGGGAAGGGTGACCTCGAACCGGGGCCGCTCGATCACCGCGACGACGGCGGCGGCCACGTCGCCGGGTTGCAGCAGCTTGGCCGCGCCGGTGGCGGTGCCGCGGGCCAACTCGGTATCGACCACACCGGGCATGATCACCGAGAGCTCTACGCCGCTGCCGCGCAGTTCGGCACGGACGGCGCGCAGGTAGCCGAGCACGCCGTGCTTGGTGGCGGCGTAAGTGGCCTCTCCTGGCGGGGACAGCTTCGACGCCGCCGACGCGATGGTGACGATGTGCCCGCTGCCGCGTGCCCGCATCGCGGGAGCGGCGGCCTTCACACCACGGATGACGCCGTGCAGATTCACTTCAATCTGGCGGCGCGCGGCATCCTCGGGCTCCTCGTCGAACTTGCCGACCCACATCACGCCCGCGTTGTTGACCAGCACGTCGACCTGGCCCCATTTCGCTTGCACCGCAAGGAGAAACCTTGTGAACGACCCGGTGTCCGTCACGTCGAGAGCGAACCCCGCCACCTCGCCGGTAATCGCCGACGCGGCCCGGTGGGCACCGGCCTCGTCCCGATCACCGATCGCGACCTGCGCCCCCGCCGCCGCCAACTGTTCGGCGATCGCGCGGCCGATTCCGGCCGCGCCTCCGGTCACCGCGACGACGCGTCCCGCGACCGATCGGCTCACAGCGCGCCGGACTGCATGCGGCGATTGGTGAACGTATCCGAGATCGCCGCCCGGATCAGCCGAGTCATGGCGTTCTTGAGAGTGGTGAGCATCGTCGCTCCTTGATGTGCGCAGGCAGTCGGGCCAATTTACCTGCGCAAATACCCAACCAACAGCCGCCCAGCGGTCAGGGATATAGGATTTTCGGACAGGAGGTGACGGTGCACCGATGCTCGACTTGGACCTGCCTCGACCACCTGCGAGTGCTCTGCTGCTGACCAATCTCGCGCGCGAGCACGGCGTTCCCGCTCACGAAGTGCTGCAGGGCACCCGGCTGGAATTCGACGCGCTGACAGATCCGCAGACATCGGTATCGGGCCGGCAAGAGCTGCGCATCGTCCAGAATCTGATCGCCGCGATGGGTGATACGGCAGGCCTGGGCGTCACGGCAGGGATGCGCTATCACCTAACCACCCACGGCATTTGGGGATTTGCGCTGTCGAGTTGCCCGACTGTCCGCTCGGCGATCGAGGTCGGGCTGCGGTATGTGGACCTGACGTTCGCCTTCACCCAGATGTCGCTGGTCCCCGCTGGCGAACACGTCCGGCTGGTGCTCGATCCGTCACACCTGCCCCGCGAGGTCCAACGATTCTTTGTCGAACGGGAGACAGCTTCGATCATCAACCTGGGGCGCCAGGTTCTGTCCAGTTTGGCGCCGCTCGGCCACGTGCACTTCACGTTCCCCGCACCGAGTGCGGCCGATGCCTACCAGGTATTCGAGCCGCCACCCGTTTTCGGCGCGGACACGAACTTCATCGAGGTGCACCGTGACGTACTCGATCTGCCTGTCCCGCAAGCGGATCCGTACGCCGCGGCGGCAACTCAACAACAGTGTCAGCAGCTGCTGGCCCAGCGACGTGCACGCTCCGGTTACGCGGGACGAATACGTGACCGATTGGTTCAACAGCCAGGCCATCTACCCGATCTCGAAGTCGTTGCCTCCGAGCTCCACATGAGTTCACGCACCCTGCGGCGCCACCTCGACCGAGAAGGAACCTCCTACCGCAATCTCGTCGATGAAGTGCGCGAGCATCTCGCCGAAGAACTACTAGCCACCGGCGCACTCAGCGTCGCCGAGATCGGACGACGGCTGGGCTACGCCGACACCCCCAGCTTCACCGCCGCATTCAAAAGATGGAAAGGCGGAACGCCGCCACGCACCTACGCTCAACATGCACAGGACCGCTCCGAGCGGCGCCCGGATCGGTCCTCGGTCAGCGGGTTCGGCGGTGTGTAGCCCTCGTCGGTATCGGCCCTGGCGCATCCATTGGGACAGCGCCATCGGATGCGCCCCGAAATCGGTGGCAATCTGCTCGAGCCCCATCACTATGGCGAGCCCAAATACCGCCACCGCCCGTTCGCCGACTAGCATGAGTCGTCCCTTAGGGTTTTGGACACCTATTTCGATAGGTCCCAGCCCCCGGCCCCCGTAGCTCAGGGGATAGAGCACGGCTCTCCTAAAGCCGGTGTCGCATGTTCGAATCATGCCGGGGGCACACTTCAGAATGTATTGGGTCGGCTGATGGTTGACATTTCTGCTTCGGTTGATGGGCGACAGTGTTTCGGCTGATGCCTTACACCTACTTCGGTTGATCCGTCACATCAACCGAAGCCCAACAAGGCGAACGTCAACCGAACAGGAGTCATGAATTCCCACCCAGAACCCAACTTTCGACGTTCCCGATGGCGCCCACTGCGCATCATCCGCGAGAACACCCGCGCCTACCTCATGGCGAATGCGGCCATATTCGGCCTCTTCTTGGTCGGCTTCGCCGTCGGACTGATCTTCCCGCATCTCGCGCAAGACCAGCACGCTCGATTAGACGAGGACGGCACATCAGCCCTGGTCCGGTCACTGATCAACAATCCGTGGCTCTTCGCACTCACGATCCTCGGGGTGAACGTTCTGAAGATGAGCGCGCTGACCATCGTCCTGCCATCGATGATCGTGCCCTTCGCGGGCATCCCGCTTTTGGCCTACTGGGCCTATACGACCGGCGTGACCCTCGTCCCCGCGACCGACATTGGCTGGGTAGCCCTGATCCCGCACACCCTCACGATCATCATCGAGTTCGAGGCTTACATCCTGCTCGTACTGGGTGTATATCTGCTCGGCAAGAGCTGGATTCGCCCACACACTGCCAGTTCTGACAATTGGCGCAGCGGATACATTCGCGGACTCCAACAACTCGGCTGGCTGGCCCTACCGGCCGCCACCCTGCTCGTCATCGGCGCGGTCTACGAAGCCTTCTCCCTGAGGTACCTCGTGCATCCGCTGGCCCAATGGCTGTTGTGACTGTTGTGACCGCAGCCCCACTATCTGGTGCCGTCCCGTCTCGACCGGCTTCACTTCATGGTGACCAAGTTGTGCCAGAGATTGCGCAGGCTGTCGGTGCCGCCGAACAGCGTGGTGAAGTGCGTGGAGTCGATGAGCACGATGTCACCGGCGCGCTGAGCGGCAGGCGGCATCCAGATCAGTGCGTTGAACTCCGTGTTGCCCGCCTCGGTGAATGGATGGGGCCGGTTGGGGTCGACCCGCTGCCGTCCGAGGACCCGCAGAGCGTCGCTTTCCGGCGCGGTGAGTTCGTAGTGCGGCAGGTGGGGGTGGAAGTTGAAGGTGGTGACGTTGTCTAACAACCGCGGGCTGTCGAGGTCGCGGATGGCGGTCAGTGGCGCGATCTCCCTGGTGCCCTCGACGACGGCGGGCCGCAGCCCCCAAATGTTGTGCACGGGCACGTCGAGTGCGCGCATCAGCGAGCGGGTGTACTGGCTGAAACGTTGTTGGCGTGGGACCAGCCGGTCGCCGTGGTGCTCGTACTCCACCTGGCGCTGACTGAGATCGTCGGTGAATCCGACATCGTGGTGCGGCGCCAGGAGCAGGCAGGTGCCCTCTCGCTTGAGCCATTCGGTGATCGCCGCGATCTCTTCGGGGGCGGCTTCTTCTTCGCCGAGCAGATGGTCGAGTCCGAACACCATGAGCGTGTCGGTGTCGGCGAGGATGCGCTCGTCGATCGGGAGTTTGTAGCCGGCCTGGTCGATGCGCTGGAAGACGGCCACTGGGTGCCCGGTGGCCTCCTGGGCGAGGTCCTGGAACGCTAGGGCCGAGCGGTGGAACAGTTCCAAGGTGCCCGCGATGCCCTGCAAGAAGTTCGCTGCGTCGTACTCCGGTGTCTCGTAGGCGGGCCACAAGACGTTGCGCACCTCAGTAATGGTGGAGAAGCGGTTGTAGATTTCGGCTGGATCCCGTTGTGATTCCCAGGGATAGCTCCACGTCCAGTAGATGCTGACACGCCGGCCACCGGTGTGAGCTCGGGCGACATGGTTCTGGTTGTACGTGCGAGCAGCCATGGTGATCCTTCTAGTTGCCGAGTGTGGCGAGGTAGCGCAGTGCATTCATCCCGGGCAGGAAGAAGTAGGCGCCGCCCCGCAACGTCGTGAAGGCCGGTATCCCCTTGTGTACCTTGCGGATCGGGCGCTGGGGGACGGTGAAGTCCAGGGTGCCGTCCTGGGTTCCGCAGATCGGATCGTGCTCGTTGCCCAGTTCGTGGAAGGTCTCGTCGTTGATCCAGACGTTCTGGGCGAACTCGAACTGGCGCACCAGATCGGCGCAGATGATGAAGGCGGCGATCCCGCGGTCCACGCCGTCGTCGGGCGCACCGTCGGGCAGGGCGGGCCCATAGGTGGCACCGCGGCGGATCATGCGGCGGCGGTTCATGTTGTGCGCGGTGTCCCGCGGATTGAGCCGGCGTGCGTGGGAGCCCAGCGGGCACGCGTAGCCGAGCGGGTCCATCTCCTTGTAGTTGAAGTCGTTGTTGCGCATCGGGTCTGCACCTAATTCCGGATCGTCCTTGTCCGGCGCGAGCACCAAGGGGGCGCCGCTGCGCCAGCGGCCCATGAACTTCGCGGCCAGCAGTTCCTGGCCCTCCGCGGTGTCGGCCCGTTCGCGCAGGTAATCACGGAAGAGCCCGACGTGCTCCTCCAGTCGCCGGTACGCCATGTAACTGCCGTTGCGCGACAACACCTGCGGCTCAGGCAGATTGGCGACCGGTCCGTTTTCGTCGGGGTAGCCGAGGATGAACTCCCCGGGTTCCAGCGCCGCGCCGGATCCAGGTGTGGGCTCCTCGCCGGATCCCTTCATCACAGGCTGCGACAACCGATCACGGAAGCCGAAGTGGTCGTGGGCATAGTTGAACGGCGGCGACGCGTTCAGATCGAGCACCGACAGACTCCGCACCCCGTCGGTTCTTGCCAGAAGCTTGTCGTGCTCGGCGATGGAGCGTTGACACTGCTCCTCGGTACGCGAGAACAGGATCGCGATCGCGTGCACATCGTCACCGGCAAGCCCGCCGACCCAGTGCTCGGGAGCCGCTGAACCCGTGTCTCCGAGGATGTCCGCGCGGGCGGCCATCCCCTCGCGGAACTCGTCGGGAAAGCTCGCCAGGGACCCCTCGTCCACACCGAGCGCGCGCAGCCCATTCCAGGTGAACGCCAACGTAACCCAGCGTTCCGACTCGTCCATCGTGGCCTGCGCATCGGTTGCCGACTGGACCTTGTCGAGCAACTCCGTCAGCCAGGCCCGCCCACCTTCGGGCGTATCGAAGGACAGGAACTCGTAACGCCCTGTGATCGCCGGAGTGCGCGTCAGCAGGAGGTGCTGGATGTCGTCGAACTCGAGCATCTACTGCATCTGATCGAGCATCGTCGAAAACGCAGCCTTGAGCCGCAGCGCCTTCTTGATCTCATCGGCCGTCGCGTACGGGTACTCCCCGTACTCCAGAAAACTGGGGACGTGGTGATCGCGGACGAACTTGATGAACGCGTCCGGGTTGGTCTTCCAGTCCTCCGGGAAGCCTTCGAGTTGGGTGAAGATGGTCGTGATGCCGGTCGCGCCGAACAGGGCGACCGCGTCCTCGGTGTACTTGTCGAAGTCGGTGTCGAAGATGCCCATGTATTGGAAGTGCAACCCGGACCCGACGTCGAAGAGATTCCACCGCAGGTAATGCAACCGCAACGGCGCCAACGCGTCCGGGCTGGCCGCGATGGTCTCCTCGATCGTCTTGCCATATGCCCGCACGGCATCCTCTCGGCCCTCCTTGACCTTGGCGATGATCGAGAAGCCGTAGCACGCCGGGGTCCGTGGAAAGACCGGGCCGTACCGTCCCCGCTCCAGCTCGAAATAGCCTTCCTTGGGGATCGCGAGCGCGGCGGGTTTGGACCAATCTTGTTCGGTCATATTGACGCCCCTTCACGGTATTGGTGAACAGAACGTAGCACCGGTACCGCCTGCAGTTGCGGGCTTTGACAGCCAGAAAGAAGAGCCGACCGGGATCGCGGAATCCAAGAAAGCAGATACCTTCAATAATTGAACTAAGACCTGCGAAAATACCTCAGTTGTCTTGCAACGCAACGTCGTAGCGCGGCACGACTGTTTGCTCCTCAGTGCAACGTCTGCAGCTCAGGACCTAGCCCATTGGCATGTCAGGCAGCGGCGCGTTGCAACGCGCGCGGAAGTCGGCCGCGGGCTGCCTGACGTTTTTCAGTTCGTCGCTCACTTGCGGGTTCGCGGACATGTAGGCCTCGATGTCCGTCCGCATTTGGTCCCTGGGCTTGCCCTTGAGGCTGGTGAAGAAGTCGTTCACTTCGGGATGGGTGAACAAATATGCCGACGTCCCCGCGGACACCCCGGACATGACGCCGGCGAGGTCGGCCGCGGTGCAGTTCGGCGGATCGGCGGCGGCGGTTGCCGAAGTACCCACAAGCATCGCGCCGGCGATCATCCCGGCGGCAATCAGATTACGTTCGAACATATTTGAGGCTCCTTGATCGAATGCGTTGGGGACGTGATTTGCGAGTCAGCGCCGCGGCCCGATACCGCCGCCGCCACCACCGGGCCTGTTCGGACGCCCCGGGTCCCAGATGATGTCCATGTCCCACCCGTCATCGCAATACCAGGGGTCGGCGCAGTAAGAGGGGTAGTAAGGTCCCGCCGACGGCGGTGTCGGGCCGCCGCCGCGGACGGTGCCCTGTGCGCACACGGTCGCGTTCCCGGCGTTGGTGCAGTCCGCTAAAGCGGGCGAGGCAGCGGTGACGATGAAGACGGGCATCAACGTCAAGGCAAGCCCCAAAGTCAGGTAGCGAAGGCTCGTGCGCACGTCTGCTCCCCCCGGCAATGACGGTCCCACCGCGGCCCCGTGTCGAGGTGCATGACCAGTCTCGCGCAGCATAAATCGCCAAAGCTGTGTACGCAGCGGTATCGCACATTTCATGATCGGCTCCGTGTCGCGATCGCCGCGCCAGCCGAGTCGGCCACTGCCCGAAGGGAACTCGTTTCACTTGGTGAACCATTGCCTCACTGGAACCCGGCCCTCAGTCCGCCCACACTCCTTCGACCATGACGAGGAGTTCGGCGCCAGGCCCGTCGCGATGGGACCAACTGCGGCCGGTGAGCTTCCAGACCCATAGTCCGTTCGGTGCATGGAGCGTCACGTGCACGCCGTCGAAACTCAGTCCCACGTCGGGGTTCGCTCGGCAGCGCTCGAGCACATGGCGGGCGAACCACATGACCGGTGTCGCGTGATCGACGCAGATCTGGTCGCCTTCGCGTCGAAACCGCACTTCCCCCGCCAATTGGGGCGCCGCTGAGGTACGCATCGTCGGGCCCATAACCCGTATTCGTCGCAAAGCTCGTCACGGATGGCCCGGCGAAGCGGGAGTTTGCCGCCACTCGAATTCTTCGGCGCTACGAAGCGAGGCCGGCGACCATCAGGCCGATCGTGAAGTCGAATCGGTCGTGGCCGTCGCCGGCGGTGAGTTCGGCGGCGTGACGCGTGACGTGGGGAAAGGCCGCGGCGGGCAGCGCGGTGAACCGGCGCACCAGTTCGTCGCGGTCGAGCACCCAGGCTGCGTCGTCATCTGCCGAGCGCTGGCGCGCGACCGATAGCTCGAGACAGTAGGCAGCCACGTACAGCAACAGGGCGTCGCTGGCCCACGCGGCGGCCTGCGGGGCGACACCCCCGGCCAGCAGGATCGCCAGCATCCCTTCCGTGACGCGCACGATCTCGAGGTCGGTGGGGACCATGGCGAACGCGGCACGGGAGATTCCGGGGTACTTCAGGTACTGGTCGCGCAGCTGCGCGCACACGCCGCCGAGCTGTGCCCGCCACGTGGTGGCGTCTGGCTCGGGTAGGACGATCTGGGCGCACAGCCGCCCGATCAGCAGCTCGTCGAGGTCGGCCTTGTTGACCACGTGTGCGTAGAGCGAGGCGGGTCCCGTGTCGAGCGCGCCCGCCAACCGGCGCATGGTCAGCGCGTCGTAACCCTCGGTGGCGACGACGTCGAGGGCCGTGTCGATGACCCGCTCGGGCGTGATCTGCGCCGTGCGGCGCCGCGGCCCGGGTTCGGCATCGCCCTCATGGTTCGGAGGCTGGTGACGCGCCGCGCGGCGCGCTTTCGGGTTCACGCGATCACCATAACTTGACACGAACACTGTTCGTAACTAGAACGGTGTTCGTGTTTATCAATCGGCCGCAGGTGCGGTTCGGCCTTGGCCTGCAACCCGGCCTCGCCGACGTACGCCAACTCCTCCCCCGTGCCACGGCGGCCGACGACGCCGGCCTCGACATCGTGTCGATCCCCGACCACCCGAACTACGCCGACCAGATCGACGCCTACGCCGCGCTCGGCATGGTGCTCGGCGCCACCCGGCGAATCAGCGGCGTGGTCAACCTCACCAACATCGGAATCAGGTCGGCGCCCTTGCTCGCGCGCACCGTCGCAAGCCTGTCCGCCCTTGCGGACCGCCGCATCGTCCTCGGGATCGGCGCAGGCAGCCTGTGGGACGAGTTGGCCCGCCTCGGCGTGCCACCCCGCTCGCCCGCCGAATCGGTTCAGGCCATGGAAGAAACGATCACCGTCGTGCGCGCGCTCACCGGCGGGGGGCCGCCCGTCGACTTCACCGGCCGCTTCTACCAACTGCGCCAGGCGGACCCATCGCCGGAGCCGACGCCCTCGATCTGGACGGGCTCCCAAGGTCCGCGATCGCTAGCGGTCACCGGTCGGCTTGCCGACGGCTGGATACCCGCCCACGCCGCGGACTGGAGGAGCGCCCTGGTCGCCACGTCACGCCCGCTCATCGACGAAGCCGCGGCGGCGGCGGGCCGAGCGCCCTACGAAGTCGCCACCATCTACAACCTGGGCGGCCGGCTCACCGGCCGCGCCGTACCCAAGACACGCGACGAGGACGGCCGCTGGATCGGCGGTTCCGTCGACCAGTGGGTCGACGAATTGACCTCAGCGGTGCTCGATTACGACGCAGCAGGCCTCATTTACCTACCAGGCGGCCAACCAGAATCGGCGATCCAGCGCTGGATGCACGAGGTCGTCCCCGAAGTCCGCCGCGCCATCACCGAATCTCACGGCGGCGGAGGCAGCGGCGGCTGCTTCTCCAACTCGTCAAACGCGGGATCGTCACCCTCCCCCGGCGGCGACGGCCGCGTCGGCATGTAGATGGTGGGGCGATAGTCGTCGGGTGGATTATCCACCTGCGCAACGCAACCCATTCCGTACGTGGTGCTCATCGGGATTCCGCCGTGGGTGGCGCAGCACTTGTTCGTGACGTCGTCCGTGGTCTGGTCCAGACCGGGAAGCGTGGTCCCGGTACACGCGGAGAAACCCGGATCGTCGAACGTCGGCGACGCGTGCGCGAGCCCAGGGGCGCCCACCGCCAGCAGGACGACCGTGGCGGCCGAGCATCGAACGAAGAAGCTGGCCATGGACCCCGACCCTAGTCCCGTCCGTCAAGCGTGGCGGTAGGCTCCCCACTGCAGCTGGTTTACCGGGCCGAGCGCAAGCGAAGTCCCGGCATCGAGCATTGCACGCCGGTTTGGGTGCAGCGCGAGAGGGAATCCGGTGAGAATCCGGGACTGTCCCGCAGCGGTATACGAGAACGACCGCCGTCATCAGCACTGGTTCGCAGACACGTCTGCGATTGGGAAGCGACGGCCAGTAGGAGCACCGAAGTCGGTGCGCGCTCGTGAGTCCGAAGACCTGCCCGCTGTGCCGGACGCGCCGCGTCCGGCGGTGCATCGCCTCGCGGAATGGGCGCATGGCCGTGACGGTTGACGTTGAACGCGTGGCCGGTTCGGCTGATGGTCCTCGGGCGATGAACCACCGCGTCGCATACGAAGGAACGTCATGACCACTGAACCATTCACCGCAACCATTCTCGGCTCGCCGCGGATCGGACCCAATCGCGAACTCAAACGCGCCACCGAAGGGTATTGGGCCGGACGCGTCAGTCGCGCGGAGCTCGAATCGGTGGCCGCGGACATTCGCCGCAGCACGTGGGCCGGCCTGGCCGCCAACGGACTCGATTCCGTGCCGGTCAACACCTTCTCCTACTACGACCAGGTGCTCGACACCGCCGTGCTGCTCGGTGCCCTGCCTCCGCGAGTAGCGGGCATCGCCGACGACCTCGACCGCTACTTCGCCGCGGCTCGCGGTAACGACGACGTCCAGCCGTTGGAGATGACCAAGTGGTTCGACACCAACTACCACTACATCGTCCCGGAGCTCGGGCCCGACACGAAGTTCACCCTCAACCCGGAGAAGGTGCTCGGCGAACTGAAAGAGGCGCGCGCACAAGGTATTGACGCGCGTCCGGTGATCGTCGGACCGCTGACATTCCTGGCCCTGAGCAAGGCCGTCGGCGGAGCGGGCGCTCCGATCGACCGGTTGGACGAATTGATTTCGCTCTACGGCGCACTGCTCGGACAACTCGTCGATGCGGGGGCCGAGTGGGTACAACTCGACGAGCCGGTACTTGTCACCGACATCCTCGACAACGGGCCCCAGTTGGCCGAACGCACCTATGGCGTGCTGGGCTCGCTGGTGAAGCGACCGGCCATTCTCGTCGCCACCTACTTCGGCGGACTCGACGCTGCATTGCCTGCGCTGGCCCGCACACCCGTCGAGGCCATCGGAGTGGATCTGGTGGCCGGCGACGCTCGGGCGGTGGCCGCCGTGCCCGAACTCGCCAACAAGACCGTCGTCGCAGGCATCGTCGATGGCCGCAACATCTGGCGCACCGACCTCGCCGCGGCCCTCGGCACCCTCGCTTCGTTGCTGGGTTCCGTTGGCGCACTTGCGGTATCCACATCATGCTCGACGCTGCACGTGCCGTACTCGCTGGACCCCGAGACCGAGCCGGACGATCGGCTGCGCAGCTGGTTGGCCTTCGGCAGCGAGAAGGTGACGGAAGTCGCGACGCTGGCGAAGGCGATGCGCGACGACCGCGACTCGGTCTCCGACGCGATCGAAGCGTCGAACGCGGCGATCGCGTCGCGGCGCACCGATCAAAGGCTCCGCAACGGCCACATCCGGGCCCGCATCGAGTCGATCACCGCATCGGGCACCCAGCGCGGCTCGGCAGCGGCGCGGCGGGAGAGTCAGAACGCGCGGCTGCACCTTCCGCCCCTGCCGACGACCACCATCGGCTCGTACCCGCAGACCTCGGCGATCCGCATCGCCCGCGCCGCGCTGCGCAAGGGTGAAATCGACCAAGCCGAGTACGTCGCTCGGATGAAGTCGGAGATCGCCGAAGTCATTGCACTGCAAGAGCAATTGGGTCTTGACGTGCTTGTGCACGGCGAGCCGGAGCGCAACGACATGGTGCAGTACTTCGCCGAACAACTCGACGGGTTCTTCGCCACGCAGAACGGCTGGGTGCAGTCCTACGGCACCCGGTGCGTGCGCCCGCCGATCCTGTTCGGCGACGTCGGGCGCCCCCAGCCGATGACCGTCGAGTGGGCCACCTACGCGCAGTCGCTGACGAGCAAGCCGGTCAAGGGCATGCTGACCGGTCCGGTGACGATTCTGGCGTGGTCGTTCGTCCGCGACGATCAGCCGCTCGCCGACACCGCCAACCAGATCGCGCTGGCGATCCGGGACGAGACCGTCGACCTGCAGGCCGCGGGCATCGCGATCATTCAGGTCGACGAACCCGCCCTGCGCGAACTGTTGCCGTTGCGGTCGAAGGACAAGGGCGAGTATCTAACGTGGGCAGTCGGCGCGTTCCGGCTCGCCACGTCCGGAGTGGCCGATTCGACGCAGATCCACACTCACCTTTGCTATTCAGAGTTCGGCGAAGTGATCGGAGCCATCGCGGACCTCGATGCCGACGTCACCTCGATCGAGGCAGCGCGTTCCCACATGGAGGTACTCGACGACCTCAATGCCGTCGGGTTCTCGAACTCCGTGGGTCCGGGTGTGTACGACATTCACTCACCGCGGGTGCCAGGAACGGCCGAGATCGCCGAGTCGCTGCGCGCAGCGTTGAAAGCCGTTCCGGCCGAACGGTTGTGGGTCAACCCGGACTGCGGGCTCAAGACCCGTGGCACCGAAGAAGTCGTCGAGTCGCTGCGAAATCTGGTCGCCGCTACCGCTCAGGTGCGCGCCGACGGCTGAGCGTCCATCCCGCCGAATGTCGACTTATGTCACGCGCGCTCGAGAATGGCGTGGCATAAGTCGACACTCGGCCGGGGTGGCGGAACCGTCCGACGGGAAACCAGCGCTTCGGCGTCAGTCGCCCCGAGTGTCGATCACGCGCAGTGCGACGTCGATGAGCTTGGTGTTGGTGTCCTGGGACAGGTGACGGAGCATGCCGAACGCTTGGACGTCGTCGATCTTGAATCGCTCCATGATGATGCCCTTGGCCTGCCCTATGCGATCCCGCGTCGATAGTGCCGACTGGAGTTGATCACCCTCGCGACTGGCCAGGATCGCCGCGGCCGCGTGCGCCGCCAGCACCATGCCGATGGTCTCGGCTTCGGTATCCCACAGCTTGGGCTCGTACCCGAACAGGTTGAGCGCGCCCGCGGTGCGGTCGGCGGTGTACAGCTTGAACGACAGCCCGCTGAGCACGCCGAGCTGGACGACCTCAGGCGAATAGTTGGGCCACTTCGACTCGTTGCGGAAGTCGTCCGTGCGCACGACGATCTCCGATAGTGCCGCCGTGACACAGGGGCCCTCGAGGTAGCGCATCTGGAGTTCGTCGAGCTTGAACATGAGGTCGTTGGTGGGTGCGAGCGTTTCGAAGCTGCCCGCCTTGCCGACGAGCAGCACGCCAGCGATGTCGACGCCGGGGATGAGCTCCTTGGCGGTCGCCGTGACGTCGGCCAGCACTTCGTCGACCTTGCGTAGCGCGATGGTCCTGGCCAGTTCGGCCATCCGGAGGGCGAGGTCGTGGTTCTGCGACGTCATGTCCGCCATCTTCCTCTGTCGATCGGTGTGCGCGGAAGTTTGTGCATCCCACGCGCGGGCAATGCTCGCATATAGATGGACTCGGTAGTCGACGCCCGAGTACGTCTAGGTCTCGCCGGTTCAGCAAGAGCCGGCGAGACCGTCAGGCGGCGACCATCACCTCGAGGGAGAGCCTGTCGCCGATCGCGTGTACCGCGGGCCAGTTGTTGGCGCGGGCGGCCCTGGCGAGCTCCTCTGCCAGTGGGCTGTCCACGCCGAATTCGGCCAGCCAGGTCGAGACGACCGATGCGATTCCGTCCCCCGAGACGCGTGCCGAGCGCCCGACGTGCAACCGATCGACGAGTTCGTAGGTGATCTTGTGTGCCTTCATGTAGGTGAGAGGCGGCAGGCCCGCGGGATGATGCGACAGATTTCCGCGACCATTCCGCCCAGTCACTCTGTTAGTTGTAGTACCGTGCGGTCATGACCAGCGTGTGGATCCTCGGTGGCTACCAAAGCGACTTCGCGCGCAATCTGCACCGCGAGGGCGTCGACTTCGCAGGACTCACCGCCGAGGTGGTGAACTCGACGCTCGAGGCCGCCAAGATCGACGCGTCCGACATCGGCGTCGTCCACGTGGGAAATGCCTTCGGCGAGCTTTTCGCTGGTCAGGGACACCTCGGCGCCATGCCGGCCACCATGGTCGACGGGCTGTGGGACACCCCGTCATCGCGACACGAGGCCGCGTGCGCGTCGGGCAGCATCGCCACGCTCGCCGCGATCGCCGACCTGCGCTCCGGCGCATACGAAACGGCACTCGTCGTCGGCGTGGAACTCGAGAAGACGGTGCCAGGCGACACCGCCGCGCAGCACCTTGGCGCAGCCGCGTGGATCGGCCACGAGGGCAGCGAGGCCACGTTCATGTGGCCGTACATGTTCTCGTCGGTCGCCGAGGAGTACGACCGTCGGTACGGCATCGACGAGCTTCACCTGCGGGCGATCGCCCAGCTCAACTTCGCCAACGCGCGCAACAACCCCAACGCCCAGACCCGCGAGTGGACGGTGCCGGACCTGATGGCCGGGACCAGCGACGTGGAGACCAACCCCGTCGTCGAGGGCAGATTGCGGCGCTTCGACTGCAGCCAGATGACGGACGGCGGCGCGGGCCTGGTGCTGGTCACCGACGACTACCTGCGCGACCATCCCGACGCGCGACCCATCGGGCGCATCGAAGGGTGGGGCCACCGCACGGTCGGCCTCGGAATGAAGCAGAAGTTCGAGCACTCCGCGACCGATCCCTACGTGATGCCGCACGTCCGGCGGGCCGTGCTGGACGCCTTCACCCGCGCCCGCGTCACGCTCGACGACCTCGACGGCATCGAGGTACACGACTGCTTCACCCCAAGCGAGTACATGGCGATCGACCACATCGGGCTGACTGGTCCCGGCGAATCGTGGAAGGCCATCGAGAACGGCGAACTCGAGCCGGGCGGACGGTTGCCGATGAACCCCAGCGGCGGGCTCATCGGCGGCGGCCATCCCGTCGGCGCATCAGGGGTACGCATGCTGCTGGACGCGGCCAAGCAGGTCAGTGGCGGGGCTGGCGACTACCAAGTCGACGGCGCCAAGACGTTCGGCACGCTCAACTTCGGCGGAAGTACCGCCACCACAGTCAGTTTCGTCGTCGGTACCGCGAAGGAGTAGGCCATGGACGTTGAAGTAGTCGGCAAGTTTCTGTCCACGCTGCCAGAGGACGACGACCACCCGTATCGCACCGGGCCGTGGCTCCCCCAGAGCACGGAGTGGGACGCCGACGACCTGACCGTCGTCGAGGGTGAGCTGCCGCGCGACCTCGACGGTGTCTACCTGCGCAACACCGAGAACCCGCTGCATCCCGCGTTGAAGTACTACCACCCGTTCGACGGAGACGGCATGGTGCACGTCGTCGGCTTTCGCGAAGGAAAGGCGTTCTACCGCAATCGATTCGTTCGTACCGACGGGTTCGCCGAGGAACTCGACGCAAATGGTCCGCTGTGGCCGGGTATCGGGGAGCCCGTCGAACTCGCGCGCCGCGACTACGGTTGGGGCGCAAGGACATTGATGAAGGATGCGTCGTCCACCGACGTCATCGTGCACCGGGGCACCGCGCTGACCAGCCACTATCAGTGCGGCGACATGTACCGCATCGACCCCTACTCCGGCGACACGCTCGGCAAGGAGGACTGGCGCGGCGCGTTCCCGTTCGAATGGGGAGTCTCGGCGCACCCCAAGGTCGACGACAGGACCGGCGAACTGCTGTTCTTCAACTACAGCAAGCAGGCGCCGTACATGCACTACGGCGTCGTCGATGCCAACAACGAACTCGTGCACCTCGTCGACGTCCCGCTGCCAGGGCCGCGACTGCCCCACGACATGGCGTTTACCGAGAACTACGTGATCCTCAACGACTTTCCACTGTTCTGGGATCCCGCGATGCTCGAGCACAACGTGCACCTACCGCGGCTGCACCGGGACATGCCGTCGCGCTTCGCCGTCATTCCGCGGCGTGGAGACACCTCGCAGATCATGTGGTTCGAAGCGGACCCGACGTATGTGCTGCACTTCCCGAACGCCTACGAGGACGGCGACGAACTTGTGCTCGACGGCTTCTTCCAGGGCGACCCCGAACCCGCCGACGACGGCGTTGGCGACAAGTGGCAGCGCAGGTTCCGGTTCCTCGCCATGGACCGCATGCAGACTCGCCTGCACCGGTGGCGGTTCAACCTCAAGACCGGTGCGACGCGCGAAGAACGCCTATCCGACAGCATCTCCGAGTTCGGCATGGTCAATTCCTGCTATGCCGGTCGCCCCTACCGCTACACCTACGCGGCGACGGGCAAGCCGGGCTGGTTCCTGTTCGACGGGCTGGTCAAACACGACCTGCACACCGGCTCCGAAGAACGCATCGGGTTCGGCGACGGTGTCTATGGCAGCGAGACGGCCATGGCGCCGCGCGTGGGCAGCACGGCGGAGGACGACGGCTACCTCGTCACGATCACCACCGACATGAACGACGACGCGTCCTACTGCCTGGTGTTCGACGCGGCCAGGGTGGGCGATGGTCCGGTATGCAAACTGGCACTACCGGAACGGGTTTCGAGCGGCACCCACGCCACGTGGGCGGACGGCTCGGAACTGCGGCGCTGGCGGTCGACCGACACCGCGGCCGCAGCGATCGGGCTCTAGTGCCGACCGAGCTACCCGCAGGCGGAACAAACGCCGTCGGCCGGATGCTCGGAGTGCTCGGCGACGAGTGGACGCTGCTCATCCTCCAGCAGGCGGCGCTCGGCGCAACGCGGTACGGCGAGTTCCTTGCGCGCCTGCCGATCTCCCACGCGGTACTCACGCAGCGGCTGACGGCGATGACCGCCGATGGACTCTTGGCGCGGCGGGCGTATGAGGTCAAACCGCCGCGCTCGGATTACGTGCTCACCCCGCGGGGGCGAGGGGTTTGGCCGGTGCTGGTGTCGATCTGGGAGTGGGAACGCCATTGGGTGACCGACCATGCCGAGCGGCTACCCGCGATGCACCACACGGGTTGCGGTGCAGACTTCGCACCCGTGCTGTGCTGCCGCGCGTGCGGCGTGGCAGTGACGGAGAAGGAGCTTGTTGTCCAATGGGGTCCAAGTGGCTCCTGGTCACGATCCATGCCCGTCCACTCGACGCGGCGCCGGTCGACCAGCGGCCGAGCCGGGCTGTTCCCCCAGACCATGAACATCCTCGGGAACCGTTGGGGCTTCGCTCTTCTGGTGGCGGCCTTCGTCGGAACCAGTCGGTTCGGTGACTTCGCAGCTCAACTTGGGGCGCCACCGGGATCGCTGACCGACCGGCTTCAGATCTTCACCGCCAGCGGGGTGCTGACGGCGACGGATGGCCGCTACCGGCTCACCGAGAAGGGCCGCGCGGTGTTCCCCATCCTCATCACCGCCTTGCAGTGGGCGCAACACTGCTTTCATGCGCCGGAGGGCCCAGCGGTCGAACTGACGCACACGGGTTGCGGCGCGGACTTCGAGGCGACGTTGACGTGTGACCAGTGCGCGGTGCTGCTGCACGGTGCGGAGGTAGCGACGCGCTAAGGGCGGTCCAGCCGGAAGCGCAGATTGTTGCGCACCGCAGGCCATTCCACGTCGAGGATCGAATACACCACGGTGTCCCGCCGCGACCCGTCCGGCAGCAGCTGCTGGCTGCGCAGAATCCCGTCCAGCTTGGCGCCAAGGCGTTCGATGGCCGCGCGACTGGTCGAGTTGAAGAAGTGCGTACGGAATTCGACTGCAATGCAGCCCAACTCGTCGAAGGCATGGCTCAGCATGAGCAGCTTGCTCTCCGTGTTCACCCCCGTCCGCCGGACCGAAGCCGAGAACCAGGTGTTCCCAATCTCGAGCCGACGGTTCGGCGGGTCGACGTTGAGATAGCTCGACGAACCGACGACGACGCCGTCCGGCCTGCGGGCCACGAAGGTCAGCCCGGTGTCGGGGTGCTGCAGGGCCAGCCGCATGTCGATCCATTGCTCCGCCGTCTGTGGTGAAGGCGCATGGGTGAACCACAAGCCGCCGACGTCCCCGTCTGCGGACGCCGTCGCGATTTCGGGAGCGTGCGCGCGAGTGAGTGGCTCCAGCGAGACCCAGCGTGGTCCGGTGAGCACGACCGGTTCGACGTTCATCGCGCGCCCCACGCCACGACCATGGCCAACACCGAAAGTGCAATGGCGATGACGATCGTGACGACTCCGATGTAGAACCCGTACCCCGCTGCGACGGGCGCCCCCACGTAGAGCCGGTAGTACCAGAGCGTCATCACCGCCAACAGCACCGAGATCCCCAGCGCCGCAGCCGAAGAGCTCCGTGGTGACAGGTTTCGCGCCGACATCGCAGCCGCCACCATCAGCGTCGACGTCAAGATCACGATCAGCTGTCCGACGCCGAACCCGTGCGGCGGTACAGCGATCTGGCCGACCCTGCCACCGATCGCACTGGCCCGCCCGCCACCGTCGGTGGTCGTGGTCAGCCATGGCAGCCACGCGCTGACCAGGATTACCGTCGCGCACACCACCACCAACCATCCGGGGCGCAGCCGAGCCATGTTTACGAGACTATCGGGTGCCATCCCGGCGTCGACGTAGGCTGGCCCCATGGCGGACCTACCCGGCTGGGCACAGCGGCTCGAGCTAGCCCCGCACCCGGAAGGGGGCTGGTTTCGGGAAACGTGGCGCAGCGACCTGACCTTCCGCCAGCCCGCACTACCTCAGGACTACAACGGGCCCCGCAGCGCGGGCACCGCGATTCTGTTCCTCCTGATGCCCGGTCAGCAGTCGGCATGGCACACGGTCCGCAGCGCCGAACTATGGCTCTACCACCGCGGCAGTCCACTGCTGCTCGAGGTCGGGCAGGAACAGGACAGTGCGACAACGCTTTTGCTCGGCAGCGACGTCGACGCAGGCGAACAGCCGCAACTGCTCGTTCCGCCAGGACACTGGCAACGGGCCCGCCCCCGCGACGACGAGCCCACGCTGGTGAGCTGCGTCGTGGTACCCGGATTCGACTTCGCCGACTTCGCGCTGGCCGGCCCTACCGACTGAGCAGAGCCACTGCCGCCGACACCAGCGCGGCGTTGTCGGGTGTGGTCGTTCCGTCCGGCAGCTTCAGCGTGTCCTCCATCCCGATTCGGGTCTGAACGCCCACGATGCCTGCGTGTTCCAAAAGCGGCCAACAGCTTTCGTCGAGCCCGTGCAACAGCACGGGCGCCGGGGAACCCACGGCACGGACCCTGGCGAGCATGTCGTCGGCGACCGCGACGTCCTCGTGACCCTGCAGTTCGATCATCACCCGCATGCAGTGCTTTGCGATGTCGGACTCCGCCCATGACGCGGCGGCCTCGGCGTGGAAGAGCCCCACTTCGACGCCAAGGCCCCTGCCGAGCAGCACCTCCGCCAGTTCGGGTGAGCCAGGTTCGTGCCAATTCAACGAGGCGAAGTCGGGCAGGATCGTCCACCCCTGAACCGCCCGCTTGCGCGCCTCGGCATCCGGAAGCGCCCAGAACCCGGTCGTCACGCCGAGCGGCAGTCCCGGCGCCGCCGCCCGCACCGCCGCCACCGCCGCGTCGACGGCGGCCGGCTCCAGCGAGTCCCTTCCGTCCGCCGCCTTGGGGTGCATGTGAACCGCCTGCGCCCCAGCCTGATGCGCGGCGACGGCCGCGGCCGCCAGCTGGTCGGGCGTCACCGGCAGGTTCGGGTGCTGGTCAGGTGTGCGGGCCCCGTTGATGCAGGCCTTGATGTAGCTGGGCATGAGTACATCTTCACCCGTCGCGGCGAAGGTTTCCGAAGTAGCGTGCATCCATGCCAGGCCACACCATCGTCTGCGGCTCCGATGCGCTGGCGGGCCGCATCGCCGACGGGTTGCGCGACGCCGGCTCGGTCGTGGTGCCCTGCGACGACGCGAACGGACTTACCGACGCCGGGATCACCGACGCCGCGGCCGTCGTGTGCGTTGGCGCAAACGACGCGGTCAACCTGGAAGTAGCGCTATTGGCGCGGCAACTCAACCACGACGTACGGGTCGTGACGCGGCTGGCCAACAGCGTGCTGCGCGAAGCCGTCGCGATCGGCAACGGACCGGGCGCAGTACTCGACGTCGCGGATCTCGCCGCGCCTTCCGTGGTGGAAGCGTGCCTGTCCCGCACCACCCACGTCATCTCTGCGGCGGGCATCGAATTCGTCGTCTCGGGTACCGACGCGCCGCGCGACGCAACGCTGCGGGAGCTCTTCGGCGACCTCGCACCGGTGGCGGTGGTCCGCGACGAGAACTCGTCAACCCCTGGCGAAGTGGTGGCCTGCCCCGGACGCGACGTCCGCGTCCACGCTGGCGACTGGACGGCCATGATCGGCACCGCGGAGGAGTTGGTCGCGCAAGGCATCGAGGTCGCTTCGCCGGCGACCGCGCAGACCGCAGTCGGCCATCCGGGTGCGCGGGGATACCACCAGCATCGTCGGAAACCACTGAGGCGCGTCCTCGATGCGGTGCGGGCGTTTCGGGACGACGTGAACCCGAACTTCTTCAAGGCATTCGCGGCGTCGATGTCACTGTTGTTGACCGCAACGGTCTTGCTGCGCTTCACATATCACAAGCCGGGCATGAGTTTCATCGACGCCTTGTACTTCTCGACCGAGACCATCGCCACCGTCGGATACGGCGACTTCAGCTTCGTCGGTCAACCCACCTGGCTGCGCCTGTTCGGCATCGGGCTGATGTTCGCGGGCGTGACGTCGACGGCGGTGTTGATGGCGTTCGTCGCCGACCTGCTGTTGTCCCGTCGCATCACTCAGAATGCGGGCCTGCGGAAGGTGCGCGAGCTCAACGACCACGTCATCGTGGTTGGGCTCGGCTCGTTCGGGATTCGGGTGGTCGCCGACTTGAAGGCCGCGGGCCACGACGTCGTCGTCATCGAGCGCAACCCCGACAACCGATTCCTTTCTTCGGCAGCCGAACTCGGCGTGCCCGTGATCTTCGGTGACTCGACATTGGCCGCGACGCTGGACTCGGCCCGAATCGACGACGCCGTCGCGGTCGCGGTGCTGACCCAGGACGACATGGTCAACATCGAGACCGGCATCGTGTTGCGCGAACGGCTGGGCGTGCGCTGGATGCGATCCGCGGACACCCCTGGTGTACCCGTGGTGCTGCGGGTGTACGACCGCGCGCTTGGCGCCGCCGTCGCGCACCGCTTTGGATTCGAAAATGTGCGCTCGACAGTGGAATTGGCCGCGCCGTGGTTCATCGGCGCCGCCCTCGGACTGCAGGTGCTCAACACGTTCTCGGTGGGTCAGACCTCATTCATGGTGGGTGGCGTGTACGTCGAGCGGGGCAGCGGGCTCGACGGGACTCGGATGGATGAGATGTCGACGCAAACTCGGGTCATCGCGATCACGACGCCTGGCCAGCCGGTCCGATTGCACCCCCGCCGCGATACCCGACTGAGTGCGGGCGACACTGCCTACCTGGTGGGGCCTTACCGCGAGCTGCTCGACACGTTGCGCAAGGGCCAGCGGGTCAGCCCCGCGATCTCCTAGCGCAATCCGAGCACCCGCAACGCGTTCTCCTTGTAGACCAGCGGCGCTAGCTCGGCGTCGAGGTCGAGCGCCGCGAAGTCCCGCTCCCAACGGTCGAGCTGGACGTACGGGTAGTCGGTGCCGAAGAGTGCCTTCGTGCGCAACTGCCGACCCAGCGCACGGACGAGTTGGGGCGGAAAGTACTTCGGCGAGTAACCCGAGAGGTCGACGTAGACATTGGACTTGTGGGTGGCGATCGCGATCTGCGCATCGACCCACGGGACCGCCGGGTGCGCCATCACGATCGTCAGGTTCGGGAAGTCGGCGGCGACGTCGTCGAGCAAGACCGGATCGCTGTAGCGCATCTTGATGCCGTGCCCGCCTGGCAGCCCGGACCCCAACCCGGTCTGCCCGGTGTGGAACAGCGCAGGCAGACCCGCATCGGCGATGGCCGCATAGATCGGGTAGTAGCGGCGGTCGTTGGGCTCGAAGGCCTGCACGCTCGGGTGGAACTTGAAGCCCTTCACCCCGAGCGCGATCTGCTCGCCCACCTGCGCGACGACGCTTTCGGATAACGGATCCACGGAGCCGAACGGAATCAGCACGTCGTTGTTCCTCGCGCACCCGGCGATCAGGTCCTCGACGGAGTTCGGTGCATGACCGGTCGCCGTCTCGGCATCGATCGTGAAGACGACCGCGGCCGCGTTGCGCTGACGATAGTGTTCGGCGAGTTCATCGACCGATGCGGCCGCGGTGTCACCCATCTTGAAATACGACCGTGTCGCGTCGACGAGTTCGTCGTCGTAGGCGTTGTGCCCGTGGCAATCGACTTCCACGTGGGTGTGGATGTCGATGGCCCTGACTGCGTCGAAATCGATTCCGTATTCGTAGGTTTCGGCGGCCACTCGGCGCAGTGTAGTCAGCGGGCCTTCGGCATGGAAGGGTGACGAACCGTGGGTAACGCAATTGGAGAGTTGCTGCCGCTCGCCGTCGCGCTGGCGGTCGGACCGCTTCCGATCATCGCCATCATGCTGATTCTGACCTCCGAAGGGGCCAGGTCGAAGGGCATGGCGTTCGCCGGAGGCCGCTTGGTCGGCCTGATTCTGCTCGTCAGCGCCGCGCTGGTGATCTTCTCGGCGATCAACGATCCGACCCTGGGCCATCGTGGGCATCCCTCGCCCGTGGTGTCGATCCTGAGGATCGTGGTCGGCGTCGTGCTCATCGGCCTGGCCGCCAGGATGTGGCGGCGCCGCGGAGCCGAATCGAACGGTCAGCCCAGCCGGCTGGTCCGTCGGGTCGACGGCCTGACGGTGCGGGGTTCGTTCGGAATGGGCTTGGCGGTGACCGCCATCGATCCGGCGAGCATTTCCATCGGGATACTGGTCGGGTTGGACATCGCGTCCGTCAGACTGCCCGTGTTGGCGGACGTACTCTTCGTCGTGGTGTTCGTGTTGGCTGCGACGGTGACCGTCACCGGGCCCGTGCTGGCCTACCTGGCAGGCGGCGAGGCCGCGCAGCGTCGACTCACTGGGCTCAAGGGCTGGCTGCTCGCCAACGAGAAGACGGTGATGATGGTGCTCTTCGTCTTGATTGGCGCGTTGCTGATCGGGCGCGGCATCCGCGAGTTGGCCGGCTGATTTAGCTCTTGCGCGCCAGGATCTGGTCGACGCCCATCCGGCCCTGCTCGAACGCCAGCCCGCCGCCGACGAGATACAACCGCCATACCCGCGCAACCTCTTCACCCTGCAACGCGACGAACTGGTCGTACCGCTGCTCGAACGTCTCCAGCCAGTGCGCGACGGTGCGCACGTACTGCTCACGCATGGCCTCGACGTCGCGAATCTCGAAGCCGCCGTATTGCAGATGTCGCACGGTCTGCCACAACGGCCGCATGTGCATGTCGGGTGCGATGTACGACTCGATGAAGGGGCCACCACCTGGTGCGGCATCGGCACTGCGCGACATCTGTTGCAGCAGAAGATGTCCACCTGGCTCGAGCGCGCGGTGCATGACGTCGACGTAGCTCGGGTAATGCTCCTCGCCGACGTGCTCGCCCATCTCGATGGAACTGACCGCGTCGAATGACGCTGGTGGATCATCGAATTCGCGGTAGTGCTGCAGCCGAACCTCGACGCGACCGATGAGCCCGTGCTCCGCAACACGGGCCTCGATGAAGTCGCGTTGCTCGGTCGAAAGCGTGATGCCGGTGGCGTGCACGCCGTGGTTGCGGGCCGCGTACAGAATCATCGAACCCCACCCGCAGCCGACGTCGAGCAACCGCTGACCTTGCTTCAATTCCAGCTTGCGACAGACGAGTTCGAGCTTGGCCGTCTGCGCGTCGTGCAGCGACTGGCCGTCGTCGGTGTAATAGGCCGACGAGTAGGCCATGTGGTCGTCGAGCAGCAACTGGTAGAAGTCGTTCGACAGGTCGTAGTGGTGCGCGATGGCGGCGCGGTCACGCAACCGGGTGTGCAGGCGGCCGCTCAGTCGTGCCTCGGACGCGGGTGGCCGCGGCGGCGGTCCGACCGCGCCGAGCCTGATGGCCGCCAGTGCTGCGGAAGCCTTGCCGCGCCAGCCCGTCGGCGCCGGAGGGCGCTCCGCCGCGATGGCCCACACCCTGCGGAGGCCGTCGGCAAGGTCACCTTCGACGTCGATGTCGCCCGTGACGTATGCACGGGCCAAACCCATTTCGCCAGGCGCCCACAGCAAGCGGCGTAATGCCTTGCGGCGCTTGATGACCAAGACCGGAGTGTTGGCGGGCCCAGCCTCGCTGCCGTCCCAGGCCCGCACGCGAACGGGCAGCTCGATACCGGCCGCGTCACGCACAAGCGCCGCCAGCCGGTCCGCAGCGGTCACGGCGCGAAGACGGACTTGAACGTGTCCAGCGACGCCCGGATGTCGCCCTTGAGCGCACCCGCGACGAGCATGCCAATGGGCCCGAAGAGCGCCGGACCGCCGAGGTGCACGTCGAACGTCACCGTCGACCCTTCGGGATCCTGCTCGGCAGGCTTGATCTTCCCGATGAGCTTGACCTTCACGCCGCCCTTGCCGTCACCGTTGAGCGTCAAGGCTTCCGGCGGTTTGTAGTTGACGACGGTCCACCTGATGAGGTTGGGCATGCCCTTGACCTCGACGATGGAGACCAGTTGCGTGCCCTTCTCCAAGGTTTCGGGCAGCTTGCTACGCCACACCCGGTGGATACTCAGCCACTCCTTGTAGCGAGAAAGATCGGACGCCGCCTCCCATGCCTTTTCCGGTGACAGGGGGACGTCGACCGAGACTGACAGCTTCGCCATCGACCTACGAGGTGGGAGGCGGTGCCGCCGGAGGCGGAGTCTGCGGGTTCGTCCCGTCAACGGCCTTCTTCGCGACGTCCTGCACCTTGTCGACGGCGCCCTTGTACTTGTCGCCCGTCTTCGAGTCGACGACGTCGCCGACCTTGTCGATCGCAGAGTCGACCTTGTCGGCGTTCTTCGACAGCAGGCCCTTCAACGTATCTATGAATCCCATGACCCCAGCCTAATGGGCCTGGCTAGCCCTCTGGATCCGTTCGCCACAACGTACGGCGCTCTCCCAGCATCCGACCCTGAATCCACCAGCTGGCCTCGATCAGCGCAGCCCCGAAAAGACCGATGACCAGCGCCAATGCCGTGGCTTGAACATTCGAAGGGTCCAGCATGAACTTCTCGCGGGCCCACGGCAGAGAAAAGATCACGACGTACGCCAACCCTGACGCCGCGACCAACACCACCCGCCACCACTCGTAGGGCCGGGCCACCACTGCGAGCACCCACACCGCGCAGACCAGAAGCGTGATCAGCGCCGACGTCGACGCCTGCGTCTGTTCCAGCCAAGTCGACGCACGCCCCTGGTACGCGAGCAGATACGACGTGAACGTCGCGATGCCCACGACGAGCCCCGAGGGCAGCGCCGAGGTCATCACCCTGCGTACGAACCCGGAGTGTGCGCGTTCGCGGTTGGGTGCCAGCGACAGGATGAACGCGGGTATACCGATGGTGAACCAGGCCGCGATCGTGACGTGAATCGGTTGGAACGGGAACAACAGCGGATCGGTACCGAAGAACTTCGACGACAGCCCAGCCAATCCGACCAGTACCGCCAGCAGCACGGAGTACACGGTCTTGGTGAGGAACAGGTTGGAGACGCGCTCGATGTTGCCGATGACGCGACGGCCCTCGCCGACCACATAGGGCAACGTCGCAAATTTGTTGTCCAGCAACACGATCTGAGCCACGGCCCGCGACGCGGAGCTACCCGATCCCATGGCGACGCCGATGTCGGCATCCTTGAGCGCGAGCACGTCGTTGACGCCGTCGCCCGTCATCGCAACCGTGTTGCCCCGCGCTTGCAGCGCATGCACCATGGCGCGGTTCTGATCCGGCCGCACCCGGCCGAAGGTGGTGTACTCCTCGAGCGTGTCAGCCAGTGCATCCGCGTCCTCGGGCAGTTGCCTCGCGTCCATCGTCTCGCCGTGCAGTCCCAGCGAGTCGGCTACCGCACCGACGGACACCGCGTTGTCGCCGGAGATGACCTTGACCGTAACCTTCTGCGCGGCAAAGTAATCCAGGGTGTCACGGGCATCGGGTCGGACGCGTTGCTCGAGCACGACCAGCGCAGCAGGGGTGACCTCACCGGGCGCGTCGTCGGCATCGACGGGGCGATCGGCGGAACCCAGCAGCAGCACCCGCAGCCCTTGCGCTCCGATGCGCTCGGCCTGCTCCGCTTCAGCCGACGCCGGGTCGAGTAGCACGTCGGGCGCCCCGATGACCCAGTTGCCGTGCTCGCCGTACGACGTCCCGCTCCACTTCGTCGCCGACTTGAACGGCGCGCTCGCCGTCGCCGTCCAGCCCGGCGGCATCTTGTACGCCTCGCCGATCGCGACCATGCTGGCGTTGGGGTGGGTGTCGTCGCTGGCGAGCTGAGCCAGTACGTCGCCGACGTCCTGCGCGCTCAGCACCTTGAGATCGCTTACCCGCATACCGTTCTCGGTCAAAGTGCCGGTCTTGTCGGCACACACCACATTGACTCGGGCCAGCCCCTCGATGGCCGGCAGTTCCTGCACAAGACATTGGCGGCGGCCTAGTCGGACCACGCCGACGGCGAACGCGATGGAGGTCATCAGCACCAGGCCTTCTGGCACCATCGGCACCAGCGCACCGACCATGCGCAACACCGATTCCCGCCAGCCCGCGTCGGTGGTGAACAGCTGGGTGTAGATGATCAGGAGGCCGGCCGGGATCAGCAGGTAGGTGATGAACTGCAGGATCTTGTTTATGCCAGTACGCAATTCGGACTTGACCAAGGTGAACTTGCTGGCCTCCTCCGCCAACTTCGCGGCATACGCCTCGTGGCCGACCTTGGTGGCCCGGTATGCGCCGCTACCCGAGACCACGAAGCTGCCCGACTTCACCTCGTCGCCTGCGGCCTTGTCCACCGGGTCGGCTTCACCGGTAAGCAGTGATTCGTCGACCTCGAGGTTCGCCTCCTCGAGAACTTCTCCGTCGACGACGATCTGGTCACCGGGCCCGAGTTCGATGACGTCGTCGAGCACGACCTCGCTCGGCGCGAGTGCGGCCGTCCCGGATTGCCTGCGCACCATGGGTTTCGCCTGACCGACGATCGCCAGCTTGTCGAGCGTTTGCTTGGCGCGCAGTTCCTGGATGATGCCGATCGCGCTGTTGGCGACGATGAGGATGCCGAACAGGCCGTTGATCAGCGACCCGGTGCTCAACACGATGAGGAACAGCACGCCGAGAATCGCATTGATTCTGGTGAATACATTGGCACGGACGATCTCGGACACGGAGCGGGCGGCCCGGCTGGGGACGTCGTTGGTCTTGCCCGCCGCAACCCGTGCTGCCACCTCGGCATCGGAAAGGCCTACGGCAAGTGCACTAATCATCTCGTAAGGCTGAGTCGCGGAACATCGGTGAACGCTGCACACCAGCACGCTAGCCGGTCAACGTCCTCCACCATGGGTCTATCGGCCCCGCGCCGGATTCGATGCGCTGGCCCGGCCGTGGCGTTGCCACCGCCACGCGCTCTTCCTCGGCGGCCGTGATCATTCGCTCCACCGGCTCGGACCATGGGTGCGGCGCGAGCCGGAACGTCGCCCAGTGGATGGGCACCAGCAGACCGGAATCGGTGATGTCCCGGTGCGCGCGGACCGCGTCCTCCGGATTCATGTGAATGTCCGGCCAACCCGGGTGGTACGCGCCGATCGGCATCAGCGTGAGGTCGAACGGGCCGTGATCGGAGCCGATGTCGGCAAAGCTCTTGGTGTAGCCGGTATCTCCGCCGAAGAAGGCACGGTGTGCTGGCCCGATCAACGCCCAGGACGCCCACAGCGTGACGTTGCGGTTCACGAACCGCCCGGAGAAGTGCCGTGCCGGCGTGCACACCAGGGTGAGTTCGCCGAGCGTCGCGCTCTCGTTCCAGTCGAGTTCGACGATCCGGTCGGCCGGGATGTGCCACCGGCGCAGATGCGCACCGATGCCGAGCGGCACGAAGAACTTCGCGCGCTGCATGCGAGCCAGTTGCCTCACGGTGTCGACGTCAAGGTGGTCGTAGTGGTCGTGACTGATGATCACGGCGTCGATGGCGGGCAGCGCCTCCAACGCCGACGGCGGTGGATGGAGTCGCTTGGGGCCGATGGCGTGCGACGGCGAACACCGTTCGCTCCACACCGGATCGGCGAGCACGCGGTAACCATCGATTTCGATGACGGCCGACGAGTGGCCGTACCAGGTGACGGCCAGGTCGGCGGCGGCCAGTCCAACCGCGGGCGTCACCAGCGGAACCGACGCAGAAGGATGTTGATTGACGCTGCCCGCGACGACTTCGCGCGCCAGCAAGAACTGCTCCTGACGGCTCAGGCTGACGTCCGATGCGGGTTCAAGATTGGCGAACACGCCGTCGCGGTAATTCGGCGAGCGCTTCGCAACGGCGTCGATCTCGACCGGGGACGCACCGAGCGCCGACGGGGCGCCCTGCAGCGCGCGCAACGCCCAGCCCCCGCCGACGATGGCGGCGGTGCCACCAGCCAGCCGGACCGCCGCGCGCAGCATCTAGGCGCCCTGGAAGTTCGGCGGCCGCTTCTCGATGCGGGCCACCTGGGCCTCGATGACGTCTTGACTACTCCAGGCCTTGTCGAACAGCTCCTGGTGGGCCGGCCACGGATCTTCGTACGCACCGTCGTCGTTGAGCACCCGCTTGGCGTGCTGGATGGCCAGCGGAGCGTAGTCGGCGAGCTGCGCGGCCCAGGCCTGCGCGTCGGCCAGCGTGCCCAGCCGGTTGGCCAACCCCGTTTGGAGCGCGACGTCCGCGGTGAGCCGGTCGGCGGCCATCAACATGCCACGCGCCCGCCCTGCGCCCACCAAGGACGTCAGGCGGCGGATGCTCCAGTTGTCGAGTGCCAAACCGTATTTCGCGACGGGAAACTGGAAGTAGGCATCGGGACTGACGACGCGCAGATCGCAGATCATCGAGAGAATGACACCGGCCCCGATCGCCGGCCCGTTGATCGCGCCGATGACGGGGATCGGCGCCGCATCGATCGCGAGGTTCAGCGCCTTGGCCTTGTCCGGCAGCTTCTCCGCCATCCCCGCCGCATCGGTCAGGTCGGCACCGGAACTGAAGACGTGGCCTGCGCCGGTGAGCACGATGGCGCGCACGTCCTGGGCGGCGGCGTGCTCGATTGCCTCCCGCAAACCATCGACGAGCTCGCAGTTCAGCGCGTTGCGACGGTCCTCGCGTTGCATCTCCAGGGTCATCACGTCGCCGTCGCGGGTAACTCCAATCATGGGTCAAGCCTATCCACCGTCCGGTTAGCCTTGCGCTGTGAGCCGGATCGGCGCTGTTGCGCTGCGCGACGCCGTGTTGGACGAGGGGTCGTTCGTCAGCTGGGACGTCGCCCCGTTGGACGTGCATCCCGACGATTCCTACCGCGCTGAACTGGCCGAAGCCCGGGCGAAGACGGGTCTCGACGAAGCGGTGTTGACGGGCGAGGGCACGGTGTTCGGGCGCAGGGTCGCGGTGGTGGCCTGCGAGTTCGACTTCCTGGCCGGCTCGATCGGAGTAGCCGCCGCCGAGCGCATCACTGCGGCGGTGGAACGCGCGACGGCCGAGCGGCTGCCCTTGGTGGCGTCGCCGAGTTCAGGGGGCACCCGCATGCAGGAGGGCACGGTCGCCTTCCTGCAGATGGTCAAGATCGCCGCGGCCGTCGAACTACACAAACAGGCCCACCTGCCCTATCTGGTCTACCTCCGTCATCCGACGACCGGCGGGGTCTTCGCGTCGTGGGGTTCGCTGGGCCACGTCACGGCGGCCGAACCGGGCGCTTTGATCGGCTTCCTGGGGCCACGGGTGTACGAGCACCTCTACGGCGAGCCGTTCCCGGACGGCATCCAAACCGCGGAGAACCTGCATCGCCACGGCGTCATCGACGGGGTGGTGCCGCTCGAACTGCTGCGCGCGACGCTGAACCGCGCCTTGAAAGTGGTGGCCGATGCGCCGGGGGCTCCGCCTGCGACACCGGCCGAAGAAGCGGTGCCCGACGTACCCGCGTGGGATTCCGTCGAGGCGTCCCGGCGGCCCGACCGGCCCGGGATCAACTACGTGCTGCGCCATGGGACGACGGAACGCGTGCTGCTCTCGGGGACCGAACGGGGTGAAGCGGCGACGACGGTGCTTGCGCTGGCCCGGTTCGGCGGTCAGCCCGCGGTGGTTGTCGGGCAGCAGCGGCTGGTCGGTGGGCTGGCCGGACCCGCCGCGCTTCGGGAAGCCCGCCGCGGCATGGCGCTGGCCGCCGGGTTGAAGCTGCCGCTGGTACTCGTCATCGACACCGCGGGGCCCGCACTGTCGGTGGAAGCCGAGCAGGATGGCCTGGCCGGTGAAATCGCCCGCTGCCTGGCCGATCTCGTCACGCTCGACACCCCGACGGTCTCGGTGCTGCTCGGCCAGGGCAGCGGCGGGCCGGCGCTGGCGATGGTGCCCGCCGACCGGGTGTTGGCCGCACTGCACGGTTGGCTGGCCCCCCTCCCGCCGGAAGGAGCCAGCGCGATCGTCTTCCGCGATATCGCCCATGCCCCGGAACTCGCTGCGGCACAGGGCATTCGGTCGGCTGACCTGATGCACAACGGAATCGTCGACGCGATCGTGCCCGAACACCCCGACGCCGCGGACACCCCTGCGGACTTCACCGAGCGGCTGTCGGCGACCATCGCGGCCGAACTCCATCAATTGCGGTCGGTGCCGGACGACGCCCGACTGGCCGCCCGGCTGCGCCGATATCGCCGCATCGGGCTGCGCTAGATCGCGCGAAATTTGTTGTCGGACCTGTCTGCTTTGATGGCGGTATGTCCTCGACCGCAGCCGCTTTGGACACCGAGATGCTCCCCAAGGAACGGCTTGAGGTGCTGTTCGAGCAGTTGGCGGAGTTGACCGGTCAGCGCAACGCGATCGACGGGCGCATCGTCGACATCGTGGCCGAGATCGACCACGACGAGTTGGCCGGCATGACCGGCGCCCGGTCGGTCGCGGCGCTGGTGGCGTGGAAGACCGGGGTGTCACCGGCGAACGCCCACACGATCGCCACCGTCGCGCACCGGCTGCAGGAGTTCCCGCGCTGCGCCGAGGGGATGCGGGAGGGCCGGTTCTCGCTGGATCAGGTCGGCGTCATCGCCGACCGCGCGGCCGACGGCTCCGATGCGCACTACGCCGAACTGGCCGCCGTGGCGACGGTCAGCCAACTGCGTACCGCGGTCAAACTGGAACCGCGCCCCGACCCCGACCCGCGGCCCGAACCGCTGCGGTCGATCACCAAGACCAGCGATGAGCAGTCGGCCACCTGGCGCATCACCCTGCCCCACGCAGAGGCGGCCACCTTCGACGCCGCCCTGCAATCGCACCAGGACGCGCTGGTCGCCGAACGGAAACGCGTCCACGCCGACGGTGCCTCCGAGCAGACCCCACCATTTCCCGGTGCGGTCGACGGGTTCATGAGCCTGATCGAGGCCGGCTGGGACACCGAAGTGGCGCGCCGCCCGCACGGGCAACGCACCACCGTGGTCGTGCACCTCGACCTCGACACCCACCTCGGGGCACTGCATCTGGGACCGGTGCTGACCGACGACGAACGCCAGTATGTGACCTGTGATGCCACCTGGGAGGTCTGGTTCCAACGCCACGGCCAGGTCATCGGATCCGGACGCGACACCCGGCAGCTGAGTCGACGGTTGCGCCGCGCCCTCGAACACCGCGACCGCTGCTGTGTGGTGCCCGGCTGCGGGGCCACCCGCGGACTGCACGCCCACCACATCCAGCACTGGGAAGACGGCGGCCCCACCGAACTACCGAACCTGGTGCTCCTCTGCCCCCATCACCACCGGGCACATCACCGCGGCGTCATCACCATCACCGGACCCGCCGACCACCTCATCGTCACCGACAACGCCGGCCGACCACTCAGTTCGGCGTCGTTGGCCCGCCCACCGACCACACCCCCACCCGCAGTCCCACCCTGCCCCGGGCCCACCGGCGAACGCGCCGACTGGTGGTGGTACGACCCCTTCCAACCACAACCACCACCAACCGGCAACTGACACGGCTCACTGCGAAAGTTGTTGAGCCAGTGGGCCACAGGTGGCATTCAGCGCGGCCGACTTCGGCGAAAGAGCTCGGCCGGTCGGCCACGAGTGCCCTCGGTGTCGCGCCTCGTCTGCGCCAGCTTGCGGGTCTTCAGCATTCTGCGGCGGAACGTGTCGGGTTCGAGTTTCGCGCCCAGCACGGCTTCGTGGACTCGGCGTAGGTCGCGCATCGTGAACTCTTCGCCGAGCAGTCCACCGGGGTCAGGTGAGGTGAGGTAGCGACTGCGCAACTCCGCCACGGCGAGCGCGATGATCTCGTCGTGCTTATAGGGCAGCCGACCGGGATTCGCGACGGGCATCAGCCGCGTGCGATCGCGGAACCGTATCGCCAACCTCTCCGGTGGCACGACGGTGGAATGCGCAACGGACATCACCCAGCCGCGAGGGTCGCGGTCGGGCTCGTCGAAGACGCGCAACTGGCGGGGTCGCAGACCTTCGACGCCCGCCTTCTCCAGCAGTGATCGCTCGACCGCGGCGGCGAGCCGTTCGCGTTCGCGCACGATCCTGCCCGGCAGTGCCCAGCCTGTGCCGTCGTTGCGCCGTACCTCGAGGACCACCAGCTCGTCGTCTTCGAGTGTGAGCAGCGCAGTGTCGACGGCGACCGACGGCCGAGGGTAGTCCTGCAGTGTCTTACCGCGGGCGTCCGAGAACTCAGCGATTTCTGTCTGCCTCTCATGGTTGAATGTATTTAGCTCATTATCGCGCTAAATCAGCGCAGAGGGGGGAACGACATGAAACTGACGACGGCACAGATCGATCGGGCCTGCGGGGTACTGGTGGCCACCGCGGCGGGCGATGCGCTTGGCGCGCCCTACGAGTTCCAGTCCGCACGTGGCCCGGAGAAGCAGGTCGCCATGGTGGGCGGTGGCAGCTTCGGGTGGAAGCCTGGCGAATGGACCGACGACACCTCGATGGCCCTCGCGATCGCCGAGGTCGCCGCCACCGGGGCCGACCTGCGGGACGAATCCGCGAAGGACGCCATCGTCGAGCGCTGGTATCACTGGTCGCGTACGGCGACCGACGTCGGCAATCAAACCCGCAACGTGCTCAGCAGGGTGGGAGCCCAAGATGGTTGGGCGGCAAGCGCATTGGCCACCTCACGGGCACTCCACGAACACAGCCGCCACACCGGAGGCAACGGGGCGTTGATGCGCACCGCACCCGTGGCGTTGGCGTATCTGAGTGAGCACGACGAGGACGCGCTCGTCACCGCGGCGCGTGAGATCAGTGCGCTGACGCACTTCGACCCCGACGCGCAGGACGCATGTGTGCTGTGGTGCTGCGCAATCCGGCACGCGGTGCGCACGGGCGAGTTGGACGTGCGCATCGGCCTACGTCACCTCGACCCGGACAGGCGCGAAGTGTGGAACATGCGATTGGATGATGCCGAGGCAGCCCGGCCGGCCGACATTCGCAACAACGGTTGGGTTGTCGCCGCTCTGCAGGCGGCGTGGTCGGCGATCTCGATGACGAACACCGGCGACGGACTACCCGCCGAGCACCTGCGCCGGGGCCTGGACGCCGCCGTGCGGGCCGGCGACGACACCGACACGGTGGCCGCCATCGCGGGCGGCCTGCTCGGCGCCAGGTACGGCGCGTCGGCCGTGCCTGCCGAGTGGCGCAGGCTGCTCAACGGGTGGCCCGGGTTACGGACTCGCGGCCTGGTGGCGCTGGTCAATCGAATCATCAAGGCGGACGGGGACTTTCCACGCCCGGTCGAGCCTGCGATTTACGTTCAGCATCCCGACGACGAGGGCGTGTGGCTGGGCAACGCCGCGGCGCTGCGCGACCTCGCCGATGGCGTCGACGCCGTCGTGTCGTTGTGCCGGGTGCACGACGACGACCTGCCCGCTGGTGTCGAGCAGATCGACGTGCGACTGATCGACCAGGAGTGCGACGACGCCAACCCCAACCTCGACTTCGTGCTGACCGACACCGTCCGGCTGATCGAACTGCTGCGCCGCGAAGGGCGGACGGTCTTGGTGCACTGCCACGGCGCATACAGCCGGACGCCGACGATCGGCGCGCTCTACGGCGCACGCGTGGGCCGCGTCAGCGCGGACGAGGCCCTCGCGGCCGTACTGAAGGTGTTGCCCGATGCGAACCCCAACCCGGCGTTTCGCGCAGCACTGAATCGCACGGCCCCAGCGGATTAGGCTGCCTTTCGTGGCAGAGCCGTTGTCCCGCGTCGAGTCGACCGGCGATTCGATCGCCCACGCCCTGCGTGAGGAGATCCTCGCGGGCCGTTTGACCGGCGGCGAGCGGCTGGTCGAGGAGGCGATCGCCAAGAAGTATGGCGTCTCGCGAGTTCCGGTACGCGAGGCCCTCAACCGGCTGCAGTCCGAAGGCTTCGTGACGATCGTCCGCTATCGCGGTGCGGCGGTGTCGGAAACGTTGGTCCAGGATGGCCGTGAGCTACTGCAGATCCGTCGTGGCCTCGAGATGCTAGCGGCCCAGCTAGCCGCCGAACACCGCGGCGGAACAGTCGCCGACGAATTGGCCGCCATCGCCGAGGATCGGCACCACGACCACGACGGGCCGTCGTTTCACGAACTCGTCGCCATCGCTTCCGGAAACCGACAACTCGAGGAGATGCTGGCCGGAGTCAACCGCCGAGTCCAGTGGGGTCTAGGCCACAACCCGGATGCATCGACCAGCGACCACCGCGTGCTGGCCATCGCGATCGTGAACGGATCGGTCATGCAGGCCGGGTATCTGATGGACGAGCACCTGCGGCGCGACGAGCAGTACTTCGCCGACAAGTTCGATCAGCAGTAAGACCGGCACCAGTCAACACACTCCACGATTGTATTACAATCGGAACCGAGTTTTCGTAGCCGTAACGAAACATGGCTGGTGGGAAACAGTTGCGTAACAGATTTCGTATACAAATTGGGCAGCACGATTTCGGTCAGGGACGACCAGAGGTCGGCTCACCGACGCAACCGCCGTCGGTGTCGACTCGTCCACCCGGAGCCCGACATGTCCCCCATCCGCACCAGTACCGAATCAGTTCCCCCCGACACCCACCTGACCAAGGACGACGCCGCGTCGCCCGGACTGACCGCCGCCCTGGACCGCATCGGCTTCGGCCGGGTCCAAGCCGCCCTGATCCTGCTTCTGATGGCCGGATTGTTCTTCGACTCGCTCGAGCAGAACTCCACCGGCGCGATGGGCCCGCTGCTCAAGGAATCCTTCGGCATCGGCAACGCCGAGCTCACGATGATCAACACGGCGACCGTGGTCGGAGGTCTGGCCGGACGGCTCCTCGGTGGCTACATCGCCGACCGCTGGGGACGACGCGCGGCGCTCAGCCTCAACCTGCTCGTCTACACCCTTGGCGGCCTGATCAGCGCCGCGGCGGTCAACTACGAGATGCTGTTGGCAAGCCGGTTCATCGTCGGCATCGGCCTAGGCGGCGAATTCACGGTCGGCCTTGCGATCCTGGCCGAGATCGTCGCCACCCGGCATCGCGGGTCCTTGCTCGCGACGCTCAACATCTCCTCCGGCGGAATCGGCAACATCGCCTCTTTCGGCTTCTTCTGGCTGGTGCTCGGACCACTCAACGGAATGCTCGGTGGCAACGACACGGCCTGGCGGTGGACTTACGTACTGCTCGCCGTGCCCGCCGTGCTGGTGGTCTTCTTCCGGCGGTACCTGCCCGAGTCACCGCGCTTCCTGCTGTCCAAGGGCCGCGTCGACGACGCCAACCAGAGCCTGACTCGGTTGGCCAGCGGAAGCATCACGGCGCTGCGCAAACCCGGCATCACGAGGCAATTCGTCACCGCTGCCGACATCCCCGTGAAGGTGAAGTCGAGTTACGCCGAGGTGTTCAAGGGGCAGAACCTCAAACGCACCGCGGCGATCGGCGCGGCCTCCTGGATGTCGTTCGGTGCTCAGGTCACCCTGCTGTTCCTGATGCCGATCTTGCTTGTCTCTCGCGGCTACTCGCTGTCCGATTCGTTGGCCTTCACGATGATCATGAACATCGGGTCGCTGTTCGGAGCGTGCGCGGCGTCATACCTGGCAGGCAAGGCCCCACGGCGGATGACCGTCACCGTCGCCGCCGTGCTGGGCTGCATCTCCGCCATCTGCTTCGCGTCGTTTGCCAACACGACGGCGTTGATCCTGGTGCTGGGCATGATCTTCCAGTTCTTCACCATGATGCTCAACACCATGCTGTCGGTCTGGTCGCCCGAACTCTTCCCGACCTCGGTGCGCGCCATGGGTACGTCGGTGGTCAACGGGATCGGCAACGTCGCAGGCGCCGTCATGCCCTTTGCCGCACTGTTCTTCTTCGACCGCGCGGGCGTGGCGGGCGTTTTCGCCATGATCGCCGTCATGTACGGACTGCTGGTCGTCGCCGCACGCTTCGGACCCGAAACATTCGGCAGGACCTTGGAATCCGTTACCGAGAAGCCAGCGCTCGCTACCGCAGCCTGATCATCCACATCTAGAGAGGAAGCACCGAACATGTTGACACTCAACATCTCCGCGACCGCACACGCCCTGAACTATCTGCCGCAGTACTACGCCGACCAGCTCGGGTTGTTCACCGACCGCGGCCTTGCCGTGACGGCCACCGCGAAGGATCCTTGGACCGGCGTGCTGGACGACTTGGACAGCGGGGCTGCCGATGTGGCACTCGGTGGCCTTTGGGTGCCCGCCATGTATGCCAACACACCCCGCAAGCTCACCGTCTTCGCTCAGGTCAATCACCAGTTCCCCAAGGCATTGGTGATCCGGACGCCCCGCCCGGACTTCAGGTGGTCCGACCTGGTTGGACGTACGGTGCTCGCACCAGGCATCGGAGGTAGCGCCCCATACGCCTTCACTGCGGGCCTGATCCGGGAGTCCGGCGTCGACCCCGCGTCGATCACGTGGCTTCGCGACCTGTCGACACCGATGTACGTCGAACTGTTCGAAGCCGGCCTCGGCGACGCAATCGTGCTGGACCTGGTCAACGCGGAAGCGTTGCAGCACAGGGGAACCGGCGCGATCGTCGACGACTACACCGTAAGCGGTGGGCTTGGGCCCAACAGCGTCTACTACTGCCGCACCGACCGGATCGGGGAGTTGTCCGACCGCCTGGAGCGGTTCACCTCGGCGCTTGAGGAGTCGATGAAGCTGCTGAAGTCGGTGCACGTCGCCGACGTTGAGGCGCTGCTCGCCGAGCACTGGCCTACTGCGCCCCAGGACGTAATGGCGAGCGCCTGCGCACGCATGCTGCAGTCGCACACCTGGGATACGGCGCGCATAGACCAGCCCGCCACCGAACGATGGATGCGAATCCTGTTCGAGGAGAGCATGGTTCGCAGCGTGCCGAACTTCGGCGACGTCGTCGACACCACAATCGTCGACAAGGTCGATTCGGCTGCGGTCTCGGTCTGATCCACCGTGGTGCTGATCCTGAACCACTCCGACATCACGCCGCTGCTCGACCGCGACGAAGTCCGCAGGGCCGTCGAGCTGGCACACGCCGGGCTGGCGCGCGGTGACTGGCAAAACCCCGCGCCACGATCAATGCGCCTGCCCGGCGACGGGTCGGCGATCCCCATGACCGCGGCCGGCGGCGACTCGGTATCCCTCAAGCTGCTTTGTGACCTGCCCGGCAATAGGACTCGCGGACTTGCGGTGCAACGCTCGTCCATCGTGGTGACGTCGGCGCTGACCGGCGAGTGCGTCGCCCTACTCGACGGCCGGGCGATCACCGCGATCCGGACCGCCGGGGTCAGCGCCGTGGCCACCGATCACCTCGCCCGCCGCTCCGCCTCCGTCCTCGGACTCGTCGGCGCGGGGAACCTCGCGATCGAGCACGCTCACGCCATCGCCGCCGTCAGGGACATCGACACCATTGTCGTCTGGACTCGAAGCGACGCCACGCTCAAGGCGTTTCGGGCTGCGACCGAGGGCCTCGGCATCCCGATCGAGCCAGCGGCGTCGGCAGAGGCCGTGCTGGCCGCGGCGGACATCGTGTGCACGCTTACCCCGGCACGCGAACCCATCGTCCGCGGCGCTTGGCTGCGGCCCGGCCAACACATCAACGCCGTCGGTGCGCCGCCAAGACCAGACCATCGCGAGGTCGACTCGGAGGCCATGAAGCGATCCCGCGTGATCGTCGACAGCCACTCCACGGCCATGGTCAAGTCAGGGGGCGTGCTCATGGCCATCGCCGAGGGGGCCATCATCGAGGACGACGTCCGCACCGAACTCGGACACGTCATCGTCGGAGCCTGTGAGGGTCGATCTTCCGACGGCGACATCACGCTGTTCGAGTCCGTCGGCATGGGGCTTCAAGACCTCGCCACCGCCCAGCTGGTGATCGCGCACGCGCAAGCTCTCAGGGTAGGAGCAAGTGTCGAGCTAAGCGCGTAGCGATAACGGGATGACCCCTCGCGGGTAGCGATGGCATTCTGGGAGGAATGGACGTCCTTCACTTCTGGTGGCTGATCTTTCCGCTCGGCGGGATGCTCGCCGGAGGTATTCGGGCGGTGGCAGCGGCCAACGACAGGCGCGCGGAACGTCGGCTCGAGCGGTACCGGATCAAGCAGCAGACCAAGATCGCCGTGGCAGAGGCATCCGGACGCGGCAGGCTCGACGAAGGGGTTGCCAGGCGTGAGGCTACGAAGCTGCTCGACAAGCACGACCGCACTGATGCCCGCTGGCTGTCGTACGAGGTCGACGTCGCGAAGCTGCTGGACTTCCCGATGATGACCGACATGCGTCAGCCGCTCACGGTCGCGTTCCACAAGGCCCGCAGCCGCGCTGACCTGTTGCGGCCGGGCAGCGCCGACGACCTCGTCGCCGACCGTGCCGCCACGCTCGACTATCGCGATGCCGTGCACGAGTACGTCGCGGCATTCGACGTCGCCGAGGCGGAGGCCATCCGCAGGCGGCGCAGTGACTTCTCGACCGAGGGCCAGGAGCGGATCGAGCGTGCCCAGCGGCTGATTCGACTTGCCACCGACGAGGCCGCCACCCCCGACGAGCGGCACAACGCATACGCCAAGGCGCAACGCGAGCTCGACGGCCTCATCGTGTTGCCGTCTGCCACCCGCACCGCCATCGAGCACCGGGTCGCGGGGGAACTCGAGGCCTGACGCGAATTGACGACATCGTCAACTCTTTTGTCCAAAATGCGCACTCGGCGGCCTCGGCCAAGCAAGATCAACCCCGCTCGGCGGGAACACCCGCATGAGAACGAAACAGGGTTCGGGGGAACGACATGTCCAATCAGAATGGCGAAATCGCGAAGAAGGCGTACGCGGCGTTCGGTACGGGAGACATCGAATCGACGTTGGCGAGCTTCGACGACACCCGAGCGCATCATTGCCGACGGCGACGACGTAGTGGTCATCACCAAGATCACCGCTGGTGACGAATCCGCGCTTCAGGCCGACGTCCTGACCTACCGCAACGGCCTAGTGGTGAAGGCCGTGAGCATTGCGGACACCGAACTGCAGGCAAGGGTCTACGGCACGAAGTAGGGCTGACGCCACCAATCGTCAGGGCGCAGTCGCGTAGCGCTGCAGTGTGGGCCCCAGCCAGTCGACCAGTTCGTCGGGGCTCATCGCGACCACGGGAGGTAGCCGCAATACGAAGCGGCACAACGCCATCCCGAGTACCTGCGTGGCGATGAGCCCGGCCCGGCGCGGGGCGTCATCCGGGACGAACTTGCTGATGGCTGGCATCAACTGCGCCGCGAAGATGTCCTTCATCCGTTGCGCGGCTTCGGCATTCGTGGTGGCCGAACGCAACAACACGACGAGCGCGTCGTCCTCCTCCCAGCGCGCGAGGAAGTGCGCCACCAACGCATGCCCTAGCCCAGACGGCGGGACGTCGGACAGATCCGGGAAGCGGAGGTCAAACTCGGCGGCCGCCGCGAACAACTGGTCCTTGTTGCCGAAGTAGCGCATCACCATCGATGGGTCGATGTTCGCGTCCGCGGCGATGGCCCGGATGGTGGCGGCCTCGTACCCCGATTCGGCGAACCGCTCCCTGGCCGCGGCGAGGATGACGGCCTTGGTCTGGTCGGCCTTCTTACCCATGCCAACAAGTGTAGGCCAACACATGTTGACTTTTCTAGGATCCGGGCGCACCATAGAAATACCAACACGCGTTGGCAAAAGTTCGGACAAGGAGGATAGAGATGAAGGACACCGATGTACTCATCGTGGGAGCCGGCCCGACCGGACTGACCGTGGCCGCATCGTTGCTGCTCAAGGGGGTTGACGTCGCGCTCGTCGACCGACAGTCCGAGGGCGCGAACACCTCGCGTGCCGCCGCTGTGAACGCCCGCACGCTCGAAGTGCTCGAGGGGCTAGACGTCGCCCGTCGCCTCGTCAAAGAAGGCATCGAGGCGCCCCGGTTCGCGATCCGGGACGGTGCGAAGGCGCTGCTCTCCATCGACTTCAGCGGGCTGCAGACCGCGTACCCATTCACACTGCTGGTACCTCAGTCGACGACGGAACGGCTGCTGCTCGACCGCGTGCGCGAGCTCGGCGGCGACGTGATCCGACCCAAGGTGCTCGACACCGTCATCCAGGACGCAACGGGCGTCACCGCGACCTTCGCCGACGGCGACACCATTCGAGCCCGCTACATCGTTGGCGCCGACGGCATGCACAGCACCGTGCGCGAGCAGGCAGGCATCGGCTTCTCCGGTGGCGCATACGAGCATTCGTTCGTGCTCGCCGACGCACAACTCAGCGGCGACGCCCCCACCGACGAGGTGCGCCTGTTCTGGGCGAGCGAAGGGCTCACCGTCGTCGCGCCCCTGCCCAACGGTGACTTCCGCATCGTCGCGCCCGTGGACGACGCACCCGAAGTGCCGTCGCTCGAGCTCGTTCAGCAGCTCCTCGACGCCAGGGGCCCAGGCGGCATCACCGTGACGGGCATCGCCTGGGGCTCGCGGTTCCGGATTCACCACCGCGTCGCGGACACGTACCGCGCAGGCCGGATGCTGATCGCCGGCGACGCCGCCCACGTACACAGCCCCGCCGGTGGGCAGGGCATGAACCTCGGCATCCAGGACGCGGTCGTGCTTGCCGACGCGTTGGCGGCCGTGCTCGACGGCGGGCCCGACGCCCTCCTCGACGAGTACAGCGCTACTCGGCGCCCCATCGCTACGCAAGTCGTGGCGTTGACCGACCGGCTGACGAAACTCGCCACGCTGCCCCGCGCGCTTCGCCCGGTGCGAAACGTCATGCTGGGCATCATCGGCCGCATTCCGCGGGCCACGCGGGCGCTCGCATCGCGACTGTCCGGCCTGGTCTACCGCTGACGCGTTTGGTTGTCGGTCCGCACGGTAACCATGTGGCCATGACCGAATCGAGGACCTACCCACACGGCGTACCCAGCTGGGTCGACACCATCGCGCACGACCTCGACGACGCCAAGCGCTTCTACGGCGGACTCTTCGACTGGACCTTCACCGATGCGATGCCGCCCGCTGCACCGGGCAACTATCTGATCGCCACGCTCGGCGGTGCGGACGTCGCGGCGATCGGCTCACCGGACACGATTGACGACGTCCCGTCGTGGCGCACCTACATCGCCGTCGACGATGCCGATGCCACGGCCAAGGCCGTGGAGGCCCAGGGCGGCACCGTCACCGTGGCTCCCGTCGACGCCGGGCCAGGCGGTCGGCAGGCGGTGTGCGTCGATCCGCGCGGCGCCGAATTCCGGCTGTGGCAGGCCCGCGAGCGGCTCGGCGCGCAACTCGTCAACGAACCCGGGTCGTGGAACTTCAGCGATCTACTCACCACCGATCCGCACACCGCCTCGGTGTTCTACGCGTCGTTGTTCGGATGGGAGCTCGACGACGTCGGGTTCGCGACGATGGTGCGCAGGCCCGGCTACGGCGCGCACCTGGCCGCGACAGTCAACCCCGCCATCCTGAACATTCAATCCGACGTCAACGCGCCTCCGGGATTCGAGGACGCTGTCGCTTGGATGGGCATCGTCCCGCAAGGACATGCCGAGGCTTGGCAGGTGTCGTTCACCGTCGCCGATCGGGATGCATCCGCGGCCAAGGTCGAGAACCTCGGCGGCACCGTCGTCAGCACCGAGAACGCGGAGTGGACCAAGACGGCGAACGTCCGCGATCCGCAGGGCGCGGAATTCGTGCTCAGCCAGTTCACCCCGCCCAAGGCCTAACCGAGAGGCATTGTCATAACGGTCGACGGGCGTTCGGGTCGCTACTCGCCTGCGTCCAACCCAAGCATCTCGATGCTGCGCTCGCGCATCTCGACCTTGCGGACCTTGCCCGTCACCGTCATCGGGAACTCGTCGACGACGTGCACGTAGCGCGGGATCTTGTAGTGCGCCAGCCGGCCCGCGGCGAACAAGCGCACCGCGGCCGCATCGAGGGGGGCGCGGTCGGGCTTCATCCGGATCCAGGCGCAGAGCTCTTCGCCATACCGCCTGTCGGGTACGCCGATCACCTGTGCGTCCTCGATGTCGGGGTGGCCGTAGAGGAATTCCTCGATCTCACGCGGATAGACGTTCTCGCCGCCCCGGATCACCATGTCCTTGATGCGTCCGACGATGTTGCAATAGCCGTCCTCGCGCATGACGGCCAGGTCGCCGGTGTGCATCCAGCCCTCGGGATCGATTGCCTCGTCCGTCTTTTCGGCATCGTTCCAATACCCGAGCATCACCGAGTAGCCGCGCGTGCAGAACTCGCCTGGCTGGCCGCGCTCCACCGGGTCGCCGGTCTCGGGGTCGACGATCTTCACCTCGACGTGCGGATGCGCCCGTCCGATCGACGACGTTCGTCGGTCGAGATCGTCGTCGAGCATCGTCTGACACGAGACGGGTGACGTCTCCGTCATGCCGTAGGCGATCGCGACCTCCGACATGTTCATGTCGTCGACGCAGTGCTTCATCACGTCGACCGGGCAGACCGCGCCAGCCATGATGCCCGTGCGCAACGACGAGACGTCGCGCCTGGCGAAGTCGGCATGATTTTGCATGGCGATGAACATCGTCGGCACCCCGTAAAGACCTGTGCAGCCCTCGTTCTCGATGGCCGCCAATGTCAGCCCGGGGTCGAAGCCCGGGGCAGGGATGACGATCGTGGCCCCGTGTGTCGTGCAGCCGAGGTTGCCCATGACCATGCCGAAGCAGTGGTAGAACGGCACCGGAATGCACAGCCGGTCGCCAGGGCCCAGGTTGATCAGCCCGGTCACGAAATAGCCGTTGTTGAGGATGTTGCGGTGCGACAGCGTCGCACCTTTGGGGAAACCCGTTGTGCCCGAGGTGTACTGGATGTTGATCGGCTCGGTGTTGACCAGTGTGGCCATGCGTTCGGCCAGTGCGTCAGCCGACACCTCCGCGGCGCGGGACCGCAGCGCCGCCCAGCCGGGCGTTCCGATGAACACCACGTCGGTCAGGCCGGGCGCCTCGTCACGCACCTGCTCGACCATGGCGACGTAGTTCGACGTCTTGAATGCCGTCGCCGCGATGAGCAGCCGCGCCCCCGACTGGTTGAGCACGTACGCGAGTTCGTAAGTGCGGTAGGCCGGATTGATGTTGACGAGGATCGCACCGATCTTGGCCATGGCGAACTGCGCGATCACCCACTCGGCGCAGTTTGGCGCCCAGATCCCGACTCGGTCGCCCTTGCCGATGCCCGCCGCCATCAAACCCCGTGCGATGAGGTCGATCTCGGCGTTCAGTTCGGCGTAGGTGTAGCGCAGTCCTTGGGCCACGTCCACCAGCGCCTCGTTGGCGGGGTGCGCAGCCGCGGTGCGCTCGAAGTTCGCGCCGATGGACTCTTCCAGCACGGCGACGTCGGTCGGGCCCGCATCGTATGACTTCACTAGGTCACCAGGTCCTCGTAACGGTGCTCCGTCTCGATCGGCGTACCCGACCGGTGGGCGTCATCCTCCCGCCTGCGCAACTCGACGCGGCGGATCTTGCCCGAAATCGTCTAGGCCAGGCGCTGGCGGCTCATCCCCTGGCCACCTGCCGCCGGGGCGCCTGGCAAGCTGACGGCGTGCAGACGATCGAGGCCGACTATCTGGTAGTTGGGGCCGGCGCAATGGGAATGGCGTTCGTCGACACCCTGATCACCGAGACGGACGCGTCCGTGGTGATCGTCGACCGCAATGATCAACCCGGCGGGCACTGGACCACCGCGTACCCGTACGTGCGGCTCCACCAGCCGTCCGCCTACTACGGCGTGAACTCGCGACAACTCGGCAGCGATTCGATCGACACCGACGGCTGGAACGCGGGGTTCTACGAGCTCGCCGGTGGCAGCGAGGTCGTGTCCTACTACGACACCGTGATGCGCCAGCACCTGCTGCCGAGCGGGCGGGTGTCCTACTTCCCGATGAGCGAATACACCGGCGATGGCCGCTTCCACACCCTCGGTGGCGACGACTATCGCGTCGAGATCCGGCACAGAATCGTCGACGCCAGCTACCTGAGCATCATCGTGCCGTCGATGCGGCCGCCGGCCTATGACGTTGCCGACGGCGTGACGTGCATCCCGCCCAACGGGCTCCCACGACAGCCCGTCCACGACCAGTACGTGATCGTCGGCGCGGGCAAGACGTCCATGGACACCTGCTTGTGGCTGCTGCGCCACGGCATCGCGCCGGAGAAGATCGTCTGGATCAAGCCGCGTGACTCCTGGGTGCTCGACCGCGCCGCCGTCCAGCCGGGCATGCAATTCGCCCGCCGCGTGCTGGCCGACTTCTCCGCCCAGTGCCGGGCGATCAAGAAGGCGACGTCGATCGACGACCTCTACGTGCAGCTGGAGGCGCTGGGCTGCCTTATGCGCATCGATCGGACCGTCGAGCCGACGATGTACCGGTGCGCGATCCTGTCGCAGGGCGAGCTCGAGAAGTTGCGGCTCATCGAGCACATCGTCCGGATGGGCCGCGTCCGGTCGATCGAGCCGGGCCGGGTCGTGCTCGACGGGGGCACCTTCGACACCGATCCGGCGGCGCTCTACATCGACTGCACCGGCGACGGGATCGGGCTGCGCGAGGCCACCCCGATCTTCTCCCCCGGCCACCTCGTGCTGCAGTCGGTGCGCACGTGTCAGCCGGCCTTCAGCGCGGCCGTGATTGCTCGTGTCGAGGCGATGGACGTCGACGACGACGCCAAGAACGGGTACTGCAGACCGGTCCCGCACCCGACCAATCCCATCGACTGGCTCACCATGTCGGTCGCGTTCAACCACAACCAGTTGACGTGGTTCAGCGACCCCGAGCTGATGCACTGGCTCAACCGCGCCCGTCTGAACGCGGTGAGCCACATGCAATCCGGTGACGAGGACGCCGCGGCCGGGGCCGCCGCGGTGATTCCGCGGCTGCGGGCCGCCAACGAGAAGCTCGAAGTCCTACTGGCACAGCGCTAATCGTTGCGCGCGCCTAGGTTTCTACCGGCGCCACCCGACCCGCGAAGCTGACCGCTTCGATCCCGTGGTCGCGGGAATCAGCCTCCGCCTTGGCGATTTCGGCGGCGAGGTCCAGCGACCGGGCCATCAGCAGGTAAGCGAACGCGGAGACGAACAGCCCGACGAACAACGCGATGTCGACGTTGCCCATGGCCGAAGCGACGGGACCGGTGTACCAGACCGTCACCACGAACGGGATCATCGCGACGATCCCGATGGCATAGGCGCCGAGTCCCCGCCAGCCCCATGTGCCGTACACGCCACCGCTCGGCACGAATATCTCGCGGATCGCGTAGTGCCCGCGTCGGACGAAGTAGTAGTCCACCAGGTTCACCGACGTCCACGGCACCAACAGGTACAGCAGCACCACCAGGAAGCTGCCGAAATTGGCAAGGAACTCACCGGACGAGAGCACGGCGCCGAGCAGACCCGCGGCGGCGATCAACGAACACGAGATGACGCGCAGCCTGCGGGTGGGTTGGACGGCCTTGAACGAGTCGATCATCGTGATGAGTTCGAGGGAGGCGGCGTAGATGTTCACGGTGATCACCGTGACGAGGCCCGGCAGTGCAGCGATCAGCAGCCAGTCTCCCGACCCGGCCAGCAGCCCGTCGGCAGCGCTCTTGACCGCCTCCAACGGCGTTGCGTTGGCGAATAGCGCGGCCACCAATGCGCCGAGCACCATCAGCCACGCCGCGCCGACGAATACACCGGCGTAGGTGTACCACAATGCCTTTCGCGGACTCGTCTGCGGCGGCAGGTAGCGCGAGTAGTCGGACACGTAGGGCGCCCAGCCCAGTGCATAGGCCGCGGCCGCGCCGAATTGTACGAGGAACGCGGCCCAGGTGAACCCACCGAATCCGAACTGTCCGGCCGGCAGGTCCAGCCAGCCGAACGCCGCGACCGTGAACACGCCGAAGGTGGCCAGGAACAACCACGTCAACCATGTCTGGAAGCGGTGAATCCAGTGGTAGCCGAAGATCGCCAGCGCCAGCGCGAGTCCGGTGATGACGACGAACCACAGGTCACGCAAGTCGGCACCGGTCGTCAGCGTGATCACGTCTGCGGCCAGGATCTGGTTGAAGACGTTGAAGCCGACGATGCTGAAAACCACGACCGCACAGATCACTACGACGCCGCGGTAACCGAACTGGGCTCGGGACTGGATCATCTGCGGCAGCCCAAGCTGCGGGCCCTGCGCCGAGTGGAATGCGGTGAACACAGTGCCGACCGCCACCCCGAGCACGATCGCGACAAGCGACGTCAGGAACGAGGCCCCGAGCGCGGCGCCGACCATGCCGGTGGCCAGGGTGGTGAGGTTCGCGTTCGACATGAACCACAACGGGAACAGCGTCGAGGGCTTCCCTCGCCGTTCGTCGAGCGGGATCCAGTCGATGGACTTCGACTCGATGGCGGGTGTCTCGGGCATGGATTCCTCGCTAGGTGGTCAGTAGGGCAGGGATCGACACGGACGCGTCCGCGTACAGTTCGGGCCGTCGATCGGCGAACAGATCATTGTGCGCGCCAAGGGATTTGTTGCCGTCGACCTCGATGACGGCGGACGCCACCCCGTGCGCGTCGGGCGTCGCACATATCCAGCCGTCGGACGAGATTACGGTCGTACCGCCGGTCCACTCGACGCCGCGTTCGGCACCGTGCCGGTCGGCGATGACCGTCGGCAGCCTGGACGAGCGGGCGGCGCCCATCGCCTGGATGGTCTCTGGCGGACGTTCACCGGCTGGCCTGTCTACGAGCGGCCAATTGACCGGCAGCGCCAGCAATTCCGCGCCTGCCAGGGCCAATCGCCTTGGTACCTCCGGGAATTCGTTGTCGTAACAGATGGCTACGCCGAGCCTGCCGATGGGCGTGTCGAGCACCGCGCCCGCCTCGTCGCCGACGGCGAAGACCAGCTTCTCGGCATCCCACAGGTGCGCCTTGCGGTAGCAACCGAGCACCCCGGCGCGGCCCAGCACCAGCGCGGAGCTGTACAACCGGTCCCCCGCACTTTCGCAGAACCCGACGACGGCGACCGCGGCGTCCGGTACCGCGTCGGCCAGCGACACCAGCCGTGGGTCGTCGGCGCGCAGCGCAAACGAACGAGCCTCCGCGGCGTCGGTGAAGACGTAACCGCTGGTGGCCAATTCCGGAAGCACGATCAGATGCGCCCCACGCTCGGCCCGCGTCAGCGCCGTGCGGATGGCGGCCAGATTGGCTTCGACACAGCCGAACTCGATCGCAAGCGAGATCGCCGACACTCTGATGGTGGCCATCAGTGGGCCCGGTCGACTGCCGGGGTACCGTCGAACGCTCCTGAGAAACGGCCGATCTCGTCGATCCTGATGGTCGCAGTGGCTTCGTGCGCGGCCAGTCCCTCGAACGCCGAGATGCGCTCGACCGCAGGCGCCAGCGCCGCCGTCGCCTCGCGCTGCACGCGCTGATAGGTCAGCGGCTTGAGGAAGCGCGACACCGAGAGCCCCGCGTTGTAGCGGGCGGTCTTGCCGGTGGGCAGCACGTGGTTGGGACCTGCAATGCCCTTGTCGGAGTACGCAACCGTGCTCCACGGCCCAAGGAACAGCGAGCCGTAGTTGCGCAGCTCCTTGAGAAAGAAGTCGTCGTCGTCGGTCTGCACCTCGAGATGCTCGGGTCCCAACACGTCGGCGATGGCCGCGGCCTGCGCGCGATCGGTCGCGACCACCACGGACCCATAGTCGCGCCAGGCCGCCCCCGCGACGTCGCGGGTGGCCAGCGTCTCCAATTGACGGTCGATGGCCTTGATCACCTTGCGGCCCAACACTTCCGATGTGGTGATCAGCGCGGCGGGCGAGTTCGGCCCGTGTTCGGCCTGGCCCAGCAGGTCGGCGGCCACCCACTCCGGATCGGCCGACTCGTCCGCCAGCACGGCGACCTCCGACGGGCCGGCCAGCAGGTCGATGCCGACACGACCGAACAGCTGCCGCTTGGCCTCTGTGACGAACGCGTTGCCCGCACCGACGATCATGTCGACGGGCGCCTCACCCAGCAGGCCGAAGGCCATCGCGCCCATGGCCTGGACCCCACCCACCGCGAATACGTGGTCGGCCCGGGACAGGTAGGCGCCGTACAGCACCGCCGGATGCGCGCCGTGCTCGCCCGACGGAGGTGTACAGGCCAGCACGGTCGGGACGCCTGCGGCCTTCGCCACCCCGACCGTCATGAAGGCGCTCGCGAGCAGCGGGAAGCGGCCGGCGGGCAGGTACGCGCCCACCCGGCTGACCGGGATGTACTGGACACCGCCGACGACGCCGGGGGCGACGTCGACTTCGAAGTCGGACAGGTGCGCGCGCTGCGCGGTCGCGAAGCGGCTGGTTCGGTCGTAACCCAACTCGAGCGCCGCCCGCACGTCGGCGGGCAGTGCATCACCACTCCTGCGGAGCTCGTCGGCGCCGATCTCGAGCTCACCGGACCACCCGTCGAGCTCCTGCGCATAGCCGCGCACTGCGTCGAGGCCGTTGCGCTCGATATCGGACAGCATCGCCGATACCCGCTCGACGACCTTCGGATCCCGTTGCGCCGCAGGCCCGTCGACGGCGGGCTTCTTCAGCCAGGTAAACGGACCGAGGGCGCGAGCTTCATCAGCGGTGATCTGCATGGGACGGACGGTAGGCCGCATTCAGCCAGAGGACTAGATGGGTGACTCCTGCACAATCCAAAGGGTAACCCGATACTAGAGCCATATCTGCTGGTCAGCGGCGACTGCGATCGATCAGCGGAACCGTCGACGACCGTCGATCGGCGCGGCCCGACCGTCCCACGACCGGCAATTCCCGTATGGAGTCCTCGGCCAGCCTCGCGAATTCGCGGGTGGCGTTCGACAGCGGCCGCGCCCGGTGCTGCGCAAGCGCGATCGTGTCGTACAGGGGTTCGGCGAACGGGGCCGTGTGCAGTGCTGGCGGAAAGGCGTCGCTGGCCAGCACCGCGCCGCTGACGATGGTGTCGCCGACCCGCGAGGCGACGAGCTTGAGCGCGGACTCCACGTGCTCGATCTCGATCATCGGCTCCAACCGCACCCCGGCGAGCTGGGCCCGCTCGGCCAGCTGACGGCGCGTCGGGTCCTTCCAGCCGTAGTGCGCGTCGTAGAGCACAAGGGTGGCTCGTGCGAATTGGTCTATGGTGACCGGCTTTTCGGTGTGCGCCGGGTCCGCGCTGACGTAGAACACCTCGTCGCGCAACAACGGGCGCACCACGAGGTCCTCATCGTCGATCGGCAGGATCAACATGCCCGCCTCGATCTCGCCGGCCTGGATCGCGGCGGCGGTCTCCGCGGAGTTCTGTCCGACGAGCCTCACCCGCACCGAGGGGTATCGAGTGTGGAAGGTCTGCACCAGGCTGGACAGCAGGTAGTAGTCCGCATTGCGGGGCACGCCGAACGTCGCCGTCCCGCCGCCGAGTGAGCCGACCGAGCGCACCGCCTGCACCCCGCCGTCGGCGGCGTGCACGGACTGCTGCGCATACGGAAGGAGCTCTTGGCCCGCCGCAGTCAGCGCCAGCCGTCGGCTGCCCCGCACGAAGAGCTGCGCGCCGAGTTCGTCCTCGAGCCTTCGGACCAGTTCCGACACCGAAGCCTGAGCCATCTCGAGCGCATCGGCCGCGGCGGTGAACGACCCGAGCCGCTCGGCCTCGACGAACGCCCGAAGCTGGCTAAGCGTCATGCGGTGACCCTATGCCGCTACGCCAGCGAGTCGACCCAGGCGCGGTGCAACGCCGCGTACGCACCGTCACTGCGGACCAATTCGGCCGGCGGACCGTCCTCGACGATCCGTCCGTGGTCGAGCACCAGCACCCGATCCGCGATCTGCACCGTCGACAGCCGGTGCGCGATGACCACCGCGGTCCGCTGCGCCAGCACCGTCGCGAGCGCGCGCTGCACCATCCGCTCGCTGGGGATGTCGAGCGACGACGTCGCCTCGTCGAGGATGAGCACCGCGGGGTCGGCGAGGAACGCCCGCGCGAATGCGATCAGCTGACGCTGCCCCGCGGACAACCGGCCACCGCGTTTGGCGACATCGGTGTCGTAGCCATCCGTGAGCGCGTCGATGAAACTGTCGGCGCCAACGGCCGTCGCCGCGGCACGGACCTCGTCGTCGGTCGCGTCGGGCCTACCGAACCGGATGTTGTCGGCGACCGTGCCCTCGAACATGAAGTTCTCCTGGGTGACCATCACGACGTGACGACGCAACTCGGCCTGCGCAAGTTCGCGCAGGTCGACTCCGTCGAGGGTCACCGAGCCCGAGGTCGGGTCGTAGAAACGCGCGATCAGCTTGGCGATGGTGGTCTTGCCCGCGCCCGTGGTGCCGACCAACGCGATGGTCTGACCCGCCGGAATCTCGAAGTTCAGCTCAGGCAGCACCGGCCGGCCCGGTGAATAGGAGAAGCTCACGTCGCGAAACCCGATGTCGCCCTCGACCTTTGGTAGCTTCGCCGGGTGTGCGGGATCTTGGATGCCCGGCTGCTCAGCCAGCACCCCCGCGATCTTCTCCAGTGCGGCGGCGGCCGACTGGAAGGTGTTGAAGAACTGCGAGATCTCCTGCATGGGCTCGAAGAAGATCCGCAGATACAGCAGGAACGCCGTCAACGTGCCCAACGTCATCTCGCCCTGCAGTACGAGGTAACCGCCGTAGATCAACACCAGCCCGGTGGTGATGTTGCCGACGAGTCGCACGCCCGGCATGAACACCGCCAGCAGCTTGAAGGCCCGTTCGTTGATGTTCTTGTACTGGTCGGCAACGTCTTCGAAGATCTCTTGATTGCGCGGCTCGCGCCGGTAGGCCTGCACGGCCTTGATGCCCGTCATCGTCTCGACGAACTGGACGATCACCAGGGCGGCGCTCTCTCGGACCTTCAGGTACGTCTTGGACGATTCGGTGCGGAACCACCACACCAGCACCACCAGCGCTGGGAAGGCGCCGAGACACAGAAGACCTAGCCGCACGTCGAGCACGACCAACAGCACAGCCGTGCCGCACAACGTCAGCGCGGCGGTGATCAGACCGTCGAACCCGGTCTCCAACATGTCCTGGATGGCCTCGACGTCGTTGGTCGAGCGGGCCACCACGCGGCCGGAGGTGTATCGGTCGTGGAAGGCTACGTCGAGCCGCTGGAAGTGCCGAAAGATCCTGCGGCGCAACTCCAGCAGCACCTCTTGACCGATGCGACCGGCGCGGCGCAGGAAGTACATCCGGCTGACCGCCTGCACCAGCACCACGCCGCACAGCGCCGCAACGATCAACAGCAGTTCGCTTGTCGAGCCGCCGTCCACGATCGGTGGAATGCCGTGGTCGATGCCACGCTGAACCAGCAGCGGAACCGAAAGCCTTGCGGCATTCTCCAGCACGACGACGACCGCCAGCAGTGCCACCGTGCGCGCGTAGGGCCGCAACAGCGACCCCAGCAGCGAGCCGGCCTCGCGGCGCCGCGAGACCGATTCGTCGATGGGCAGATCGTCGTCGTCGTTGGTGACGGCGCGACCACGCCAGTCCGTCGTGCTCATCGCCTGTCCACCTTGGAGGCCACGTAATCTTCTTTGTCCTCCGACTCCCGCTCCTGATACACGTGGTCGAGCCGACTGCGGTCCGCGTCCTGTTCCCAATCACAGTTGCGTTCGGACCCGTCGTCGAGATCCTCGTCGGCGGCCAGAAGGTAGCGGTATTCCGGTGCACTGGAGAGCAATTCGGCGTGCGTGCCGACGCGGGTGATCGTGCCGCGTTCAAGGAGCGCCACCCGGTCGGCGAGCAACACCGTCGAGGCCCGGTTCGCCACCACGACCCCGGTGACCGACTGCAGCACCTGACGCAACGCCGCGGTGACGGTGGCCTCGGTGTGCACGTCCAACGCCGACAACGTGTCGTCGAGCACCAGGATCGACGGAGCGGCCAGAAGTGCGCGGGCCAACGAAAGCCGTTGCCGCTGACCGCCGGACAGGCTCATGCCCTGTTCCCCGATGCGGGTGTCGAGCCCGAAGGGCAGGTCGTAGACGAAGTCGGCGGCCGCGATGTCGACGGCTTGGACCAGTTCGGCATCGGTACCGTCGGGCCTGCCGAGCCGGAGGTTCTCCGCGACCGACATCGAGAACAGCGTCGGATCTTCGAAAGCCGTTGCGACGGCACGGCGCAGCGCGGGCAGCGTCAACTCGCGGATGTCGACGCCGTCGATGAGGATGGCCCCCTCTGTGACGTCGTACAGCCGCGATAGCAGAGCCGCGAGCACCGACTTGCCAGAACCAGTAGCACCGACAAGGGCGAGCGTCTCGCCCGGTTCGACGGTGACGTTCACGTGCCGTAGCGCCCAGTCCTCGGCGTCGGGAAAGCGGAATCCGACGTCGACGAGTTCCAGCCGGCCACCGCGTGGCGATTCCGCCCGTGGCCCGTCCTCCAGTTCGCGTGGGGCATCGAATATCTCCGCGACGCGGTTGGCTGCCGTCATCGACTCTTGCGTCATGGACAGCAGGAAGCCGAGCGAAGCGATGGGCCAGACCAGCGACAGCATCATGGTGATGAAGGCGACGAGGGTGCCCATCGTGACCAGCCCGCTACCCGCCGCGTAGGCGCCGACACCGAGCACGATGATCAGCGTGACGTTCGGAATGACCTCGAGCAGGGTCCAGAACCTCGCCGAGACACCGACCTTGCGCACCTCGGTGTCGAACAGATCCGTAGCGCGCTGGTCGAACCGCTCGTAGGCGTACTCCTCGCGGCCGAACGCCTTGACCACCCGCAATCCGAGCGCCTGCTCCTCGACATGGGTTGCGACGTTGCCCGACTGGTCCTGGGCGGCACGGGACAGCACGGTGAACTGGCGCTGGAAGTGCAGCACCGTGACGGTGATCGGCACGATCGACACCACCACCACCACGCCGAGCGGCCAGTACATCGCCAGCAGGATGCCCGTCACGGCGATGATCTGAATGATGTTGAGTATCAGGAACAGCAGGCCGAACGACAGAAACTGACGGATGGTGCTCAGGTCGTTCATCACCCGCGAAAGCAATTGGCCGGACTGCCACTTGCCGTGAAATGCCATGGGCAGCAGCTGCAGTCGGGCGTAGAGGTCCTTGCGGATGTCCGCCTCGACGCCCATGGTGGCGCGGGCCACCAGCCAGCGGCGGATGAACCACAGCACGGCCTCGGAGATCAGGACGGCGGTGGCCGCGGTGCCGAGCACCCACAGCCGCGCAGGGTCCTGGTGCCGGACCGGCCCGTCGATCACGGCCTTGGTCAACAGCGGAATGGTGACGGTGGCGACCAGGCTGAGCAGCGCCGCGACGAGCATCGCGGTCCAGCGCACGCGGTACGGCTTCAGGTACGGCAGGAGCCGAAGGATGTCGGACGACGAGCGAATCCTGCGGGGTGGCGGCGCGATGGCAGGCTCCGACCGGAGCCCCTTCTCCTGCGCGCGCATGACCTCACCACCCTTCTGCACTTGTCTATCCCACACCTGCGACACCAACAACCGAATAACCGTGTGTCACGCCGCCGCAGGCTCGCGGAACTGCGTCTCGTACAGCTCCGCATAGCGGCCACCACGGCCAAGCAGCTGACGATGAGTACCCCGCTCGACGATGTGGCCGGCTTCCACGACCAGGATCAGATCCGCCGCACGGACGGTCGACAATCGGTGTGCGATGACGATCGACGTGCGCCCGGCCAACGCCTCGTTCAAAGCCTGCTGAACAGCCGCCTCCGATTCGGAGTCCAGCGACGCGGTCGCCTCGTCGAGCACTACGACCCGCGAACTGCCAAGCAGGAGCCTAGCGATGGTCAACCGCTGACGCTGACCACCCGACAACCGGTAGCCCCGTTCGCCGACGACCGTGTCCAACCCGTCGGCCATATCGGCCACCACGTCGTCGAGCCGGGCCCGGCGCAGCGCATCCCACAGTTCGTCATCTCCTGCGTCGGGGTTGGCCAACACCAGGTTGGCTCGAATGGATTCGTGGAATAGGTGCCCGTCCTGGGTGACCACGCCGACGGTATCCCGCAACGACTGGAACGACAGATCGCGCACGTCGAGCCCCGAGAGTCGCACGCTGCCGTCGTCGACGTCGTACAACCGGGCCAGCAACGACGCGATGGTCGACTTGCCCGCCCCCGACGATCCGACGAGCGCGACCATCTGACCGGGTTGGGCGGTGAACGAAATGCCATGCAGCACTTCGGCTCCCCCGCGATCGTCGAGCACCGCCACTTCTTCGAGGGAGGCCAGCGAGACCTTGTCCGCCGAGGGGTAGCCGAAGCGCACGCCGTCGAACCGAACCGCGACCGGACCGGCGGGCACGGCTACCGCGTCGGCCTTCTCCCGAATCAGCGGCACCAGATCCAACACCTCGAAGACCCGCTCGAAACTGACCAGCGCACTGGCGATTTCGACGCGGGCGTTGGCCAGTGCCGTCAGCGGTGCGTACAACCGTGTGAGCAGCAGGGCCAGCGATACGATCGCGCCCGCCTGCAGGTGACCACCGATGGCCAACACGCCGCCGAGCCCGTAGACCAGCGCCAGCGCGAGTGCCGACATCAACGTCAGCGAGTTCATGAACGTCGACTGCAGCATCGAGGTACGCACTCCGACGTCGCGCACACGGCTTGCGCGGGCGGTGAATTCGGCTGATTCGCTTGCCGGGTTGCCGAACAGCTTGACGAGCGTCGCACCTGGCGCCGAGAAACGCTCCGTCATCTGGGTTTGCATCGTCGCGTTGTAGATCGCGCTCTCGCGACTCAATGCCGCCATCGTGCGACCGATCCGGCGGGCGGGCAACAGGAACAGCGGCATCAGCACTAAGGCCAGTGCGGTGAGCTGCCAGGAGATGCTGACCATCACCGCGAACGTCAGCGTCAGCGTGACCAGGTTGGACACCACCCCGGACAGCGTGTCGGAGAACGCCCGCTGGGCGCCGATGACGTCGGTGCCCAACCGGCTCACCAGCGCGCCCGTCCTGGTTCTGGTGAAGAACGCGATGGGCATGCGCTGGACGTGATCGAACACCGCGCTGCGCAGGTCGAGGATCAGCCCTTCCCCGATGGTCGACGACAACCAGCGAGTGAGCAGTCCGACGCCTGCCTCCGCAACGGCGACGACGGCGATGACCGACGCGATAAGCACCACAGTGCCCGGTGCGCCGCCGCGCACGATCACGTCGACCACCCGCCCCGCCATGAGCGGGGTTGCCACCGCCAGCAGCGCCCCCACCACGCTGATCGCGACGAATCCGCCGAGCCGGCGATGATGGCGCGCCGCAAACCGCCAGATGCGCAACAGCAGGGTGCGGTTGGCCAGCGTGCGCAGGTCACCGCCCGCCGCGCGCGTCTGTAGGCGGAGCGACTGGCGCGCTACGGTCTCGAAGTTCATGTCATCACCGTAGAACCTCAACAAATGATGAGGTCAACGTCATCCCCCGGTGATTTGGGCGCGCATTTCCGAGCTGAGCACCGGATAGCGCGCCGAACCCGCGGATTAGACGATGCCGAAGTAACCGATCACCCCGGCGAAGGCCACCACGAACAGCGGATTGAGCTTGGTACGCACGAAGATCAGCGTGCATATCGCGGTCAACGTGTACGCCTTCCAGTCGTGGTCGGCGGCGCGGCTCATCACCAGCGACGAGGCCAGGATCAGGCCCACGGTCAGCGGGGCGAAGCCCTTCTCGACGGCGATTCGCCAGTTGGACTGCTCGGCCTTCTGCCAGAACAACGTGATGGCGTACACCAGCGACGCAGCGGGGAGCACCATCGCGACGGTCGCGATCACGCCGCCGACGATGGCGCCGGGTATGCCGCCGACGTGTAGCCCGGCGGCGTACCCGATCATCGTGACGATCAGGATGCTCGGCCCTGGCGCGGTCTGGGAGATCGAGAAGACGTCGGCAAACTGGCTGTCGCTGAGCCAGTGGTGCTGGCGGACGGCCTGCAGGTGCATGTCGGGAAGCACGGCGTTGCCGCCGCCGATCGACAGCAGCGACAGCGTGCCGAACATGACGATCAGTTGCAGATAGGTGCTCATGACGCTTCCGCGGCCTTGTCACGACCGCGCGGCCACGCCCACAGCAGTGCGAGCGGCGCGACGATGGCCAGGGTGAGCAGCAGCGGCATGCGGACGAGGCCGTTGAGCACGAATGCCAACCCGAACAGCCCTACTGGCACCAGTCCCGTCAGACAACTCTTCCCGGTCTTGATCACCATCGTCAGCGTCAGCGCGACGGCGGCCGCGGATGCGCCGTGCAGGATGCCCTTGACCGCAGGCACTTCCTTGAAACGGAAGTACAGGAAGGCCATCACCAAGACGAACACCATCGGCATGAAGCACAGCCCGATCACCGCCGCGACGGCGCCGGGAACGGCCCGCAACTTGGTGCCAGTAAAGACGGCCATGTTGACCTGGTTGGCGCCAGGCAGGATTCGGCACATCGTCATCGCCGACAAGAACTCTGTCTCCCCCATCCACTCCTTCTCGACGACGATCACCTCCCGCGACCATGCGGACAGCCCACCGCCGAACGACGCCAGCGCGATGTGATTGAACGTCCACGCGAGTTCGAACAAACCGACCTTCTCCGCGTTCGCGGACGGAGCGAGTTCCCCCTCACTCATGGACGAGTTCGGGGTCGTGCGGGAAGTCGTCTTCGTGGTGGGTGGATGGGTCGAGCGGATCCGGCGCCTCGTACTGGTGCGAGAGTTCCCAGTCCGACTCGAAGACCGCCTTCAGGCGCGCGACGACGGCCGGTTCGGTGATCGTGATGCCGAGTTCGCGCCGCAGGTCGAAAGCGCTGCGGTCGATGTTCATCGACCCGACCAGGGCCCGCTCGTCGTCGACGATGAGCAGCTTGGCGTGCACCCGCAGGTTCTTCTGCTTGTGCACCTTGGCGCCGAAGCGGCGCAGCGTGCGCAGGGATGCGAAGGTGTCCAGCACGTCCCCTTCGCTGATGCCGTGTCTGCCACCACACAGCACGTGCACCTTCACGCCTCGTTCGACGGCGGCCGCCAAGTGATCGAGGATCACGGCGTCGACGAACTTGGGGTGCTGAACGTCGATGCGGTGAGTGGCGGTGTCGATGAACCGGGCCATGTGGTACCGCGAGTTGGAATTGCTCCACAGCAGACCCCGATACACCGACGGCTCCCAATCGTCGTGTTTCCAGTCGGCGTTAAAGACCTCGACGATCTGCGCGACGTGCACCGGATCGTCGATGATCACGCCGTAGTCCCGTGTCAGCGTGAAGTATTTGAGGCACATGTTGAACGTCGCGACCAGTGCGGTCCGTTCGTCGACGACGATCGACTTCTCGTGCGTGACGTAGAACTTGGGATTGGTCCACTGAACGTCGATGCCCGCGTTGGAGAATCGTTCATGGGTCTCGTCGTTGGCGCGGTCACCGCCGGATCGGGCCGGGTTGAGCATGACCCGCACGTCGACGCCCGCTTTCCTGCGGTCGATGACGGCCTGGATCAGGCTCTCGTCGGTGAACGTGAATTGTTTGACGAGAAGTGAATTCTGCGCTGATCCGATGAATTGGAGTACCGGTTCGAGACCGTCATCCGGTTCAACGATCAATTGGGGACCATTCGGCTGCACAAATGTCGAAGCTAGCAGTGAGCGGGGGGTTTCGGACTCTGGCGAGATGAATTCATGGTTTCGCGTTGCACGCGGTCACGCGCCTAACGCGCCGCAGGATGGTCATCGGGCAAGATGGCCCCTATGGACAGCGTTGCCTCCCCCCGGGTGCTCGTCGTTGACGACGACCCCGACGTGCTTGCGTCGCTCGAACGGGGTCTGAGACTGTCGGGTTTCGACGTATCAACGGCGGTCGACGGCGCCGAGGCGTTGCGCAGCGCGACGGAGACCCGGCCCGACGCGATCGTGCTCGACATCAACATGCCGGTGCTCGACGGCGTCAGCGTGGTCACCGCGCTACGCGCCATGGACAACGACGTACCGGTGTGCGTGCTCTCGGCCCGTAGTTCGGTCGACGACCGGGTGGCCGGTCTCGAGGCGGGCGCCGACGACTACCTGGTCAAGCCGTTCCAGCTGACCGAACTGGTCGCGCGCATCAAGGCGCTGCTGCGCCGGCGCGGTGCGACGGCGACGTTCTCGTCGGAGACCATCGTCGTGGGACCGCTCGAGGTCGACATTCCTGGTCGACGAGCCCGGGTCAACGGCGTCGACGTCGACCTGACCAAGCGCGAGTTCGACTTGCTGGCCGTGCTCGCCGAGCACAAGACCGCGGTGCTCTCGCGCGCGCAGCTGCTCGAGCTGGTGTGGGGCTACGACTTCGCGGCCGACACCAACGTCGTCGACGTGTTCATCGGGTACCTGCGCCGCAAACTGGAAGCCGGTGGTGCGCCGAGGCTGCTCCATACGGTGCGGGGCGTGGGATTCGTGCTGCGGCAGCAGTGAACATCCTGGCGCGGACGTTTCGGCGGACACCGTCGCTGCGGACCCGCGTCGCGTTCGCCACGGCCATCGCCGCTGCGATCGTCGTCGGCATCGTCGGAACCGTGGTGTGGATCGGGATCACGAACGACCGCAAGGAGCGGCTCGACCGTCGGCTCGACGAAGTGGCCGGGTTCGCGATCCCGCTGCTGCCGAGGGGTCTCGAACAGATCCCGAAGTCGCCCAACGATCAGGACGCCATCATCACGGTGCGCAGGGGCGGACAGGTGACGTCGAACACCAGCGTCGTTCTGCCCGAACTACCGCCCGGCTACGCCGACACCTACGTCGACGGGGTGCGCTACCGCGTCCGCACCGTGGAGATTTCGGCGCCCGACGGAATGACCGTCGCCGTCGGCGACACCTACAACGCCACCATCGCCGACACCAACAACCTGCACCGCCGGGTGCTGATCATCTGCTCGTTGGCGATCGGCGCGGCGACGTTCGCGGGATGGTTGCTCGCGGCGTTCGCGGTGCGCCCGCTCAAACAACTCGCGCAGCAGACGCGCGCCATCGACGTCGGAGGTGAGGCGCCCGACGTCGAGGTGCGCGGCGCCACCGAGGCCGTCGAGATCGGCGACGCCGTCAACGGTTTGGTGCAACGCATCTGGGACGAACAGGATCGGACCAAAGCTGCGCTCACGTCGGCCCGCGATTTCGCGGCGGTGTCGTCGCACGAACTGCGCACGCCGTTGACGGCCATGCGTACCAACCTCGAGGTGCTGGCGACGCTCGAGATGCCCGACGACCAACGCAAGGAAATACTGCACGACGTCATCCGAACGCAGACGCGCATCGAAGCGACACTGAGCGCGCTCGAGCGACTCGCCCAGGGCGAGCTGTCGACGTCGGACGACCACGTTCCGGTCGACATCACCGAACTCCTCGACCGCGCCGCCCATGACGCCATGCGCGTGTTCGGCGATCTCGACGTGTCGCTGGTGCCCGCCCCGACCGTCATCATCATCGGCCTGCCGGCAGGGCTGCGACTGGCTGTTGACAACGCCATCGCCAACGCGGTCAAGCACGGCGGCGCCACCCGCGTTCAGCTGTCCGCGGTGAGCTCGCGGGCCGGAGTCGAGATCGCCATCGACGACGATGGTGTCGGTGTGCCGGAGGAAGAGCGCACGCGCGTCTTCGACCGATTTACGCGCGGCTCGACCGCCTCCCACTCGGGGTCCGGCCTCGGACTCGCGCTCGTTGCACAACAGGCCGAACTACACGGCGGCACCGCATCGTTGGAGCAAAGCCCGCTTGGTGGCGCCCGCCTACTGCTGCGACTGCCTGGGCCCCAGTAGGACGTCTAGTGCTTCCCGCGTTGGGACTTGCCGCTGTCCCAGCGGTTGAACCCCGCCGCCTCTGCCGTCGCCACGTCGCGGAACCACACCTCGGCGACGGTCACGTCAAAGGCCGGGCTTTCGGTCGAGTGGTAGAGCATTGAATCCTCGTTGCCCTTGACGGACCAGCCCGCAGGACCGCTGCCACCGGGCCCCGGCGTAGCCGATCCCGGACCATGCGGACCCGGCGGCACCTCCGGCTCGATCGCGGCGAATTGGGCTGCGCCCGTTGTCTTGCGGCCTTCTTTCCAGTGGGTGAAGCCGGCCTTCCGCGCGGTGTCCTCGTCGAAGAACCACACCTCGGCGATCGTCCGCTTGTACGACGGGCTCTCAGTCGTGTGGTAGAGCATCGAATCCTCGTTGCCCTTGATGGTCCACCCCTGCGGGCCGCTGCCACCGGCACCGGGCGTCGCCGACCCCGGACCGTGCTTACCCGCAGGAACATCGGCCAACGCGGCAATACCACCGCCACCACCGGAACTACGGCCCTTGTCCCATCGCGTAAACCCGGCCCGCTCCGCGGTCGGTTCGTCGCGGAACCACACCTCGGCGATCGTCTGCTTGTACGAGGGGCTCTCGGTCGTGTGGTAGAGCATCGAATCCTCGTTGCCCTTGATCGTCCACCCCGATGGGGCCGCCGCGCCACCTGCCAGACGTAGCGAACCCGCTCCGTACGGCTCGGAGTCCTTGCCCGAGTCACTGCCCGAGCCAACGAGTTTCGCAGCTCCGGCACCGGCGGCAACCCCCGCCGCGCCTGCTGCCACGGCACCGGCGCCCGAGATCTTCGGCGCATCCACCTTGGGCACTACCGCAGTCGGCGCGTCCACGTCAGGCACGTCCACCTTGGGCACCTTGGCCGTCGGCGTATCCACGTCGCCGCCGGAGCCAGTGAGTTTCGCGGCCGCGGCACCGCCAACGGCACCCGCCGCGCCGGCTGCCACGGCACCGCCACTCGAGATCTTCGGCACCTTGGCCGTCGGCGCGTCCACGTCGGGCAGATCCACCTTCGGAGCCTTCAGGCCCGCCGACGGACCGGTCAAGCGCGCCGAGCCACCGCCCGACCCATACTCGGGCACTTCCCTTTTCACCCGCCTGAGCAAGAAGGCGAGCGTGATTACCAGGCCGAGCAAGAAGGCCAGCGCCAGCAGCCAGCAGTTCACGTTGTGCATTACCGTGCTCCGATCTCGCGTGAGCCGGGTAGATCGGCGAATGCCTCTTCCTCACTGGTGCGCTTGACCGTCACGACCGCGATCAACCACGCCACCAAGGAACCGACCAGGAATGCGAGCAGGTACCACACCCATTGAATGAAGAAGGCCATGTCCAAATCTCCTTAGCTGACCGTGATCTCGACGCGACGGTTCTGCGACCGACCCTGGACGGTGTCGTTGGTTGCAACTGGATTCGCCGAGCCCTCACCTCGCGACGAGACGTGATCGGCAGCGACCCCATCGGAAACGAGCGCATCTGCAACGGATTTCGCGCGGTTGCCGCTCAGCGGCACGTTGATGGCGTCATTGCCGGTGTTGTCGGTGAATCCGATCACCGCCACCCGTGCGTCCGGGCACGCCTTCAACTTGTCCGCGATCTGAGCAACCAGACCCTGCGAGTTGGCTGCGAGCGCGAAGCCGTTGGTGTCGTAGTTGATCGGCGTCTGCAGCAGGCTGGAGATGTCCGCCTGCAAATTCGCGCAAGCGCCGCCGGCACCAGGTCCCGGCGCGGGTGGCGCGGGTGCGCTGGGGCTAGCCGCATTGACCTCAATGTTGTTGACGATCTTCACATTCGGCCATGCGGCTTGGGCGTTCGACTCGGCACTCGCCTTCACCGCTTCGGAAGGGGCGGTGCCCGTCAGCGTCAACGTGTCGCCGTCGAGGTTGAGGTTGAAGTCGGGAATGTCCACGACCCCGCTGAACAATCCGCCCAGCGCAGCCATGTCGGGCGCCTTGACGCCCGGCGTGACGGTGAGCTTGTCGATGAGGTTGGCACCCGGGAACACCAACTTCAGCGAGTCGAGCAATCCCTTCTTCGAGTCGGCGTCCGGCAGTTCACCGGTGAGCGTCAAATCGTTGCCACTGCGCACGATTGACATCCCCGGGAAGCCGACACTTGCCTCACCCGTGGGGGCCGACGGCGCGGTCGGCACCGACAGACTGTTCGAGGGATTGATCGACGGCATCGTCAGTTGTCCGGAATTATTGGTCCCGTTCAGCCAGCCCCAGCCAATCACGGCGAGCAGCAATGGAATGGCCAGGAGTGCCCACAGCCAGCCTGCGCCCGGTTTGCGTCGATAGAACCTCGACTCGGTCCGCCAGCCAGTGACGGCGCGGTCTTCCTCGGAACCCGACATGGTCACTCCTGTCGTCGGCGCACTAAGACGATGTAGCACGGATGCGGCAAATTAGAGCCTAGAGCCGACGAAGAGCAGCCGGTAGAGTTTCGTCGGAATCCGACGATTCGGCGAACTTCGACGCGAACTGTGCCGTAGCACAGCCCGTTTGCTACCCCCGCGTCAGCGAACGCCGAGCAGGTCGATAACGAAGATGAGCGTTTTGCCCGACAAGCGATGTCCGGAACCCTCTGGGCCGTAAGCCTGAGCCGGCGGGATCACTAGTTTGCGCCGCCCTCCGACCCGCATCCCCGGAATACCGTCCTGCCAGCCCTGAATCAGCCCGCGAAGCGGAAACTCGATGGATTCGCCGCGGTTCCAGGAACTGTCGAATTCGTCGCCGGTGTCGTACTCGACGCCGAGGTAGTGCACCGTGACGGTTCCGCCGGGAACTGCCTCATCGCCGTCACCGACGATGACGTCCTCGATGAGGAGCTCGGCAGGAGCGGGACCGTCGGGAAAGTCGATCTCGGGTTTCTTGTCGTTGGCCACGACCCTCACGGTAGTCGGGCACACTGGGCAGGTGGACAAGGACCGAGACATTCTCGATGACGTCAATAAACTCGTCGCCGAAGAGCAGGAACTACGGACGAAGCTGCAACACCACGAGATCGACGAAACCGATGAGCATCGGCGGCTTCGCGCGGTGGAGGTTCAGCTCGACCAGTGCTGGGATCTGCTGCGGCAGCGAAGGGCGCTACGCGAGACGGGCCAGGACCCCGGTCAGGCCGGAGTGCGCCCACCCGGCCAGGTCGAGGGCTATCTAGGCTGACCAACGCCCGTCACCGCAGCAGCACCGTTGGACGTCGTCATCGTCGGTGGCGGCCACAACGCGTTGGTGGCCGCGGCCTACCTGGCAAGGGCGGGCCGCCGGGTTCAGGTGCTGGAACGACTCGAAAGTGTTGGTGGAGCGGCAGTTTCGGCGCAAGCTTTCGACGGGGTGGACGCGCGTCTGTCGCGGTACTCGTATCTTGTCAGCCTGCTTCCCCAGCGCATCGTCGACGACCTAGGCGCGCGGGTTCAGCTGGCCCGGCGCCGCTACTCGTCGTACACGCCTGATCCGGCCACCGGCGGTCGCACCGGCCTGCTGGTGGGCCCCGGCGGCTCGTTCGACACCATCGGAGCGGGCGTCGACCGGGCCGGATTCGACGAGTTCTATCGCCGCTGCCGCATAGTGACTCAACGGCTCTGGCCCACGTTGATGCAACCGCTTCGCACGGCGACGGACGCACGGCGATACGTCACCGACGGCGGTGATCCCGACACGGGCGCCGCGTGGGACGCACTGTTCGAGCGCCCGATCGGCACGGCCATCACCGACGCGGTCTGTGACGACCTAGTGCGCGGCGTGATGGCGACCGATGCGCTGATCGGAACGTTTGCGCGGACCGACGACCCCTCGCTCGCTCAGAATGTGTGCTTCCTCTATCACCTACTCGGCGGCGGCACCGGAGACTGGGACGTCCCGATCGGTGGCATGGGTGCCGTCACCGGGGCACTGGCGTCCGCCGCATCATCTCACGGGGCCGAACTCGTCACTGGTGCAGAGGTTTACTCAATCACCCCAGATGGAGAGGTGCGTTACCGCAAGGACGATGGAGAACACGTGGTCAGCGCGCGCTGGGTGTTGGCGGGCGTCACGCCAGCAGTGCTCGCGCGGCTGCTCGGAGACGCCGAACCCGAACTCGCACCAGGGGCGCAGGTGAAGGTCAACCTGATGCTGGAGCGACTGCCGAGGCTTCGCGACCAATCCGTCGCACCGGAGCAGGCGTTCGGTGGCACATTCCACATCAACGAGACGATGTCGCAACTCGACGCCGCCTACGACCGCGCCGCCGGTGGCGACGTGCCCGATCCGCTGCCCTGCGAGATCTACTGCCATTCGCTCACCGATCCGACCATCCTGTCCGAGGCATTGCGACGTTCCGGGGCTCAGACGCTCACGGTGTTCGGGGTTCATACGCCCCACCGGTTGACCGCCGCGGCCGACCCCGCGGCAGTCCGGCAGACGCTGACCGATGCGGTGCTCGCCTCATTGAATTCGGTGCTCGCCGAGCCGATTCAGGACGTGGTGATGAAGGACGCTCATGGTCATCCATGCATCGAGACCAAGACGACGGCGGACTTGCAGGACGCGCTCGGCATGACCGGCGGCAACATCTTCCACGGGGCGCTGAGTTGGCCGTTCGTCGAGGACGACCAACCGCTCGATACTCCCGCCCGCCGTTGGGGAGTGGCGACTGCACACGACCGGATCCTGTTGTGTGGTTCCGGTTCCCGCAGGGGCGGCGCGGTCTCTGGCATCGGCGGACACAACGCCGCGATGGCGGTCGTGGAGAGCTAGCCGGAACCGGTCAGCTTCGTCAGGATCGCGCGGAGGGTCTCCAGTTCGGAAGCGCTGAGCGCGGCGAACGAAGGCGGAGCCGGGTCATCGATCCCGTCGATACTGGCAACCACCTGGTGGCCGGCGTCGGTAAGCGAGATGACCTTGCATCTGCGATTGGTCGGATCCGCGTGCCGCACAACGAGACCGCGATCCTCCAAGTCGCTGACCGCGACGGACGTGGCGGGTGCATCCATGGACGCGGCGTGGGCGATCTCCTTCGCCGTCATCGACCGCCTGGCGAGGCGGCGGAGCACCCGGACTCGGCTGAAGGGCAAGCCCGTGGCTTCAATGACGTGGCGCCGCCACACATCGCGGTTGTCGAAGACCACCGCGGCCATGGCACGCCACACGTCGTTGGCAATCGGGTTATCCGGCATGGACGCTCACCTTGGGTGCGGCGGTACCCGCGATCAGCGGAGCAAGCCGCTCGGCCGATTGGAATGCGCGCGGTGTCGTCGAGAAGAATCCCAGCACCGTGATGACGACGCCGATCCCGATGCACATGAACCACAGCGGCCGGGCAGACGCCGCGAAGTCAGCGCCCGTGTGCAAGAGCGCCGACCCGGCGATCGAACCACACAGCGCCACACCGATGCTCACCCCGATCTGACGGCTGGTCGACGTCACCGCCGAGGCCGCACCCGCCCGGTCCAGCGGCATTCCGCTGACCGCCGCGTTGGTGATTGGGGCGTTGACCATCGAGAAACCGATGCCGAACACGGCGAAGATCACCAGTAGTCCCCACACCGGGGTGGTCTTGGTCAGGAACGTCAGCAGGATCGACGCGGTGGTGATGAGGACGCCCGCCGCCAGCAGTGACGGACGAGCGCCGAAGCGGCCGACCATTCGACCGGAGATCGGCGAGAACACCAGCGCGCCAATGGCAATGGGGGCGTAGATCAGGCCGGTGTGCATGGCGGAGTACCCACGCTCGCCCTGGAGGTACAGCGACATCATGAACAGGAACGCGCCCCACGCCGAGAACGCGCAGATCGCGGTCAGCGTCGCGCCCGCGAACGGAATGCTGCGGAAGAAGCGCAGGTCGATGAACGGGTGGTGACGCTTGGACTCGTAGCGCAGGAACGCCACGAAGGCGATCACCGCCACCACCGCGACCGCAATGACGCGGGGGTTGCTCCAGCCGTAACCAGGGCCTTCGATGAGCGTGAACACCATGCCGAACAGGAACAACACCGCCAGCCCCTGACCGATCGGATCGATGTTGCGCATGGTCTTCGACTTGGTCTCGGGCACGAAGATCGCCGTCAGCACGATGGCGGCCGCGCAGATCGGCAAGTTGATCCAGAACACGGCGCGCCAGCTGATCAACTCGATCAGGAAACCGCCGACGACCGGTCCGAGCGCCATCGAGATGCCCACCACTGCGCCCCAGAAGCCCAGTGCGCGCGCACGCTCGACGCGACCGGTGAAGACCTGCGAGATGATGGACAGGGCAACGGGATTCAGCATCGAGCCGCCGACCGCTTGCAGTAGTCGCGCGATGATCAGCGTCTCGATGTTGGGCGCGAGGCTGCACAGCAGCGAGCCGATCGCGAAGACGACGAGCCCGATCTGGAAGATCCGCCTGCGGCCGAAGCGGTCGCCCGTCGCGCCCGACAACATCAGCAGCGACGCCAGCACCAGGGTGTAGACGTCGACGACCCACTGCAGCTGCGACGGCGACGCATGCAGGTCGGTGCGGATGCTCGGTATCGCGACGTTGACGATGGTCGCGTCCATCGAGACGATCAGCAGGCTCAGGCAACAGGACACCAAGATGATGGCCTTACGCCGCGGCGTCAGCGTATCGATGGTTGTGTTCACACAACTATTGTGAATCCACAACTATTACTTTGGCAAACGACTGCGGGGTGAGCTTCGTCGCTCGGCTATCCTTTGTCGGAACGGGCTAGTTCCGATAGGAGCGGGATGGAAACGCACGGCGCAGCGATTGGTCAGGCATCCTCGCCAGCGCCGGGACCGCGAGGGCGTCGGCAGGATCGATCGCTGGACGTCGTGATCCTGGGCGCCGCCCTCGCCGGAGTCGCCGAGGTCGGCTACGACCGGATGACGATGGACGATCTCGCCGCACGGGCCGGGGTGGGCAAGGCGGCGATCTACCGACGGTGGACGTCCAAGGCCGAGGTGGTGGCCAATGCGATCGCGCACTGGCGCCGCGAACACGGCCCCGGCGAATCCATCGATACCGGGTCGCTTCGAACGGACATCGAGGCGCTCGTACAAGCCGTCCCGCACTACAGCGAAAATGACATCAGCACAATCAAAGTGATCCTTGGCGTCGCCACCGCAGCCGTACAGGACGCTGTGCTGGCCGCCGCCATCGACGACTATGTGTTGTCGACGCCGCGCCAGATCCTTCGGTCAATCCTGGACCGGGCCGTCACCCGCGGCGAGATCCCGGCGGGACGGGACCTGTCCCTACTTCCCGACGTCGTCCTGGGCCTCAACATGGTGCGGATGGTGAGCGGGCGCCCGGTCGACCGGGTGTTCGTCCGGCGCGTCCTCGAAGACGTCATCATCCCGCTGACCGCGAGTCGCAAATAGCACCAATCGACGGCAGTAGGGCCTTGCGCTTTCGTCGCACCATGCCTCACGATGTATATACGGAACTATTTAGTTCCGTAACTCTCGGAGGTGGCGTATGCGTACACCCGGCGACTCGATCGAGGTACCGGTCCTGATCGTGGGCGCGGGCGCGGGCGGACTCTCGACGTCGGCATTGCTCGCCAAACATGGGGTGGAATCGCTGGTGGTGGAAAAGCGCCACGAAGTGTTCCGCTATCCCAAGGCGCGCAATCTAAGCTTCCGCAGCCTAGAAATTCTTCGGGGCCTCGGCGTGGGGGACGCGGTGCACGATGTCGGCGCAGGTGTGTCCAACATGGTCGTCAAGCCCAGCCTTAACAGCGCAGACGAGACGCCGGGCCTAGACGTCGACGCGGTCTTCGAAGGCCTGGACAGCGTTAGTCCCGAGCCACCGGTGTTGTACTGCCCGCAGAGCCGACTCGAACCGATCCTGCTGAACTACCTGCGCGACAGTGCAAGTCGAGCGTGGTACGGCACTGCCCTGGAAACACTCGAGCAGGACGGAGCTGGCGTCACCGCGGTCATCTGCGACCTGAAGTCGTCGCGCCGCACCCGCGTTCGCGCCGACTATCTCGTCGCCGCCGACGGTGTCCACTCGGGGATTCGCACGGACCTCGGCGTGACCACGAGCGGCTACGGGCCGCTGCCCATCTACGTGATCTTCATCTACTTCCGCGCGCCTTGGCGGACGTCGTTCCCACACCTGAACGAGGGCGCAGGAGTAGGTGTCAAGAACCCCGACGTCGACGGGGTGTTCGTACCCGCAGACGGCGATCTCGCCATGTTCGTCACCACCTACCTGCCCACCCAAGGAGAGACGGCGGCTGAGTTCACCGAACAGCGGTGCCGCAAACTTCTGCTCGCCGCACTCGGACAACCGATCGAGCTCGAGCTCATCGAGGTTGCCACCTGGCAGCCCTACGAGCGGGTCGCCGACCAGTTTCGTTGCGGCCGTGTCTTCTTCGTCGGCGACGCCGCACACGCGATGCCACCGTTCAAGGCGGGCGGCGCCAACGTCGCGATCCAGAGCGCCGACAATCTGGCCTGGAAACTCGCCGGTGTCCTGCGGCACTCGGCCGGGCCCAAGCTGCTCGACACGTACCACGCCGAGCGGCATCCTGTAGGGGCGCTCAGCGCGCACCAGTCGCTAACCGGGCCACCGGCGGCACTACTCCGTTCCGACCCTCAACGCCCACCTCCGCATCTTGACGACGAAGTGCCGATGTTCGCGCTGCTCACCGGCTACCGGTACCGCTCCTCGGCGGTCATCGCGTCGGACCCGTTCGCCTCGACGGATTCCGTCCCCGAACTCGTCGACGTCTTACGGGGGCAACCCGGCACGCGGGTGCCGCATACCTGGGTCGAATACCGAGGTCGCCGGGTGTCGACGCTCGACCTCCTGGGAACGGGTTTCACCCTGCTCACCGGTGGCGACGCGAGCGGATGGGCGTCCGGATCCCGTCGCGCCGAGATCGACTTAACGGTTCGCTCCATCGGGCCCGACGGCGACGCGGTGGACCTTGACGGCGCGTGGGCCGAGACCACGGGACTCCAAGCACGGCAGGCACTGCTAGTCCGTCCCGACGCTTTCGTCGCATGGCGTTCGAGCGACGAACCTACAGATCCCGCAGACGAGCTGCGGCGCGCGCTAACGAGCCTGCTCAGCCGCGGAGCGCGACCCTACCGGCCGTCGATGCCGGCGTAATCCCGTTCGGTGTACCCGGTGTAGATCTGACGCGGCCTGCCGATCTTGCTGGGCTCGGAGTGCATCTCACGCCAGTGCGCAATCCAGCCCGGCAACCGGCCGAGCGCGAACAGCACGGTGAACATGCGCGTCGGGAAGCCCATCGCGCGGTAGATCACACCGGTGTAGAAGTCGACGTTCGGATAGAGCTTGCGCTCGACGAAGAAGTCGTCGGTCAGCGCGACCTCTTCGAGCGCCTTGGCGATGTCGAGCAGGTCGTCCTCGACACCGAGCTTGCCGAGGATCTTGTCGGCCTGCTCCTTGACGATGCGCGCCCGCGGATCGTAGTTCTTGTAGACGCGGTGTCCGAAGCCCATGAGCTTGACGCCGTCCTCGCGGTTCTTCACCTTCTTGACGAAGGTGTCGACGTCGCCGCCATCCTCCTTGATGGTCTGCAGCATTTCGAGCACGGCCTGGTTGGCGCCGCCGTGCAGCGGGCCCCACAGCGCGTTGATGCCGCCGGACACCGAGGTGAACAGGTTGGCCTGCGACGAGCCGACCAGCCGCACCGTCGACGTCGAGCAGTTCTGCTCGTGGTCGGCATGCAGGATCAGCAGCAGGTCCAGCGCGCGGACGATCTCCGGGTCGACCTCGTAGGGCTCGGCGGGGAACCCGAACGTCATCCGCAGGAAGTTCTCTACCAGCGTCAGCGAGTTGTCCGGGTAGAGGAACGGCTGGCCGACCGACTTCTTATACGCGTACGCGGCGATGGTCGGCAGCTTGGCCAGCAGCCGAATCGTCGACAACTCGACCTGCTCGTTGTCGAGCGGATCCACCGAGTCCGGGTAGTAGGCCGACAGCGCGTTGACCGCACTGGACAGCACCGGCATCGGATGCGCGTTGCGCGGGAAGCCGTCGAAGAACCGCTTCAGATCCTCGTGCAGCAGGGTGTGCCGCTGGATCTGGGTGGTGAACTTCTCCAGCTGATCGGTCGTCGGCAGCTCCCCGTAAATCAGCAGGTAGCTGACCTCGATGAACGTCGACTTCTCGGCAAGCTGCTCGATCGGATAGCCGCGGTAGCGCAGGATGCCCGCGTCACCGTCGATGTAGGTGATGGCGCTCTTGGTGGCCGAGGTATTCACGAAACCGCCGTCGAACGTCGTATATCCCGTCTTGGCCAGCAGCGACCCAAGAGCGATCGCGTCAGAGCCCTCCGTGGCCTTCACGATCTCCAGGTCGATCTCGCCCCCCGGATAACTGAGCTTGGCGACCTCGTCGGAACTGGAGGTGTCGGGCACGGTAACCCCTTCTGCGTTGACGATCTTCGACGAAGCTTTCCGTCACTAGTGGAAGGTAGTCGCTCTCAACCCGGAGCGCTTGCGGGGGGTTGGCGATGCTGGAGTCCATTGTCCTCTTCATCCCCGGCAACATGCTCGGGGTCATGCTCGGGGTCATTCCAGGGCGACCAGGATCGACGGAACACCTCGAACGTTGCACACAGGCGATCGCAGACCACCTTCGGCTCGATCGGATCATTCCCGGGCAGGCCGAGCCCGCTGAACGACGTCGCGAAAAGCATCGTCCACATGTCACTGATGAGCCGCACCGCGGGATGGTCGAAAGCCACGCCCATCCGCCTGCCCATCACCGTCATGGCGGCATTCTGCGAGATGCCCCGCTGATGGGCGAACGCCGACGCCTTGGCCGAGTGCGAACCGTTGACGATCGCAATGAGCGCCGCCATGCGCTGGAAGCCCGGCGTCAGCCGGCCCGTGTCGGGCGCGAAGACCGCCAGGTGAGCTGCCAGCAACGCCTCATATTCGGTGAGCTCGGCGGGTTGTCGGCTCAACGCCGTAGCGATGTGCACGTCCATTTCGTCCGCGATGGCAGCGACCACCGCACCCTTGTTGGCGAAGTACCGGCTGAACGTTCTCGTGGACACGTCGGCGGCGGTCGCGATCTGCTCGACGGTGGTGTTGTCAAAGCCCTGACGCAGGCAGAGCTCGGTTGCGGCTTCGACCAAGGCCTCCCGGGTCCGAACCTTCTTGCGTTCCCGGATGCCCGATCCGGCTGGGTCAGCCATTCACCGCCGCGTACGACGGCTCCTCAACGGGCGGCCGCAGCTCGGCCGCGAGAAGTGCCAACTGCGCGAAGGTCTCATTCAGGCGGTCGATCATGACGTCGGCTCCGAGTCGTACACCGTCGGTGTGCTCGATGAGGTCACCACACGCGGTGACGATCACCGACGAGAAGATGGCCCCAACCAGTTGGACCCGCCGATCCTCGACCGGAACACCCAACCGCTGAGCCACGAACACGTGGGAAGGTTCGTGCTTGTAGTCGAAGGCCGCCTGCCGCAACGCATTTGACGCGTTGATGACGCGCAGCATCAGCACGATCCGATCCTCGGACAGTCGGCTGGTGGGGCGCTTGGCCACCCGCGTCAGGGTCGCAACGTGTGCGACGCGCAGCGCTTCGAGCGCACCGACGTCCGGTGGAATACTCGCCAACTCGAGGGTGACCTGTTCGACGTAGTCCTCGATGAGGGTGAGGAACACCGCATCCTTGGTGGCGAAGTACCGGCTGAACGTGCGCGGCGACACGTCGGCGGCGGCCGCGATCTGCTCGACGGTGGTCTGCTCGTAACCGTGGCGAAGGCACAACTCGATGGCAGCATCGATCAGCATCGCTCTCGTGCGTTGCTTCTTGCGCTCCCGCAGCCCAGCCGGGGCCTCCCCGAGGACATTGCCCACCAATGGATGTTAACCCGCGACGCCAAGAGTTAATCAATCCCGACCCCCCTTCACACCCGGTAGCGAACGAACGCCGGAACCGCCAGCGACGCGATGACGACCCCGATCACGACCAACCCGCCACCGCCCGCGGCGGCCATCGTGGTGCCGACCGCGGCGGCCGCCGCGCCGTGCACGGCGTCGGCCAACCTCGGCCCGCCCGCCACGACGACCGTGAAGACGCCCTGCAACCTTCCGCGCAGTTCGTCCGACGCGGCCTGCTGCAGGATCGTCGAGCGGAATGCGGCCGACACCATGTCCGCGGCACCGCCGACGGCCAGGAACGCCAGCGCGATCCATAGAAAGACCCCAGCGTGGCCCCCTGCCAGCCCGCTCGCGATGCCGAACCCCACCATCGCGGCACCCCAGACGACGATCGACCACACCACGGAAAGCCCCTGGCGCCGGATTCGAGGCAGCCACCCTGAGAAGAGCCCGCCTGCGACGGCGCCCACCGACATCGCCGCGGCCAGCAACGCCATGGTGGTACCGCCCTCGACCGGCCCGCCGAAGCTCTGGTGCGCCATCTGCGGAAACAACGCGCGCGGCATGCCGAAGATCATCGCGATCAGGTCCACCACGAACGACATCAGCACCACCCGGTTGCCCGAGAGATAGCGGAATCCGTCGAGCACCGCGGCAAACCCCCACTTGGTGCCTGCGGACGCGGAATCCTGGCGCGCGGTCGGTGGCATCGCGGCCAGCTGGAAGGTCACGACGATGGGTGTGACACACGTGATGGCGTCGATCAGATAAAGCGTCGACAGGTCCACCCAGCGCAACATCAGCCCGGCCAGCAACGGGCCGACGATGGCGCCGAACTGCATCACCGTCATGTTCAAGGAATTGGCGGCGGGCAGTTGGTCGCCGGGCAGCATCCTCGGGATGGCCGCCGAGCGGGTGGGCGAGTTGACCGCGTAGAACGCCTGCTGCAGGGACAGCAGGCACAGCACCACCCACACGTTGTTCAGCTCCAGCGCGGCCTGCACCCACAGCAGGACCGAGGCCACCGCAAGCCCGCAGGAGGTGATGATCAGCAGCAGTCGGCGATCCATGGCGTCTGCCCACGCGCCACCCCACAAGCCGAACACCACAAGCGGTACCAGCGCGAAGAGGCCCGACAGCCCGACATAGACGGAGTTCTGCGTCAGCGCGTACAGCTGGACGGGCACGGCGAAGATCGTCAGGTTTCCACCGATGACGGTGACGATGCCCGCCAACCACAGCCTGCGGAAGTCTGGTGTCCGCAGCGGTGTGGTGTCGGCGAAGAGGCCGGCCACCCCTACGGCTGCAGCCGCTCGACGCGGCCCTGGTCGACGCGAATTCGGTTGTGCACGCGGCTCTCTCGGCCCTGCCAGAACTCGACGACCTCCGGCGCGACGAGGTAGCCGCCCCAGTTCGGCGGCACCGGTACGGCCTCGAGGTCGGCGAACCGTTCGGTGACGTCGGCGAGTTGGCTCAAGAGCGCCTGACGCGAGGCGATCGGGCTGGACTGGTGCGACGCCCAGGCCCCCAACTGCGAACCGCGCGGCCGCTTCGACCAGTAGTCGGCGGTCGCCTCCGGCGAGACCTTGGTGACGAGCCCACGCACATGGACCTGACGGCCGAGCCGATACCACGGGAACGTCGCCGACGCGTACGGCGTTGCGGCCAACTGGTTGCCCTTGTCGGAGTCGTAGTTGGTGAAGAACACAAGGCCGTTTTCGTCCACGCCCTTGCACAACACCGTGCGCGTAACGGGTCTTCCCCGCTCGTCGACCGTCCCGAGCACCACGGCGTTGGGCTCGGAGCAACCCGCGCGCTCAGCGTCGGACAACCAGTTGCGCAGCAAGACAACCCAGCCATCGGCGAGCCAGTCCGCATCGAGGTCGGGGCTACCGTCCTTCTCCACCGATCCGTACTCCACCCGCATTCGCGCGAGGTGTTCACCGCCCTCCAAAGTCACCGGTGGAACGCTACGCCCGCGTATTCTCCGAGCCGTTACCGGCCGGAAGAAATCAGCCGTCGCCGTGGTGCAAGAATCGGCTTCATGACAGCTATTTCCCCGGTGCCCGACGGATTCGTCGAGGGGCTTGAAGGCGTCGTCGCCTTCACCACCGAGATCGCCGAACCCGACAAGGACGGCGGTGCGCTGCGCTACCGCGGCGTCGACATCGAGGACCTGGTCGACCGCCGAGTGACCTTCGGCGACGTGTGGGCCCTGCTCGTCGACGGACGGTTCGGCCACGGCCTGCCGCCAGCCGAGCCGTTTCCGCTTCCGATCCACACCGGAGACGTCCGCGTCGACGTGCAGGCCGGCCTGGCGATGCTGGCGCCGATCTGGGGCTACGCACCATTGCTGGACATCGACGACGCCACCGCGCGCGATCAACTGGCCCGGGCGTCGGTGATGGCGCTGTCGTACGTCGCACAGTCGGCCCGCGGCATCTACCAGCCCGCCGTGCCTCAGCGTCGAGTCGACGAATGTGACACCGTGACAGCGCGTTTCATGACGCGTTGGCAGGGCGATCCGGATCCCAAGCACATCGAGGCCATCGACGCCTACTGGGTGAGTGCAGCCGAGCACGGCATGAACGCGTCGACGTTCACCGCACGGGTGATCGCGTCGACGGGCGCCGACGTGGCGGCGTCGCTGTCCGGTGCCGTGGGCGCGATGAGCGGTCCGCTGCACGGCGGTGCCCCCGCGCGCGTGCTTCCGATGATCGAAGAGGTCGAACGCACCGGCGACGCACGCTCCGTCGTCAAGGGCATCCTCGACCGCAAGGACAAGCTCATGGGCTTCGGGCACCGGGTGTACCGGGCCGAGGACCCGCGCGCCCGCGTACTGCGGGCCACCGCCAAGCGACTGGAGGCCCCGCGCTTCGACGTGGCGCTCGCGCTTGAGCAGGCGGCGCTCGCCGAACTGAGGGAGCGGCGGCCCGACCGCGCCATCGAAACCAACGTCGAGTTCTGGGCCGCGGTCATCCTCGACTTCGCGGACGTGCCTTCGAAGATGATGCCCGCCATGTTCACGTGCGGGCGCGCCGCGGGCTGGAGCGCACACATTCTCGAGCAGAAACGGCTCGGCAAGCTGGTGCGGCCTGCGGCCATCTACGTCGGGCCTGCGCCGCGTAGTCCCGAGTCCGTCGACGGCTGGGATCAGCTGCGACAGCCATGATTGACACCGTATTTGGCTCGGCGGCAAAAGCTTTCGCGGGCCTCGTACATGAACTCCCGGCGTCGGCGTGGGATGGGCAGGGGCTAGGCGACTGGGACCTGCGCGCGCTCGTCGGCCACGCCTCGCGCTCGCTGATCACGGTGAGCACGTACCTGACAACGACCGCATCGCAAGAGGACGTGACGAGCCCGCACGACTACTACGCGAAGATCCGCGAGTACGCCTCCAACGCCGGCTCGGCCGCGATCATCGAACGCGGTAGGCAGGCCGGGCGCGACCTGGGGCCCGATCCCGCGGCGACCGTCGACGCGTTGGTCGATCGGGCGCTCGGCGACTTGGACGGCGCAGGCGACCCGCTGATCGCGGTCATCGGCGGCCTCGGCATCCGACTGAGCAACTACCTGCCGACCCGGACGTTCGAACTGGCCGTGCACGGGCTCGACATCGTGCGCGCGTCGGGCGTTCAGTTCACGCTTCCCGACGACGTGCTCGATCAGGCGACGGTGCTGGCCGCAGGTGTCGCCACGGCAATCGGACAGGCCACCCCGGTCCTCTTGGCGCTAACCGGGCGCGCACCGCTCCCCGACCCGTTCTCCGTGGTGTAGCCGGCCCGACGGGTGACGCGAGCAGTCACCGGGCCGTCCGCGACCGTGGTGAACGGCGTCGCCATCGGGAATTCATCTTGCGCGCAGCCGAGTTCGACCGTACGGACGATCGTCGCCAGCGCCAGTGCGAGTTCGAGCATCGCGAAGTGGTCACCGATGCACGTCCGCGGTCCGGCTCCGAACGGCAGGTACTGCCAGCGGTCAATGCTCTTCGCCAGTTCGGGACGGAACCGACCGGGGTCGAATTCCGCCGCCCTGTCCCAGAGCCGCGGGTCACGCTGCAGGGCGTACACGCCGACCGTCACCAGTGACCCCGCCTTGACGCGGTAGCCGTCGACCTCGATGTCCTGCATGACGAGCCGCCCGTTGGCCGCGCCGGGAGGGCAGAGCCTCAGCGCCTCATGTAGGACCTGCATGGTGTAGCCAAGGTTTGGTACGTCCTCGGGGGTGAGTTGACGGTCTCCGATGGCGTCCACTTCGGCGCGAAGCCGCTCCTGCAGTTCGGGATGCCTGCCGAGCTGCCAGAGCGCGTACGTCATCGTCGTCGCGGTGGTGTCGTGGCCCGCGCTGATGAAGACGATCAGTTCGTCGCGGATCTGCGCGTCGGTCAGGCCTTGCCCGGTCGCGGGATCGGTGGCGGCCATGAGTGCGCGAACCAGGGGCGCATCACGCTCCGGATCTTCCCGGCAGGCCTTCAGCACGTCCGCGGCGAGGCTGCGCAGCGCCGCACTCGCGGCGCGGGCCCGACGATTCTTGCGGGTGGGCACCCACCGCGGCGCGTGCACGGGTGACATCCCCCGATCCGCGATGTACCCGATGACGACCCGAAGCGGTTCTGAGAGCCGATCCACCTGCTCGTCGAGATCAAGGCCCAGCACCGAACGCCCCAACGCGCGCATGGTCAACTTCCGGCATTCGACGTCGAGGTCGACGTCGCGATCGGAGCCCCAACTCGTGGCCACCGTCTCGGCGGCCTGGGCCATGTCATTGCCGAAGGCACGTACGTGCTTCTTGGTGAAGAGCGGTTGCAGCATCCGGCGGCGGGGCAACCATTCCTCGTGCTTCATCACGAACAGGCTGGCGCCGATGGACTTTCGAAGCTCGTGGTGCATGATGGTGCGCTCAACGATCGCGTCGGAAGTGCCGAGCACGTCGTGAGCGCCTTGCGGCGAGGTGGTGAACACGAATTCCGGCACGAGCCACGACGGCCCCAGCTTGACCCGCGTGACGGGCCCGCCAGTGTCACGCAACTCTTCAAGGCCGGTATGGAACCGGCGAATCACTTTCAGCGCGTGCCGAAGGGGCAGCGGGTTGAGGGGCACGACGGGTAGCGCCGTGATGTCGGACTTGCCATCGGTCTTGAGCATGGATGCAGCATCACCGCGGATGGCGACGCGGCACTGAGTAGTGGACTACTTATATTTCGGGTCAATGGGAAGTCAAGCTCGCGAGTAGCGGGGCGTGGTGCTCAGCCTGACGAAGCTGCTGGCCATGGTGGCGGCGAGCTGCAGGAAGGCCTGTCGGGTCCGGCGATTGAACCGGTCGACGTCGATCTCGGCGCCCTCGGCCAGATGGTCGTCGAACGGAATGATGTGCAGCGCATGTACGCGGGGCAGAAAATGGCCGGCCAGTTTGTCGACGTCGAGTCCGAGCGGACCCGGCCGCGAAGCGCTGATGACAACCGTCGCCCCCGGAATCAGCCGGGAATAGCCGTTGTGCTCAAGCCAATCCAGGGTCGCGAGCGCACTGCGAGCCGAGTCGACTGCGGGAGACGCCACGATCACGATGGCGTCGGCCTCGGCCAACACCCCGGCCATCGCCGAGTGCACCAGCCCGGTGCCGCAGTCGGTCAGAATGATGTCGTAGAAGCGCTCCAGCACACGAAGCACGGCACGAAAGTCGGCTTCCGAGAACACTTCTGACGTTGCCGGGTCACGCTCGGAGGCCAGAATCTCCAACCGGCTCGAGCCCTGCGAGGTGTGCCGCCTCATGTCGGAATACCGAACGATGCCGCCATCGAGCAACAGATCGCGAACCGTCGAATCGGTCTCGTCCGGCCCGCGCTGGGCCAAGGTGCCGAAGTCGGGATTGGCGTCGACCGCGACGACGCGATCGCCGCGCATCGCCGCCATCGTGGCACCCAGCCCGACGGTGGTTGTGGTCTTGCCGACGCCGCCCTTCTGCGAAAGCACGGCGATGCGGAACGGGCCGCGCACGGGCTGGTTGACCCGGTCGATGAGCGACTTGCGATCGGTCTCCTTGGCCGACACCCCCGGATTGAGCCCAGTGGCGCGGTGCACGGCTTTGCGCCAACCCGATTTGGGCGCAGGCCGAGCGGAGATCAGACCCAGCTCGCTGCTGGTCGGTGCCAGCGCCCGATGGGTGTTCGGTGTGGCGCTCGTGAACGGGGTCGACGGCGAGGGGGGCGTTGCAGGACCACTCGGTGGCTCCACCACCGGGCGGATGGGCACGGTGTCGTCGTCGCGCAACGGTCGGCCTGCGCCGTTCGTCGGCGGGTGATAAATCCGAGTCATGTCCGCTTGTCCTCGTCAGTTCGGAGTCAGCATGCCGAGCACTTGCTTGAGCGCCGCCTGCATATCGGTGAGTTCGATACGCATCAGCGCAGCCTCGTCGAGCGCCTGCAGGTTCGTGCCGTGGCTTTCGCTCAGCCGGTATTCGCGTTCTTCCTCGGCGGCCTCGATCACGTTTCGCACGAACCGCCCGTTGCCGACGAGATCGATGCTGCGGCGCGGTTGCCCCGTCGAGTCGAGCGCCTCGCCTTGGCACAGCACCGTGCACGTCGCGACCAGTTCCTCGTAGGCGGATTCGGACAGTTCGGAGTCACGCGCGCGTGCGACCAGCCGCCCGATGTCGCCCAACTCCGGTGCGTCGTACGAGGAGAACCGAATCCGTTTGGAGAATCGGGACGCCAATCCCTCGTTGGACACCAGGAACCGATCGATTTCGGCGTCATAGCCGGCGATGATGACGACCAGTCGGTCGCGGTCGTTTTCCATCCTGGCGAGCAACGTGTCCACCGCTTCCCGCCCGAAGGCGTCACCACCGGACAGCCCGGTCTGGATCAGCGTGTACGCCTCGTCGATGAAGAGCACTCCGTCCATCGCCGAGTCGATCAGCGCGGTGGTCTTGAGGGCGGTGCTGCCAAGATGCTGCCCGACGAAGTCATGACGTTTGGCCTCGACGATTGCCGGAGTCCGCAATAACCCGAGCCCACAATAGGTTTGGGCCACCACGCGCGCGATGGTGGTCTTGCCGGTGCCGGGCGGACCGGTGAACGCAAGGTGCAGGCTGCGGGCCGCCGCGGTCAGGCCCTTGTCGCCGCGAATCTTGGCCAGCATCGCAGCCGACTTCAGTTTGGCGACTTGGAGTTTGACCTCTGAGAGGCCGATCTGCCGATCCAATTCCTGTTGCGCGACGCGTAGGTACTCGTTGCCACGTTCGGAACCGTCGTCCGCGAGCAGGTCCTCGGCGCTGGGGGCGCTGGCCGGGTCCCACCGGTCGGTGCGCGAGTCGATCATCTCCTTGCTGGTGACGATCAGCCGGAACTTCGGGTCGGCCAACGCCGCGGCATTCGCCTCGAATTCGGGTTCCTCACTGTAGATGCGCTCGAAGATGACGCGCGCCTCCTGCGCATTGCCCTGCTCGCGCAGCGTCAGGCCCTTGCAGAACTCTGCGGCTCGACGGGCGGCCGGAATCGGGCCGTCGATCGCCTTGTCCAGCCTGCGAATTCCTTCACCGAACAAACCCATCTGCGCACACGCCGATCCCACCATGAGATGGGCACCCGCCGCGATGTACTCGTCCTCGAACGACGCCGAATCGCTAAGCGCGGTCAACACATCGGTCCACCGCTGGGTGGTGAAATGCAGCACCCCGCGGATGTATGCACAGATCTGATCGGATGCGGCGTCACCGCCAGCCATTGCCGCCCGTCGGGTGTCCAGTTCGTCGAGGACTTGCTCGGCCTCGTCGTAGTCGTTGGCGTTGATCATGCTGGCCGCGTACGCAAGCCAGATCTCGGTGTTCGTGCTCAGCGGGTAGTCCAGGTACAGCCCAGTCTGGAATCGCCCACTCAGTGCGCGTGGCGGCAACCCGAGTCGGCGCTGCTCGCGGAGAAAGGAGATGGTGCTTGTCCGGTACAGGTGATAGATGACCTCCGGGCTGGTGTCACCGGCCGCGGCCCGCCCCAACCACGCGTCGCACATGTCGGGGTCGTACTCGGTGGCGCGCTTGAATGCGAGCGCCGCGTACGCCACGTCTCGCTCGGTCTCCAGCCCGTCGATCGGAATGCCGAGCGACAGCACGCCCGCGTCGAACACTCTCTGGACGTCACTGGTGCCATTCATCGGCGGCGACCTGTCTCCTCACTGCGAGGTGCGCCCATGCGGAGTACGCGAGAGCTGGACCGTTGCGATCCGAACAGTTTGTGCGACATGAGCAATTTGCACATTACTTCCGTCCCGCCGGGCAGCGAACGGATGCCCGTGATTGTACTAAGTTTTGAAGGCACAACACGGCGCCGTTCATCGAGTCGGTCAGGACCGCCAGCCGCAAGGAGGCCAGCGCATGACGCAGCCAGTGCAATCACGCGGTGGCACCATTTCGGTGCTCACCACCGAGCGCGGACTTCCGCTCGCGCTGCGCCTGGACGCCCTCGAACTGAAGAAGCCGCCGGAGCACCTTGCGCGCGACATCATGGCGTTGTGCCGGCTCTCGGCGGCTCGAGCCCAGGTAGCCCGGCGTCGCGACCTGGTCGAAAAGGGATACAGCGCAACGGTTGTCCGCGCTCTACCGCTGGCCACCGAAGAGGACCTCGCGCGGGCCGAGGAAGAGGTGCTCGGCGACGAGGACGACCTGCCGACGAGTTGGAGGAGGTCGGTGTGACCGGACTGGCCGATGCGCTGATCGCCCGCATCGTCAAGCAGCGGGACCTGGTGGCCGCGATGGACGAGCACTGCAGATCCATCTCCGCCCGCGTCACCAGCCGCGACCAGAACGTCAGTGTCGAAGTCGACGGATACGGCGCGATGACGGGGCTGTGGCTGGGCGCCGGTGCCCACAAGCTCGGTGCCGACGCGTTGGCCAAGCTCATCGTCGAGACCGCGCAGGCGGCCGCGGGCGTGGCGACGGTACGGCACGGATTCCTCTCCGACGAGTTCCGCAGCCGTATGGACGAGCTACGACAGGCACCCCTAACCCGTTGGGATGGCACCACTTTCGAGCGTGATCGCGCCTAACGTAACCGCCGCACTTAATCGACGTTTGCCACAGTCCGAGTGACGCATCCGACGAGCCTGGTACGGCAGCCGGTCTAGATTTGCGGTGGGCACTTCGAAACGTTTGCCGCGGCCCCAAGCAACCGCACTGTGGTGCAACACTTTTCGGTACTCGCGCTATACGAGTCGTCGTTCCAGCAAGTTTGCTCGAATGACTAAGTTACGAGCACGGAAACTCCACGGGACGGTGTTGGCCCGCCGATTGGATACCCGTTACCGTAAGTTCGCCAACTTCACGGTCCTGGACAGGCGGTTCGGACGCGACCTTGGCGCTGCTCGACTGGCCGCCCCGCGCAGCGGGCAAAGGCCGCGACTTCACCAGCCCGACCATTGCGCCGAGGTAGTTCGCCTATTCGCAGGCCATCAACTACGTGGCCCCCATTTGCTCAGCAATTAGACCGCCCGTCAATTGTTTGCTCGTCAATATTGAAATTCCAATTGCGCTCGAAAATAGTTAGCTGTGACCGAACTTCGCCGCTATAGTCTGATTATCCGCTGCAAGACACATGCGAACCCCGCGCCGGGAAGGTGTTGACACAATGGCTGAGGTTTTTGCCGCCGTTCCCGACGGCATGGCGGCGTTCGCCGCCGCCAGCGCGGCCGCGTCGGAAGCGATCACGACCGCTGGTTCGGCCGATTCTGCCGCGATGCTTACCACCGCGGCAGTCGCGCTCGGACCGATCGGCGCGAGCTATTTGATGGCGTACGGCCCTGCGCAGTCAAACAATTTGGCTGGCACACTGCTCGTCGGCGGGGTTCACGCGGGCGTCAGCGCCGCCACCGGCGCCTCCCAGGCCGCCATCGTCACCACCGACAGCGCCTGACCGGACGATACCGATGGCCGCACTTTTGCCTCCCGCGCCGGTCAATCCAACGGGTCAGCTAGCTCAGTACATGCCCGGCTACGACCCAGCGCCGGTAATCGCTGCTCAAGAGCAAAGTCTGCAAGATTATCTGAATTTGCCAGTCAAGGAAATTCTTGAACGTCTGGGCCTGCCACCATTTGCTGATGGCAAACCACCTGACGCTCCCCCGACGCCGGAAACACCGCCGGATGCTGCGCCGCCCCAGGGCAGCCCGATGGACCCCAGCGCGCTGATCAGCCCCGTCACCGATGCGCTTGGCACCTTGGGCAGCGGCCTCTTCGAAGGAGCCGACCCGACGGCGATGCTGCAAGGCATCTCGCAGGCGCTCCAATCCACCGGGGGCTCCTTGAAGCCGGCGATGGACTCGGTGGCCGACGCGTGGCAGGGCGACTCCGGCACCGCCGCAACGGCGAAGACTGCTACCGCGCTCTCCAACGCCGCGGACGTCGGCGCCCAATCCGATGCGCTGAAGAGCAGTCTGGCGATGGCGGCCGCCAACGTCGCGCAAGCGCGTGCCCGACTCGTCGAGATCATCGCCGAATTCCAGGCGACCATGGCCGCGATCGGTCCGAACATCGCCTTCCCGTGGGGGTGGGCCTCGGCGATCGCTGCGGCGAACAAGGCCATTGCGATGACCGCCGAGACGATGACGGAGCTGCAGACTTCATTGGGAACGCAAGCCGCGCAAGTAACGGCTACGGGCGCACCCGTGAACGTCACCGCCGCCCCGCAGATGGCGGCCGCGTCACCGATGTCGAGTTTGTTGTCTCCGTTGATGTCGATGGCCACCCAGGGTGCCCAGGCGGGAATCCAGGCAGGTACCAGCGCGGCGTCGGCCGCCGGTCAAGCCGCCCAGCAGGCATCGACCGACCCCGAAGCGGCTGCGGGTGTCGCAGGGCCGCCAAATGCGGGTGTGGGAGCCGGAGTTGGCGGTGGCGGTGGTGGTGGCGGCATCGGCGGCGGCGGCGGGATATCCGCTCCTCGTTCAATCGCCACCTCGGCAATGGTCCAGCCCGAAACGGCTGCTGCGGTTCAGGCGGCGGCCATGCGGCCATCGGGCGCAGCGATGGGAACGTCAAGCCAGGGCATGATGGGCGGCGGCGCGCCGATGGGGCCCATGGCCGGTCAGGGCGCGAACAACTCGTCGAACAGCCACACGGCGGCAGCGTTCCTACACACCACGGATCAGGGCGACGAGATCGTCGGCGATCTCGGCACGGCGGCGCCGCCCGTGCTCGGCGAGGCCGACCCCAGTGAGCCTCCGGACATCGAACTCCGGATCTAGTTACCAGTAAGGAGAACCGCAATGGCCGATAGCGCCGGTATGTCGATTCAGCCCGACGAGGTGGCCGACGTCAGCCGTCAACTCGACGAACTCGCCAATCGCGCTCAGCGTGTGATGACCGACGAGGCGGCCAACCTCACCGTGACGGCATCCGGGCGCGACGAGGTGTCGCAGCGGGTTGCCGCCACTCTCAACGAAGTTCATTCGTCCTTCGGCACCGCAGCCGACCAGGGGCTCGGCGAGCTCCATCAGGTCGCCGCGACGTTGCGCGGCCATTCGCAGCACATCGTGACCGCCGACGAGGACTTCGTCGGCTAACGGTCACCAAAGACGTCGGTCAGCCTTTCGGGTGACCGGCGAAGGAAGGTCTTAGTGTGGGTTTCACCGACGTGGTGTGGGCATCGCGCAGCACGGAACAACTGGCACGCGACCTCACCGACGGGCCGGGCCCGGGCTCGGTTGGCGGATCCGGTGCCGCCTGGGTTCGGGTGGCCAACGAATTCGCCTCCATCTCAGGTGATTTCGACAAACTCATGACTCGCCTACAGACCGCGTGGGACAGCCAGGCTTCCACCGCAGCCGTACAACGACTGGAAGAGTTCGGCAAATGGCTGCAGGCCGTCAGCCTCAACGCTGCGGCCAACGGCCAGCGGGCCGAAGAGGCCGCCGTCGCCAACACCGTTGCCGTGTTGGCAATGCCGAGCGTGTCCGAGGCCATCGAAGCCAAGACAACACAGGACATGATGGCATCGCTGGCCGCCTACAACGGCGCCGTGCTCAGCGGTAACTTCGCCGAGTTCGAAGAAGCGGCCACCGCCGATCAGGCCAACGCCGCGGCCGTGATGACGCAGTACGAAGACGCCGTTTCGCAGCTCGCGCAGCCATGGGAGCAACCGTTGCCGCCCGAGGTGTCAAAGGGCAACGCGCTCAACGCTGAACAGAGCACGGGTGGCGAGTCAGGCGGCGGCGGGTCCGCGGGCGGAGCCGCGGGCGGAGCACCTGCGGTTCCGTTGGCGCCGATGACGGCGACCGCCGTCAAATCGACCACAGAGGCAAAGGCCCTGCAGAAGACGGGGTTTGCCGCTGCGGGTGGCGCTGCGGCAGGCGGAATGTCCGGTGCCCCCTATGCCCCGATGGGTGCGATGGCCCGCGGTGACCAGCGCAGCGGCTACGAATCCAGCCAACCCGACGCGACGCTCGAAGGCGCGGGCGAACAAGGTGCGGGAGTGTCGGACTCGGGGCAGCCCTGGCTGCCGGCAGCCGAGCAGGACGACTCACCGTTCACGGTGTCGAGCGTCAGCTGGGGGCCCAATACCGCGGTGTTCGACGAACTCGCGATACCGGATCAGCCGCAGCCCGAGGGCTTCGCCGAGGCGCCGGAGGGCACGCTCGAGCAGGTGGACACCACCTGGGTGTCGCCGCCAGTGCTCGGAGTCGACCGGGAGCTCAGATTGTGACCGCAACGCTCTCACCGCATTTCCTACTGACCGACGACGAAATGCAGGTCATCGCTTCACGATTGGGCATTCAGGCGTTGCCCGTCGTGTTGGGTCTGCGCCCCAGACATGGCACCGAAACCGACCTCGCCGCTGCTGTCGACCATGCCACCCGCGCGCTGGCCGGACGAGGACTGATCTACGACGGCGAGGTGAGCCCCGAGCTCGTGCCGCTGGTGACGTCACTGCAGCGGCCCGAGCGCGAGCTGGCGATGCGCCTCGTCACCCCAGATGGAACGGCGCGGGTAGCAGTCCTTCGCCAAGGCGCACAATGCATCTCCGTGGTGCGAGTGGACAACCAGATCGTCATCGAGGCCGTCGAAGGGCAGCCGACGCTGGCTCAGGCCTCCCGCGCGTTGCTTCGTGCGCTGCCGGCCTCGGCTCCCGCGGACGTCGTTGCCGTCGGTGCACCGTTGGATGCTGCCAGCGACGCGCTGTCGGGTACGCACGACGCAGCGCTCACCTCTGACCGCATCCGAGCGCTCGGCGCCGACGCACGCACCGCGATGCTGCTCGGTTCGGCCTTCGCCACCCGCCAGGCGTTTGCGGAGATCGTTTACTACGCACTGGACGGGGCCGAGGGCCGGGTTTCGCGCCGTCCCATCGCCGTTGGCGTGTTCTACACGAAGCGCGGGCGCATCGTCGGCGCCCCAAGCGCGTCGCCAAGCGGCCAACTGTGGACGACGCTCAAGGCGGGTTCCGACCACGCCATCAAGCAAGCCATCGGCCAGCTCGTCGAGCTTTCCACCGAGAGATGGGAGGAGTTCTAGTTCCTGGTGGCGCTTAGTTGCGAATTAGCGCTTTGTTGCGAAGTCTCTACCAACTCATACGAGGAGAAACTATGACGCTCCATCTGACACCTAGCGAGGCCCAAACCAAGGTCCAGCAGGTAGACGAGGCGATGTACAACCTTCGGACGCTGGCCAGCAAGATTCTGGACAGCACCGAAACCATGACCGGTAGTTCCTGGCAGGGTGGCCGGGCCCAGACGTTCCGCGGCATCATGTCGCAGCATCACGATGACTTCAACTACGTCATCAACCAATTGACGCAGGTCGCCGAGAAGGGCAAGGGCGACATCCAAACACTCGTCAGCCACGACACCCCCTAACAATCGAAAGGGCTTCACCATGGACGGCACCATTCGCTACGACTACGGATCCAACTACGCCTCCCTGGACGACATCCAGGGCCGGACCAACGACGCGCAGGCGCTGCGCGACGAGGTGAACAAGGTCTTCAGCGCATTGACGGGCGTATACGAAGGTCAGGCCGCTAGTGCGTTGCAGCAGAAGCACATCGAGATCTCTTCGATGATGGACAACGTGCTCAACGAGATCACCCAGACGCGGTCCGGCGGCAACCAGTCGCAGGAAGACGCTTCGGCGCTCGACAAGCACCTCGCCGGCGGATTCTGAGCCGCCACGCGAACAGGCACAAAGGGCCTTCAACACGACGTGTTGAAGGCCCTTTGTGTCTGCTCAGCGAGTAGGCCAGCCCGGGGAACTGCGTGCGTGTGGAGGCTGGTCCGTCACGTATGGACCGGCCCCTCGCGTCCTGTGCCAGGAGCCGGGCGCGACGTCGGGCAGTGGCCGCCCCGCACAAGGATCGCCGGCGGCAAAGTATCCGGTCTGCCAGCCGGTGGTACGCCAGCTTCCGAAAACCGGCTCTTCAGTGAAGGTCTCGGGTCCCGCCAGGTGTCCGGGTGGTGCGGTGGCACCCGCCCGGTCGAAGGTGATGACCGTGCCGTACGGACCGCCGCTGCCGAACTCATAGCTGTCCGTGGCGAGCTGGTGCCCGACCTGTTGGTCATAGGCACACACCGTCACGGTCACCGAGCTGCCGTGGTCGGCATGATCGAGAATTTCGTAGCGTTTGACGCCGAATTCCGTCCGGGTTGGTCCCATCTCGAAGAACGCCCGCGCCCGCGCTTTCGCCGTCCCGGTCAGACTGTCCCAAAACCCAGGGGCGGCGGCGTCGGCGCGGCCGTTTACCGCACTCGCATCGAGGGATTCGATGCTCCCCCGCACAAAGGTGGCCTCTGGTGACATCAGGCCGAGCCCGGCCGGATCACTCCAGACGATCGTGTACTGCGACCGATCGAACTTCCCGTCGCCGACGGCCTGCGCGGTTTCGGGTTCGGCACTGCAACCGCCGCAGGCGATCGTCATCGCAGCGAGCATGACGATGCCGCGCCGGACGATCAATGCGGTCCGGTGACGGCGATCGTCCCGGTCTGCATGCCGAGGGAGTAATTCGTGTACCAGCTGTCCACGTTGATGCCATAGCGCGAATAGAGCAGATCCCTAATGGCCGCTTGGTCGTTCAGGTTCTCGACGTTGATGTAGGCATCGCCATCGCCATTGACGTCGCGATACGGCGCGAAGGCCGGATCGTTGACGAGGGACGGGTCCTTCGAGACGAGCCCGTTGGCGATGTTCTCCACCGTCATGTTGGAGTCGACCATGGTGGTGGCGGCTTGGTTGGGTACGGCATTGCCCGGGTCGGTCACCGTGCTGGGGTCCACGATGCCCACGATGCTTGGCTTGAGCGCAGGGCCCGCCACATCGATGAGCGCCTTCATCTCGCTACCACCAGGCAGGTAGTTGATGATGGCGCCGGCGGCCTTGTACGAGGTATCCCACGTGGCGGCGTTTACCGCGGCGTCCCAGTTCGCCTTGTACACATCGCCTTGGTCGAGCGACTTCCAGGCTGAGGCCGTTCCGTTCTCCAGTGCGTGCTGCATCTGACCGGCGACCTGCGCGTACGTGCTGGGGCCCTCACCCTTCCCGTACATGGCGGCCAACACATTCTCTTGCGCATACGTGGCCTGGGCGGCCTTCACTCCCGCATCGGGATTGGTGGCCAGCACCGAGTACATGTCTGCGAGCTCGTTGGCAGTGTGGAAATGGCCAACGTTGGGGATCGACTCCGAGCCGGCGAACGTGCTGTAGTACGGGGCCAGATCGTCCGCAACGTTGATCATCAGATCCGGATTGCGTTCGCCCGCAGACGTACTGGGGTCCCCAGGCAGATGGAGCAAGTCACTGTGGTGATCCGACATGTACCGAGCCACGCTTTCGGCGATGTCGCCGGATTGGGTGGCCAGTGCGGTATCCGGGCGGTTGCCGGGATCGGCGATCGCATCCTGTTCGCTGATGTCGAACAACTCCGAGATGCCCTTACCGTTGTCGCTCCATTCGTGGTTGAAGACGTCGGCCATCAACGTCTGGCCATGCTGGCCGGACACCGCGTTCGCAACCGCCGCCCTGTCGTCGGCGACTGCGTGGAACATCTGATCGGTCAACGGTGCATCCTCGTGCTCGCCCCGCCCGTCGACGAAGAACAGGTCGTCGGAATCCGCGGCGTTCTGGGCATGCAGATACTTGCCCGCGGTGTCGAGCACCGCAGCGTCGAGCCCGGTGCCGTGCTTGAACGTCGTATCGCTCATGTCGGCAATGCGGGCCGCGGCTTGGTTGTCGGCGACCCCGTTGAGATTCCAGGTGTTGTAGCTCCACCCGCCCACGGTCTCCCAACCGTTGGTGACCAAATCGTCGCGGGTCAGCGACTCATACATCTTGTGCGGCAACAGGTCCGCCCTACCGGTGGTGGGAACTTCGCGGTCCCCGCGCACGTTGGCGGTGACGCTCGTCGTCGACAGCAGTTGCAGCGCGTTCGCCACCCCCTTGCGCGCATCGGGTGGTAGCCGATTGAGCATGTCCTCGATCTCTTTGGACGACTTGCCATCGAGCGCGCGGGCCAGCCCGTTGATGTACTCCATCTGCGAGGCCGGGATGTTCACCATGTCCCCGGACGCCAGGTCCACCAACTGATCGGGCGTGAGCGAGCCCGCTTCGATGAGCCGCTGCAGCTGTTCCGGCGTCAGATGCGACGGATCGTTCAGCAGTTGACTGGCGTCGCTACGGGCCTGATCCGACCCCAGCGCGGCGGGCGCCACGAATGTCACCCGCAGATCGGCGCGCGCACCGTTGAGCAACGTACGCACCTGATTGTCGGCGCGCTCGGCATCGCTTGCGGCGTTGCCGATCGCGACCTGCCACTGAGCCCTGGCGGTCTCCCGCTCCGGGGTGACGTCTCCGCTGTACGAAACCGTCAGATTCTCCGATACCGTGAAACCCGCACCCTCTGCACCCGTTATCGCGTTGCGTGCGCGCTGCAGCGGCGGATCGACCTCGTGAAAGCCGTCCAGGGCCATCTGGGCGACCCGTTCGAGGTGATCAGCGACCAGAACCGCAGCGCGCCGGTCGGATTCGGCGCGATTAAGCGCCGCCGTCGCAGCCAATCCTTCCCAATGCCCACCGTTGACGTCTGCGACAGCCGACTTGTATCGATTGAAGAGTCCTTCGACGCCTGAGGCCATCGCCTTCCATGCGTTGCCGATGTCGGTCAGCGTGCCGGGGTTCCACGACTCGACCTGAGTTCGGTTGAGACTCAACGCGGCACCTCGGGAACAACCCAGTCACCGGTGGCCTCGGTGTAGGTGGTCATGGCCACTTCCAGCGCTTCGTCGTCGCCGTTGTGGAACTGGTTGGCGACGTTGACCATGATTTCGCCGGTCTCCGACAGGCGCTCCTTCACCGCGGCCACCAACGTCGTGTCGACCAGGTCGTTGGCGATGCTGGACGCCTCCAGCACTGCGGGTTCCATGCCGCCCGGCACCGAAAGGTACGGCCCGGCCGACGGCCCCGTCCGCAACACCGCGGCCTCACCGGCCAACCCCTGCAACACCGGCCCGAGGCCAGCAAGGCGATCCATTTCCACATTCAATGTCATCGAAAGCCCCCAGCTCGCATAGCAATACACGCTATGGCGTGGCGGGCGGTCGAGCCATCCCGGACGGCTTTGTTTACCAAGAATTTGGTTGCCGGCTAATTTAACGTCGACTGGGCTGATGTGTTAATGCATTGAACCGCAGCCGTTTCGGAGCTCAGGTGGTGAGCAATCCCGCCAGGCTGAGCTGGTTGCTCGCGGTGTCGACGTCGGCATCGGGCCGGTCGCGGAAGACCGCCTCCACGTCAGCGGGCGTCACGCCCTGGTTGACAGCCGCGGTCAGTAGCGCCTCGCACGCGTCTTTCGTGCCGGGACCGGTTTGCGTCGTCATCACCCGCGCGGTGTCGTCCGGTGTCAGGACTTCCGGGATCGGGCCGTCGAGTTCGCCCGTCGTGTCGGTGGCACCGCGATACCACTGGCCGTTGGCCCACCAGAAGCAGAAGGACAACAATCCGTTGCGGTTTCGCGTATTGAGCACGCTGTCATTGACCCAGGCGGGCGCCCCGGTGTAGAGCTCGGGCAGTGGTTGGCCACCGTTGTAGGCGGCGTCGAGCAGTTCGGAGTTCCACTTCCCTCCGGACAGCACCGCACGGTCGCCCGGCAGCACGTAAAGGGTTGACCCGCCGCGCTCGTCGCCCTCGTACCATGCGTAGCCGGGGTAGATGCGTGGCCCCCATTGCGATTCGACACCGGCGTAGGCCGCCGACAGCACCGTCCAGCGCGCCCACACGTCGCGAAGGGAGGGCAATTCGTCGGTGGGAACGGCCAATCGGCCGGCGGCCGCATCGGCGCCCGACGAGACCGAGGCCTCGCGAGGCGGCCTGCCCTGGGCTTCTGGGCCCTCGATGTATCCGGCCAGCCACACCGGAATGTGCTCGCGCGGATAAGCTTCCAGGTCGCTGCGGTAGTGCTCAGGCGCCAACAGTTGGTCTTCGGGGAATGGCTGATCGCCGTAGTCGTAGTCGACGGCCGTCTCGCCACTGTTGGTGACGCTCAGCAGAAGCCGCCACCACGGCCCGGCCGGCAGCCGCGCTGCGGCCTCCCGCTGCCGCCGGATCAGATCGGCGATCGACTGTGGCACCGGCACCAGGCCCGTCCGGTCGGCCGACCAGAAGCGCAACTGGGCGATCTGCGCTGTGGCGGTGAACGCGAACTCCGCCGAGAACTCCTCCCAGCCGGTCGGGCCGAGCTGGGCCAACTGCTGAACGATCGGTTCGATCAGTCGTGAGGCATCCTCCGCGGTGGCCTCCACGTCGCTGCGGTCGGTGGGGCTACCGGACACCGGTGGGGCGCCGACGACCGTGAAGTCGGCGATCGCGGCGGGGCCATCGGATGCGGCCTCGTTGAATTGCCGCTCGAACTCCGCGATGAACTCCGCTTCGGCGGATTCGCCGCGGTTGTCGCCTCCGGCTGGCTCGCCGGACATGAACTGCGCCACCGCCTGTTGCGGGGGAATCGACGACGACACCTCCTCGATGCGGCCCGAATCGCCCACCAGGAACACCGACCGCCCGACTGGCATGTCCAGAAACGCCATCGGATCGCTTTCGTCGACGTCCACCGGCGCATAGACACTCCACCCGGCGTCGAAGCGATCGGCCTCCAGGCCCTCTGTGGGGTAGTCCAGGCCTCGGGACCGGATCCAATCCGACACCAACGAGATCGCCTGCGTCGCTTCCATTGCGTTACCCTCTCCTGCGTTCGTCATCACCCTACGACTGCCGTTGTTCGGCTTCGATCGCGTCGGCGAGAACTGCTCGCTCTGCCTGGTGCCGGGCGAGGGCCTCCGCGCTGAAAGCAGTCCAAGCAGCCTCTTGGTCTGACGTCATCTGGACCCCGTTGACTTCGGATTCGACGTCGGGATGTGCCTCGAGGAATTGCGCGAACAGCGATCCCAACTCCCGGCTGTGCGTGCGGTTCATCTCGATTCGTCGCGGGTCCATCACTGATCTCCGCTGAGCGCCAGCTGATCGAAGACCACCAACGCGATCCGCGTCGGATCGTCCGGCGGGTGCACCCGCAGCGTGTGATGGGGGTTTGGTTCGTCGTCGAGGATCACCACCGTTTGGATTCCGGCGGGTAGGTCAGCGGGCCAATCGATTTCATCGGTGGGTTCGTCGACGAGCACCCGCGCGAGCTTTCCGCGCAGGCCCTTCTGGCCGTAGCGCAGCGGCGTGTATCGCTCGTTCTCGGTCATGTGATGCACACTCCCTCGTCTAGTCATTGTCTACCGGTCGGACCGCGCATCGGCGGCAGATCGGGTGGGTGCTCCGGGTCGACACCCATCGCCTCGTTCACGCTCGCGCGGCTGCGGGTGGCGCTGGCGATGATGGCTTCGTAGATCTCGTCGCCGACCCGTCCCCTGGTGCGCTGTCGTTCGACGAGCTCCTCGAACGTTGGATTCGGCTCGTGGGCGATCAGGAATTCCGCTGTCTCACGGTTGGCCATGAGCGAGCGTGTCCAGGTTCGGATCGACGCTCGAAGAGCGTACAGGCTCCGCGCTCGCTCTTCGAGGCCGACGCCGTCGCGCTGGAGTTGCTCCCGAACGTCCCGCATCCGCAGTTCGAACGTGGTGTACACCGTGCGCGCCTCGGGGTCCGACAGGGTTTCCGCGGCATAGTGACTGTGGGTAGCCGAGTCGACGATGGCTTCGTAGACCGCGTCGCCGGTGAGCCCCTTGTGCTCGTTCCTGGCGACCAGCTCCTCGAAGGAGGGGCTGCTTTCGTTCTCGGCAAGCCAATCCGCCGCAGTCCGATTGCTCATCAGCTCGCGCGTCCAGGCACGGAGCGAGCCGCGCAGCTCCGATAGGAGCCTCGCCCGCTCGTCGGCGCGCACGCCGTCGCGTACGAGCTGTTCGTTGAGCTCACGCAGGCGGAGTTCGAAATCGGAGTACACAGAAGTGGTTTCGACATCGGACAGGGTGCCCGGCGTGAAGCGGCCGTGGGTGGCGGATTTGATGATGGCTTGATAAGCCGCTTCCCCGACCAATCCCCTTTCCTCATTTCGGGCCACCAGGTCGTCAAAGGTGGGATTGCTTTCGTTGGCGGCGAGCACCTCCGCGGTCACCCGATTGCTCATCAATTCGCGCACCCATTCGCGAAGCGAGTTGCGGTGCCCGGCAAGGATTCTCGCGCGGTCTTCGGTCCCGACGCCGTCGCCAACGAGTTGCTCGTTGAGCTCGCGCAACCGGAGCTCACCGTTGCTGTGGACCGCGCTTGCCTCTACATCCGACAGCGACCCCGACGGGTAGTCCGGCAGGCCGAGTTCGCCAACCGGATCGGGCAGCGCCGCGACGGTGCCCAATTGAAGGGGAACGTCTGGCGACGGTGCATCGACATCCGCGCTTAGGTACTTGACCCCGTGCCACATCGTGTCGGTCAACAGTCGACGGCCCAGGTCGGGTGTGTCGGGCGTAGCCAGCGCCGCGAGGTCGATGGGCTCGGGAAGATCGGCGCGCGTGGGATCGAGTCGCTCCACCATCTCGTCGATGACCGCCCGGGCCTCTGGGCCTACCGTCTCGCGCAGTTGAAGGGCAGATTCCTTGATGCTGCGGAGCGAGTCCTGCAGCCGCGCCGGGTCGGGAGCCCAGGTGAAGCCCCGACGGGCCCAGGCATGGCCGCCGTCCTGCTCGGTGCGCATCTCGATGCGATCGACCCCGCAGCGCGCGTAGTAGCTCTCCAGTTGATCGGTGAGCGCTTTGGAGAACCCCTTGAATCTGAATTGGTCGTCGGGAATGTCGACTACGTCGTCATGAACGACGAGATTGCCTGCAGCATCGCGGTAGAACGTGCGCTGGAGGAATCCGACTTCCTCGTCACCATTGAGGATGGAACCGCCGATGATGACTTCACCCCTGCGCTCATTTGGTTCCGCCCGCCACATCTCGACGCGATACGGCCCGTAGACACCTTCCAAATCGTCTGCGAGCCTGCGGACTTGCTGCCCGTCGAGGTTGTCGACGACGTCGCCGAGCGGTTCGGCGTGGCGGGTGTCCACCTGGCGGGTCGCCGGATCCTGGGCGCGGTATTGCTCGGTGGTGACTGCGGGGTCCGGCTCACTGGGATGGCCTTGGACATCGCCGATCGAGTCGGCGGCATGCAGCCGCAGGGGAACGTCCAAACCAATGGGGTCGACGGGATTGCCGTTGGCGTCGAGGTAGCCGGCGGCGGTGCGGGTGACGGCATCCTGGCCCCAATGCGGTGGCCACCCCGAACGCTCCCGGGTACTCGGGTCATACAAGTGGATCCGGCCACCGTCGTTGACCGCGAGGTATGCATGCCCACCGGAGCGCCTACCGGCCCAACGCGACGCCAGCACGGCCGACGAACCGTCGCCCAGTTCTCGTAGCCTGTCGGCCACCTCGTCGTACGTCGCGAACCGGGAATTCGACCCGACGGCTTCGAACAGCGCCCAGGCCGGCACCCCCATGAGCGAGCGGGCGGTCGCGACACTGATGTCGCGGCCGTACATGGTCGACAACTCGTCGGCCACCACGTGCGCGCAGTCCTGGTTGGACCGCGCGCCGGAACCCAGTCCGAGCATGTGTTTCAGCCGTGCCCCGAAACCGCTGTGCGACTGCGCCGTTGCGTCGGCGGCCGGGCCACGCGGCATGTACCTGACGAGATCCAAACCACTGCCGTCGCGGCGCAGACCCAGGCCGTCGAGCAGCCGGCGGCCCAGCGCGGGTTCGTCGGGAGTGGCAAGGTTCGCGATATCGACAGGCTCTGGTAACCGGGGGTTCCGGGGATCCAACTGACGCACGACCCGATCGAGGGCCGCCCGAGCCTCCGGGCCGACCTGGTCTGACAACTGGTGCGCCGAAACCTTGATTGCGGCGAGCGACTTCTGCAACGCGAGCGGATCCGGATCCCAGGTGAAACCCCTTCGGGCCCACGAGTAGCCACCTTTGTCATGAGTGTGCAACTCGATCCGATCAACACCGGAGTGCACGTAGTAACGCTCCAGCTCCGAGGTGAGCGCCTTGGAGAAGCCTTGGCCGCGCAAATGCGCGAACTCTTCGGAGATGACCAGTCCGGAGTGATAGGCGACGAGATTGCCATCGCCGTCACGGTAGAAGACGCGCTGGATGGTGCCGATCTCCGTGTCGCCGTGGAAGATTCGCCCAGTCAACATCACGTCGCCGTTGACCACCTCGCCCTCCAGCCGGATACGGTGCGGCCCGTACACGCCGGACAAGTCTTCGGCAAGCTGATTGACGCGGGCCTCCGACGGGTTGTCGACGACGGTGCCTAGTGGCTCCGCCCAACGGGTGTCCACGTCGCGGGTGGTTGGGTCCTGCGCGTGGTACTCCCCTTGCAGCCCTTGGACGTAACCGATCTTGTCGACTGCGCTCCGACCAGCGGGAGCGCTGCCAGCCGGATCAATGGGACGGCCGTCGGCATCGAGGTAACCGACGGCGGTCTGGGCGACGGCGTCCTGGCCCCAGTACGGTGGCCAACCCGTGCGCTCGCGCGTGAACGGATCGTGGAGGTGGATCTCACCGTCGACGTTGACCGCGAGGTAAGCGTGGCCGCTGTACCGTCCGCCTGTTCGTGCCCAGCGCGACGCCATCAGTGCCGATGAACCGTCGCCAAGCCGCCGAAGGGTTTCGGCGACGTCGTCGTACGTCGCGAATTGCGACCTTGATCCGACGGCGTCGAACAATGCGCGGGCGCTCACCCCTCTTTGCGAGGACCCTTCATCGAGATGGATGTGCTGGCCGTACATCTCGGACAGTTGGTCGGCCACCAGGTGCGCGCAATCGTGGCTCTGTCGCCAGCGCGGGTTGAAGCGGTGGTGGGCATCGCGGTCACCGGCGAACTGGCCGCCGGGGTCGACTTCGAGGCGCAGGGGTCGGTCACCGGCGGGTTCGATCGTGCGCCAGCCCAACTTCCACCGTGGGCGTACGTCGATCGTGCGGTTCGGCTCGTGGTGCAGCCGTTCGGTATGGTCGGCGAGGATGCGGCCGAAGTTGGCCAGCGATTCGGTCCGAGCCGCTGCCTGCGGCGTTACCAGCCATTCGCGGGGGCCGTCGGTTTCGAGGTAGTCGAAATAGGCGTTGTGTGTTGCGGTGGTGTCCTTTCGGTCCATCGACGCCGGGAACTCGGCGGTGACCCGCGTGCCGCCGAACGATCTCATCATGGGGTCCATGCCGAGGCCGATGCCTGCACGACCGTGCGATCCGGGCGTGCGCCCGCCAGCCATCGAGACCGGATCCCGCGATGAGGACGCCACGTAGACACGGCCCTGGTCGATACCGAAGTCACGTGCGTGGCGCAGCGGCCCTGCACCGGGCGAGCCCACCAGTGTGACCGTGCTGATGTGGCCGGCGAGCCGCCCATCGCGACCGGCGAAACTGGTCGTGGTCGACCCGTAGGAATGTCCGAAGATGTGATTGCCGGTGAAGTGGGTGCCGTCGCCGGCGAACGTGTCGCGTGCCGCGTTGAAGGCGCGCACATCGCTATACAGGATTTCACCGCCGTTGCGCGCCAGACCCTTGCCCATGACCCGCCAGGTGTGTCCGTCGTTCGGCGCGTCATACCCGATCCAGGCGATCGACGCCGCCGACAGTGTCGGCTCCTCGCGCAGGGAGGACTGCAACGTATTGAGTGCGCAGTTCATGCTGTAGTCGAGCTTGTCGAGCGTGGTCCCCAGACCCGGGACGTACCAAGCCACCGCATCTGCCTTGTACGGGTCCTCACCGAAACTGACGAGCGCACGACCGTCGCCGCCGAACGCAAGCGGGTCGAACGCCAACAGCAGCGGGCGCCCAACGCCTGCCCGATCGGCCGCGACCGCCGCGTTGTGGAGCGCAATGTCGAGCTTGTTCATCCGAAGTAGAAAATCGAGCTCTCGGGGTGTCAGCTTTACACCCTCGGCGAGCTTGGCCTGCACCTGCGCGGCACGATCGCGGAACCCGTCCAGCCTGTTGCGATTCGCCGTGTCTCGATCCTCGGCGTATACGCCCTCGGCATTGCCGATCTCGCGCGGATGGGTCCGGATCAGAGCGTGGCGCTGCTCGTCGGTGAGTCCGGACCACCAAGCCGCGTTGTGCCGCGCACGCGCTTCGGCCACTACGGCCCGGTCGAGCGGATTGACCAATCCGTCAGCCGCCACTGGCGGCACCCGTTGGGCCAGTGCCTCATTCGCAATTCGGGCAACTTCGGGGTCCAACCCCGGCGGGGTGTCCACGTCGATTTCTGACGTCGGCTCGGCGTCCTCGTCGATCGCCGCGAGCTCTCCGGTGACGCGGTCGGCCTCACGTGCATCCCCTCCACGCCACCGCGGATTGAGCCGGTTCAGTAGGTGGCGATCTCGCGAGTGTCGGAGACCCGTGTCGCCGTCGAGGCGCAGCTGCCGGTCGGCGGCAGGCTCAAGGGTGCCCGGTCGGCGTCGGGACTCGTCGACCGTGCGGTGCTCATCGGTGTGAACGTCGTACGAATGCCCGGCGATCACCCGGCCGAAGTTGGCAAGGGACTCGGTGCGCACCGGGGGATGCGTGACCTGATCAACGTAATCGAGGTAGGCAGTATGAGTTCCGATGGTCCCCGTGGTATTCAGCGCTGCCGGGAACTCTGCGGTGACACGCACAGCGCCAAAGGAACTCATCGCAGGGTCAAGTCCGAGCCCAAGGTTCTGAATGATCCGACCGAAATGGCCTGGCACCCGACCGCCCAAGGACGTGACCGGATCCCTCGACGACGACGCGACGAAGACATTGTCGGCGCCGATGCCGAAGTCGTCGGCATGATGCAGTCGGCCGGCGCCAGGCGAGCCCAACAATGTGACCGTGCGGACGTGGTTGGCCAGCCGCTCGCCTTGCCCGGCGTAACTGGCGGTGGTCGACCCATAGGAGTGGGCGAAGACGTGATTGCCCGTGAAGTGGCTGCCATCGCCGGCCAAGGTGTCCCGCGCAGCGTTGAAGGCCGTGATGTCGCTGAACAGATACTCACCTCCGGCGCGCGCCAGGCCGGGCCGTATGACGCGCGCAGCATGCATGTCATTGGGCGCGTCGTAGCCGATCCATGTGATCGACGACGCCGACACCGTCGGCTCCTCCCGTAATGTGGACTGCAGAAGGTGCAACGCGTTACGCATGTTCTTGTTCAGCTTGTCGATCGTGGTCCCGAAACCGGGCACCAGCCAGGCCACCACGTCCGCTTTGTACGGGTCTTCGCCGAAGCTGACGATGACGCGACCGTCCCTGCCGAACTCGCGCGGATCGAAGTAGAGCAACTTGGGACCACCGACTCCCGCGCGCGCCGCCTCCATCGCGCCGTTGTGCAGCGCAGTATCGATCTTGTTGACCCGCAGCAGGAATTTGAGCTCTTCCTTGTCCGGACGCACACCCCTGTCCAGCCGGGCCTGAATCTCGTCGGCCTTGTCGCGAAAGTACTTGAATCTGAGGCGGTTCGCCGTATCGCGATCGTCGGTGAATATGCCCTCGGCAAGGCCGACCTGCCGTGGGTACGAGTGAATCAGCGCGTCGCGCTGTACGTCGGTGAGCCCCGCCCACCAGGCGGCGTTGTCGCGTGCCCGCGCCAGTGCCTCGTCGCGGTGGCGGAAATCGTTGACCAGTTGGTCGGCGGATATCCCTCTGTGCGCCAATGCCTCATCGGCGACAGCCTTCCCATGGAAGGTGCCCTCGGGCGGTTGGTGACGCGTATCGCTGACATCTGGTGACTGCTCCGACGACCGGTTCCCATGGTCAAGAGCCGGGTCGTGATCGCCGTGGTGGGCGGCGTCGCCGTCGCCGGGAAGGCCTTGGACATGGCCCACGACACCCGCAGCGGCGAGCTCCCCGGCGCGCTCCCGCAGCGGATGCACGGCCTCGCCATGGGAATTCAGATAACCGACGGCCGTACGGGATACGGAGCTTTCACCCCAGTGCGGTGGCCATCCGGAACGCGTCCCAGTGAGTGGATCCTCGAAGTAGACGTGCCCGCCCTCGTTGACCGCGAGATAGGCATGCCCGCCACGGCTCGGGCCTCCGGCCCACGACGACGTCACTATCGCCGACGACCCCGGCTCCATTTGCCGCAACACCGCACCGACTTCGGAATAGCTCGCGAATTCTGCTCTGGAGCCGAAGGTTTCGTACAGTACTCGGGCTGGTGCGCCTTCGGATGTCGAGAACGGCGCGAGCTCAATCCGCCTGCCGTACCGTTGCGACAGCGCCTGTGCGACGCGGTCCGCACAGTCCGCGCGCGGCCGTACCGGTGCGTCCCCGGCAACGGTCGCCTGGTCGACGCGGGGCGTGCTGGTTCGGTCGTCCGCGGTGACTCGGGCGACCGCAGCCTGCACATCGTCGCCCCGTGCGGTCGCCTGCGCCCGTGCCGCGGTGTTGTCCTGGACGCGCGCGGCAGGTGTTTCCGAAGCCTTCGACGTGGATGCGGCGGGGGGTGGAGCTGACGACGTCTCGTTGCGCACAGTGGGTTTCGGCGCCTCGGAAGCCTGGGTCTGGACATGTGTTGTTGGCGGCGCTGCCGCGGCGGGTGTCGGTGTGTGCGTGGCCGGCGAGCCGGATGTCAGCGATGTGGCCGGTGTAGCGGGTGTGGCCGCCGGATGATCTTGTGCGACAGCCGGATCGACGTCGCTCGCGGTCGGACTCGCGTCCGCGTGGGTGGACGGGTCAACCGCGGGCGCGGTGTCGGCGTGCGACGCGACGGGCGGGTCGACGAACGACTGGCTGGTCTCGGCGGACGCATGCACGTCGGGCGAGTGCACGTTGTGGGTGGGCGCAGGCGTGGTGTCCGTGACGGGCGCACCCGACTCCGGGTGGGCGTCGGGCGAATGGGTGGGCGGGTCGACGGCGTCCCCAGTGTGCTCAGTGTGTTTCGACGGCGGCGCGGCATCAGAGCCACCAGCGTCGTCGTCGGTCGACTTGCGGTCGTCCAGCGGATGTGCAGGCGAATCATGCTGGGCCGCTGCATCATTAGTATGTCGTGCGGCAGCGGGCAGTGGCGCGGGGCTGGGCGAACCTGCCACACCGGCGCCATCGCTACCGTGTGTTGTGTGGCCGTTGGTCGACGACGTGTCGACGCGGGGTTCGGGCGCCGCGGTCGTGGAGTCGGCGCGCTGGGATCCATCCTGGGACCCGTCCGATGGTCCCACCGGGGACAGGTCCGGCGGCGGACCCTCCGGCGTCGGGGCGCTGGGGGGCGGGGGTTCGGCATGCGGATCGGCGCCCTGGTGGCCCCCGTGCTCGGCGTGTACACCGCCGCCCTTGATTCCGCCGATGCTGGAGGAGGCCGAACCGGCGAGCACCGATATCGTGTCGAACTCGCCGCCAACCGACACCGTGCCCGCGACATTGCCTGCCACGCCTGCGGAGAAGAATGTGGTGACACCTTTGACGGCGGCGCCCAGTTGGCTACGCGCAGGCCCCAGACCGCGCGCCACCGGGGCTGCGGTTGCACCGCCAGCGGCTCCGCCGACGAAGGAGGCGATCGCGTTCTGGCGAAACAGGTCTGGTCGGTACTTCGCGGTTCCCTGCCCGACTTGGATGCCCTGGACGACCCCCTCTTGCAGTAGCCCTTGACCGAGTTCCTGGAAGGATTCCTTGATGCCTTCGTGGACGAGGTGCTTGATCGTCGTCCGGGTCATCATCTGGCCGAGGTTGGTCTCGATGCGCCGCAACATTTCCCAGACGATCCGGCGGATCGACATTCTCGTCATCGCCTCGACGGCGGGGATGGCCGCCGTCGAGGCGCCCCCCGTCGGAACCTCGTTAGCCAGGCACCAGGCGATCTCGGCTGCTGCCATGGCCAGCCCGGCGATAATCGACAGCTTGCCGTATTGAGCCTCGGAGCCAAAGTTGTTCGCCCCGTCGCCGAGCGCCACCGCGCCTTGGGCGAGCTTGTCGACCGAGTAGTCGCCGCCGAACAGCATGGCGAACTGATGTTGGGCGGCCATGGCGGTGTCACCGAACAGTACCGACAGGGTTTCGTTGCGAACCCTGTTCAGGTCCGGTATCAGGTCTTGCAGCTCACGTGCGGCATCGGCGAAGTGCTCGCTGATGCGAAACATCTTGGTTTCGCTGCCTTGCGGCCATTCGCCTCCTGCCAGGTATGACACCCACTGCAGGTCGGGCGGAATCTGAATGTCCATGGGAATCGGGAGCGGCGGTGCGCCGCACCAAGCCGCCGAGCCTAGGCCTGGTCGCCGCGCTCGAAGGAGTCCGCAGCGTCCTTGAGGGCGCGCGAATAGTAGTCGAGCAGTTCGGTTTTGGCGGCTACCGACCCGTGCACCCACTGCAGCTGGGCCAGATACCCGCCGCTGCCGTCGGCGAACTGATCGCCCGTCTTGTCATCGCCCCAGGCGGGGCCTTCGGCGCTCAGCCGCTCCTGCAACGCCGACAGGACACCCTTCATCCTGCCGCTGACTTCTTCAAGGTGTTGAGACGTCCCGCGCAGTTCGGGCGGTGTCACCCCAAGGAATTCGGCCATTCGATTCATCTCCTCACCGTGGGGAACGCGTGCTCTTCGCTACCATCGTCGTCGTCGTGCTCGGGCCGCAGCGCGGCACCGACGGGTTGGCTCCACGGCGCCGTCAGCTCCCGCAGATCGGGAGCGCCGTCCACGATGTCCGACAGCGATGGAAACCGTTTGCGCCGTTCGTTGATCGGCACCATCATCTCGGCCACGCGCCGGGCCGCGTCGCTGGCCGCCGCCTCCGCCGCTTCCGTGACGTGACCTCCTAGCTCGTCGAATTCGTGCTCGTCGAGGTAGGACTCGTCGATCACCGTCTCGATCAGCTGACCGCGAGCATTGACGGTCACTTCGACCATGCCGTCGGCCACCGCGGCCGTCGCAGTGACTTCCGCCTGCTTCTTCTGCACCGCTGCGATGTCGGCCATCTGCTCTTGAACGAGGGCCAGCACCTCGGTCATCTCATGCCGCATGTCGTCATTGCTCACTGGCCCGGCACCTGCAGTGGCTGCTCGACTCGCGGGGCGCCACGCGGGACCCGTCGCACGTTGGGGCTTACCCGATCTGGCTGCTCGGCCCGGTCGGGTTGATCGACACGCGATTCGGTTGATACGCCCTGATTTTCGGGCGCACCGACCACGGCGACCACCGCATCTGGATCACCGACGACGTCCTTGCCGTTCTTCTTCCGTCGCAGCGCCTTGTTTACCTGGTGCCCCTTGCCGTTCTGATCGCCGCGCTGACCTGCGGCCGGCGCGCCCGCGCCAGGGCTACCTGCGCCGCTGCTGCCAAGGCCCGCCCCGGTGCCTGCGGCGGGGGTGGACGCCTTTGCCGCGGCCGACGCGGGCATGTCCATGGTCTTGGCGTTGGACAGGGCGCGCGGGACCGCTGCTCCGCCGGCGGCACCACCGCCGCCCTTGCCGAGGCCGGCACCGCCAAGACCTTGCGGCCCGAGCCCGAGCACGCCCTCCGGCGGAGTCTGCGCTCCCGCCCCGGTGGGGTCTTGCCCGCCTTGGGCGGCGTTCTTCGCTGCATCGGCGGCTTGACCGGCCGCGTCCTTGGCGGCGTCCATGGCCGCGCTGAGCGGGCTGGTGAGGCCGTTCAGCGCGTCCTGCCCCATCGGCGACGTGGGATCGGCGATGTTGCCAACCGCAGTGGTATCCGACGCCTTCGGTTCGGGAATCTTGAGCGGCTCAAAGGCCTTTGTTCCGTTGGTGTTTGGCGGTGTCGTCCCGCCGAATGGACTCATGCCCCCACCGCCGCCGCCAGGCACCCCTGGACCGGAGCCGCCGGGGCCGGCACCCGGGCCAGCACCAGGACCAGCGCCCGGTTGCCCGAACGTCATGTCGGGTGGGGCGGGCAGGTTGGGAAAGTCGGCCGTCACCGCTTCGACGGTCGGGGTGTAGGTATCCCGAAAGAGCTGCACCGCGAGCTGGTAGTCCTTGATCGAACGTTTGAGCTGATTCATCTCGTTGATCGCTTGCGACGCAGCGACGTAACCGTCGCTGTTGTTCCGCAGCCGACCGCTACCGTCGAGGTGATACCTCGAATTGAACGACTGCACTTCCTGGTCGAGTTTGGCCTTGTCAAAGTCGCCACCGTCGATCAACTGGCCGTTCGCGTCGTTGGGAAACCGCGACTGGATGCTGGTGAAGGCTTCTTTCAGCACCGTCAGCCGGTTGGCGATTGCGTCCGAGGACGGCGTGAAGTCGAAGATCGAGGTTTTGGTGACCTGTTCGGTCGCTGCGTCGGCGGCGTCTGCGCTTTCGCCCGACCACTTCCCCGAAATCACGTGCCGGACAGACGTCTTGAAGTTTTCCGAATTGGTCTTGAGCGTGTTGCCGTGTTGCGTCCATGCCGTTGCCAGCGTTTGGAGCTTGTCGGGTTTCAGCGCATCGCTTTCCTGGCGTAGTTCGAGGAATGACCGGCTCTCCCAGTTCCAGGCCGATCCGCCACGGAGCTCTTTCCCGACCTCCTGGTAGGTGCTGTTGTCGGAAATCAAGCCGGGAACCTCGCCGAGCAGCGCGCTGTTCGGCTTGTACTTATTCGGGTCGGTATCCGGTGCAGCGGACGGATCCGAGAGATCGAGGAGGTGACCGTTCTTGTCCAGCAGCGCTTGCCGCTCGGGATAGTAGGTGTTGGTCACGTAGGAGTCGTCGTACTCTCCACCCATAGTGGCGCCGACGTAGTTTCCAAAGCTGCCCATGATCTCGTTTCCGTCCGACCCTGGCGGGCGATTACTTGCCGTCTGCGGCATGCATCGCGGCGACCGCGTCACCAGCCGTCTTGACGAAACCCTGTGTCTGAGCGAGCTGATCCGTGAGGTACTTCGTCAGCACGGTGCCGCGCGCATTGAAGGCTTTCTCCAGCAGCACCGCAAGGGGATTGTCCGCCGTGCCGAAATATCCCGTGGTGTCGTCGAGCGCATCGTTGATGAGTGTTTGCAGACTGTCCTGGTAGGTCGTGGAGGCCTTGTTGACGTCCGCAATCACGCCCTCATCGAGCTCGAGGTAGAGCTTCTTCGCTCCGGTAGCGGTATCGAGTGCATTCCAAGGGTTGGTCATAGTGCTCCTGTTCGATCATCGGTACTAAGACATTGGCGCATTGAACGGCAGGGTCACCTCTTTCTCGATGCGAATCAGGACCGCTGCCGAATTGACGAAGTTTCCAGCGGCGAACAACAAGACCAAATCGCCCACCTGCACGATCTTCTCGTTCAGCAGGTAGGCGAGGTTCACGCAGAAGTCCGACACCGTCAGATGTCCGAATCGCGCGGCGAATGAGTGGAGTCCAGGGGTTGGCTGCAGCTGCGCGTGCTTGGCAAGCATGTCCGTGACATGGCCCGGTTCGATGAATGAGGGTGCGAACCAATCGATCTCGGCTGGATCTAGCCCGATTCGTTGGTAGCACTCGGTCACCGTCGCGATGGCCGTCTTGAAGCTGGCCACCGCGTTGCGTTCGGCGTCCCCCGGGTGCTTGGCGTCATGCCGCTCGAACCTGGCGACCCAATCCCCCAACGTCGGAAATGACGGGTCGTCGATGCCACGATCTGCCCTGCTACGCATCATGTCGGCCGACGGATTGTAGGAATGTGCGGCGACCGACAGAATTCGTGCGAAGCCCTCATGCCGGTTCAACACCGCGCAGAACGCGCTATCGCCCATCAGTGAACCTTCGGTCATTGGACTTGCCGCATAGTCGGTTCGGTCGAAGATGAAGTTGCTGTCACCGCCGGTCACCATCGCGTAGTCACCGGACCAGCCCGCGTCGAGTACGGCATCGGCGAGCATCAGGCCGTACAGCCCGCCAGAACAGAACTGCCGGAGCTCCGTGGCGGCGCCTGCAGACGCTCTGTCGAGCACCGATTGCTGGAGTGAATTCTGTATTGGCCAGAAATGTTCGCCTTGGTACAACGAGCCGCAATGGAACGAGGCCGCAAGTCCGTCGGCGGCCTCGGACAGTATCGAGGGGTCGAGCTGGCTGGCCGCGATGTCCACCATTTCGTGAACCGATGCCAGTTCAGCAGCCGTAGTCGACAGGTGCTTCGGATGACCAGCTGCATCCGTACCTTCCGGAACGTAGACCGAAAGGGCGCTAAGGTACGCCATTGAAGTCTCGATCCGATCTTGCCTCCGAAAGTCTTTCCGCCGCCGTCGATTGACGCTCCTCTACCCTTTCGAAGGCGTTCAAGAGATTCGGAACCGTGGCGGGAATGATCTGAAACGCATCGACCCCTTCGTTCACCAAATACGCGCCATCATCGGCGACGTTCACCAGCGTCAGATAGTTCGCGTTCCGGAGTTCATAATCCAACGTGAAGTCGGCGGAGCCGGCCAGCAGGATCGACGCGGTGATCGTCGAATCGCGAAAGAGGTCCGCAGGAGTTTCATCCTCGAGCAGCGCATCCCTGCGTGGTTTGGTCCCTGGCTTGTAGTCGGGTAGGGCTTCCAATACGACTTGGGGAAAGTCGTCGTTCACACAGCCGATGATCTGTACGTCTTCTCCGAATAGCGGCTGCGCACTGGGGTCCTGGGTGATGACGGGGCAGTATCCCGTCGTCCCGATCACGGCGAAGAGACGGTAGAGCTGACCGCCCTCGATCCGCCCGAATCCCTGCACGATGAACGCTGGAAATCGCAGCGCTTCGAGGATGCGTACCCGATTCTCCGTGAGCTCGGCGCGCTGGCGCGCAAGGGCGGCCATCCTGTCGGCCTCGACGTCCGCCACGTACTGCTGCCGGTTCCGATACGCAAGCGGAAAGGGGAGGTAGTCAAGGCCGAGCGCTTCCCAGATGCATCGGAAGTCGAAGCCACCCATGAACCAGGGTTCGACGCCATGGCGCAGCGGCGCCACGTCATCGGTGATCATGCCGGACCTAGCAAATTCGGCGGCGTGTCGGCGAACGCCGTGTACTCCGACTTCACACTCAACGTCGCGATCCATTCCCTCCAACGCGCGGAAAGCTCAGCCACGCACAGGCGATTGATTGCATGTTCAAGCGTCCACGATCGCACGGGCGCTCATGCTGGTCAACGCAAATTACCCCGAACGTTCACCCAGCCTATGCCGTTGAGCCACAAGCACTCCGGAGGTTGGGCGGACTGCTCCGAACACCGCCTTTGCCTGCAAACTGGTCGGCAACGGCATTTACGCAATCGTCAGTACATTCCGGGTACGTCAGCGTTAATGGCGACTGGCGCGTAACCGGGGGAATTTCTCGGATACCGCGCCTGCCAATTCCAAGTAAGCCTGGGCGGTCGACGGATTCAGCAAACTGAAGTCGACGTCGGCGCCCTCGGCAAGATGCGGGTCGAACGGGATCAGATGGATGGAGCGGCATCGTGCTTCGAAGTGTTCGTAGATCTTGTCCAGGTTCAAGGCCGCCGATCCAGGACGGGACGAGCTGAGCACGACGTGCGCTTCGCGGACCAACGCCGAATGGCCGTGCTGCATCAACCAGTCCAGCGTCGCCGACGCGCTCCGGGCCGCGTCGATCGCGGGTGAGCTAACCAGGACGATGGCATGCGCCAGATCCAGCACGCCTGCCATCGCGGAATGCATGATGCCCGTGCCGCAGTCGGTGAGGATGACGTTGTAGTAGTGCCCAAGGATGTCGACGGTGCGCCGGTAGTCGGGCTCGCCGAACACCTCCGACACCGCGGGTTCCTGCTCGCTGGCCAGTACCTCCAGTCGGCTGCTCGCCATACGGGTGTGACTGCGAACGTCCGCGTAGCGGTTGACATTTGGGTCCGACAGGAGATCACGCACGGTGGACTGGGTCGACATGTCGCCGACACGCTCGGCCAGTGTGCCGCGGTCCGGGTTGGCGTCCACGGCGACGACGCGGTCGCTGCGCACCAACGCCAATGTCGATCCCAACCCCAGCGTCGTGGTGGTCTTCCCGACGCCGCCCTTGATCGAGAGCACGGCGATGCGGAAGTCGCCGACGATGGGCGCGCGGATCTGGGCGATCAGGTCTTCCCGGTCGCGCTCCTTGCGTGATTCGCCGGGGTTGATGCGTCCGCCGCTGGCACGGTGCAGTGCACCGCGCCAGCCTGACTGCGGCGCGCCTCGGCGGCCGACCGCCTTGGCCTCGTCCAGCGAGGGGGCAGGCACGCGGTAACCCGCAGGCGGAACGGCCGCAGCCGGTGGCGGCGGCACCCAACCTGGCGGTGGCGGCGGGAGCCAACCCGGCGGTGGCGGCAGCAGCAAGCCTGGCGGTGGTGGTGGCAGCGTGGGCTGCCAATCTCCTTGCGGTAGTGGCAATTCGACAGGTTCAGGATCGATGGGGGGCGGCGGTGAGTTGTCCTGTTCGAACCGCTGACCTATGTCTCTCGACACCGCCGCGTTGGGAATCTGCCAGGGTGGCAGCGGAAGGCGCCGCGGCGCGGCGCGTTCGTCGGCCGCACCATTCGCGGACGTTTCCGATGACGGCGGTGGGGGCCCATGGTCGACCTGCCGGGCCCGCCGCGCGGCAATCTGCTCCTGCAGAGCCGCGGCCCGCGCCTCGACGTCGTCGATTCCGCCCTGCGGCATCGTTCTCCCTCGCGATCGTGCGCTGAGTTCCACAACAGATCGTACGGAGTCCTCACAGGCCGCGTCGCCTCGCCGCCGCGATCGCCGCGGCCCCCGCCATCAGGGCCACGCTGGCGGCGGTGACGCCGAAGATGATCGTGCGGGCCCGCACGTTGCCGGGATCCGGGCGTGGTCGGCCGCTGATCGGAGTCCCCGCGTCGGACCGGGTTCGGGTCTCGTCAGGCGTCAATTGGCGGGTCAGCGCCGCGATCGGATCGACAACCCCGTACCCGGTGGCCTGGTCGGGTCCCGCTCCTGGAGTGCGCGCGGTTCGCTTGATCAGGTCCACCACCTGACGTGCGTTCAGCGCGGGGAAGCGCGACCTGATCAGCGCCACGACGCCGGAGACGATGGGCGTCGCGAAGCTTGTCCCATTCAGCGGAACCATGCCCTGCTGGGTGAGCTCGCCGTTGATCAGGCCCGGCCCGTTGGCGTCAAGCGAGGTGACCCGTTCGCCAGGGGCCGCAACGGCGACCCACGGCCCGTGCAAGCTGAATTCCGCAGGAGCCGCTGACGTGGTCACCGCCCCGACGGTCAGCACGTAGTCGGCGAACCACGCCGGGCTGGCGATGGTGCGCACGGTCTTCCAGCCTGCGTCCAGTGGCTGGTTGGGGTCGGTCACGTCGTTCTGGGTGTTGCACATGCTCTGATTGTTGAAATTGCCTGCTGCCGCAACGACTACGACGTTGCGGTCGAACGCATCTCGCACCGCGCGCCCGAGTGCCGCGTCGTCCAGGCCCGCGGCCACCGGAGCACACGCAACCTCCGACAGATTGATCACGGTCGCCCCGAGATCAACGGCCCTGGTGATCGCCAGCGCCAACGTCTCGGTGGTGCCGTAGCCGGACGACGTCGCGTTGGGATCATCGTTCTGATTGGAACTGGCGCCGCGGACCCCGTAGGCGCCGCTGTTCTGCCGAATCGACAGGATGGTCGCGTCGGGGGCGACTCCGGCGAAACTGTCCTCGGCGGCAGGCGCTCCCGCGATCAGCCCGGCCACCAGCGTGCCGTGCGCGTCGCAGTCCGACAACCCGTCGGTGTCCGATACGTAGTCGCCACCGCCCTCCAGCGCGCGCAACCGAGGATGCCGATTGACACCCGTGTCGATCACCGCGACCTTCTGCCCCGCGCCCCTGGAGAACCGCCACGCCGAGCGATACTCGAGCATCGCGTCGGCGCTCGTCTGCTTCGCAAAGTCGGTGGCGGGCAACACCCCTGTCGGAATCCCGCAAATCGCCTTCATCTCGGTCGGCTGCGGCGGACCGACCGGGCCACTGGGTGGCGGACCCGGGTCGACGATCGGCGGCGTGATCGCGCCAGCGGGCGCAGGCGCTCCAACGCTGACCGCAACGAGCAGCACGGCGCCTGCCAGCGCTGCGCAACGCCGGCCACCGTTCATCAGAACCCCAACCGGTCGAAGACCCCGAGTGGCCACAATGCCACCGGCAGGAGCGCCGCCACCGTCACGTAGTCCAGGTAGCCGGCCGCAGTCGGCACCCACCGTCGATGACGGCCGCCGGTAGCCAAGAGGCCGGCCGCCGCGGCAGCCACGGCGACCGCGGCGAGCACGCCGACACCTGCCAGCCGTAGCGGCGTGGCACCGAATTGTGCTTGCGTACACGCGATCACGACCAGCACCGTCGCGGGTACGGCAAGCGCAGCGCGTTCGGCCGTGCTGGCAACCCAGCGACTGCGCAGCGCCAGCACGGCCGCGCACAACAGCGCAAACGCCCACGCCGGCCACGCCGGACGCGTGGACATAAGCACCGTCGCGCCCGTCGCGACCACTGCCGCAAGGCCCGTCAGCATGCCAGCCCGGGTCAGCGCCGCGGCGCGAACCCTGGCCCACACCTGCTCGGCGCTCGGCATCGCCGCATCGGCGCTGGGGTCGGCGGACGTCGGGGTGAACGGGTCCGCGAGGGAGTGGTCTCGCTGTTCCGCCTCGCTCTCGACAGTCGGTGCCGGAACCCGACCCAACCTCGTCGTCATGGCGGGCACGGCCAGGCATCCCAGCGCGGCCGCGGTGGCCGCGACCGTGCCAAGCACCTCGACACCGCCACCCGCCGCGCGCCCGAGGAACACAAGCCCGCCGAACGCGAATACCACTGCCGCCGTGGTGGATACCCAGTGACCCGCGCCGATCACCCGGTAGTACGTGACAGTGAGCACCAGCAGCATCGCGCAGGCAATGGCGAGCCCGTATGCCCCGTGCGGCGCGGCCAGCACCCAGCCGAGCGCCCCACTGAGCGCAAGCATCGGCAGGCCGACGGCGGTGGCGATCGCCGGCAGCTCTCGGTTGCGGCCAAGCCCCATGACGCGGTGCACGACCACGACACCGCCGAACATCGTGACGATCGTGAACGCCGCCCCGGCCATGACCGCCCAGCGGTGCGGCGACTGCGCGTCCGCCAAGAGCACGAAGATCCACGCCGCCGCACACAGACACAGCCCGACGAACGCCATCACCCCGGCAGCGGTTGCGTTCCAGGCGGCATACGCCGCCCTGTTGAGCCGGGCGGCGGCGTCGACCACGTCGTCGTAGAGCGGCGGTGGTGACAACGCGCGCCGTGACGAGAGGCGCAGCACCTCACCATTGGTGATGCCGGCGTCGCGCAGCGTCTGGTCGGGCGCCAGCACGTCGCCGCCGTCGACGCGGCCGAGCACCCAGAACGTGCGACGCTCGTCGCGGTCGTTCAGGTCTTTATCGGGGTCAGCGTCACGCGAACCGATCAACCGCGCCAGCTCGGGTAGCACGGCCGCCACCGGGACGTCGGCGGGCAATGCGACGTCGAGCTGCGTGCGCCCGCCGAGCACCGACACCCGCACCGGCTCGGGTGCGGCCGATACCACCTGCATATGGCGCAGCTCGCCGACCCCGGTCACAGGTCCGGCATCCTCGAGAGTTGGATGACGCCATTCTTCACGGTGCGGGACACCAACATTCCGCGTCCTGGCGGCATCGTGGCCGCCTTGTACCCACCGAACAAGCCGCCTTCTTCCTTGCTGCCGCTCATCACGAGACCGTTGCAGGACAAGTCCTTTAGGCGACCGATGATGGGGTCCATCATCGCTCTGCCCGCGCCGCCGCTGCGCCGGGTCACGATGACGCGCAGGCCTATGTCGCGAGCCTGGGGGAGATATTCCACAAGCGGGCCGAGTGGGTGATTGAGCGAGCCGCCGCCGATCAGGTCGTAGTCGTCGATCATCACGAACAACTCCGGCCCCGACCACCACGACCGCGCCTTGAGTTGCTGCTGGGTGATGTCGTTGGGCGGCAGGCGATCCTTGAGGGCTCCGGCCAGCGCCGCCATCAGGTCGGCGCACGATTGGGGCGCGGTGGCGTAACCGCCGAGGTACTCGTCGTCGACGACCCCAAGCATCGACCGGCGGAAGTCGACGAGGATGATCTTGGCATCGGCGGGCGTGGCGCCCTCCATCACGCCCGCGGCGATGTTGCGCAGCAGTCCGGTCTTGCCACACTCGCTGTCGGCGAACGCGACCAGGTGTGGTTGGGCGTCGAAATCCAGTACGACCGGCGCCAATTCCTCCTCGTTGATCCCGATCGCAATGCGCGACCGGGACAGCATCCCGGCCTCCCGTGCCGCATTGACCACCTCGACACGATCGACCTCGTGCGGCAGCATCCGGACTCGCGGTGCCTCCCGCCCGCCGAAATGTGCACGTACCGCCTCGACGGCATCGGCCACGCCTGCCGGAAGGTCCTCGACGGTGGAACGGGAGTCCAACCGCGGCAACGCAATCAGGATGTGCAGGCGCTCGGAGTTGATGCCACGGCCCGGCCGACCGATAGGGACCATTTCCGCGGATCGGCGACCTACTTCGCTGTCGATGGGATCGCCAAGCCGCAACTCGATCCGAGTGCCCAACATGTCCTTGACCGCAGGCCGGATCTCCATCCACCGAGACGCCGAAACGGCCAGGTGCACCCCATAGGACAGACCTTGTAGGGCCAGCGATTGCAGCACCTGCTCGAGCGCCTCGAAGTCGCTCTTGATCGACGCCCATCCGTCGACGACGAGCACCACGTCGCCAAAGGCGTCCTGGCTCAACGGATCCTGCGCAGCCACCTCAGGAGGCAGCGTGGCCAGCTTCGCCTTGCGCTGCCGGAAGTCGCGCATCGACTCGATGCCGAGGTCACGGAAACGCTGCTCCCTGGCGCGTAGCACGCCTGCCACTTCGGCGACGGTGCGCCGGATGGCGTCGGAATCCATTCGCCCGGCCACGCCGCCGACGTGCGGAAGCTTCGCAAGGCTGGCCAAGGTACCGCCGCCGAAGTCCAGGCAGTAGAACTGCAGCACCTCGGGGGCGTGAGTGGCGGCGGCCGCCAGGATCAGTGCGCGCAGCGTCGTCGACTTGCCCGACTGCGGCCCTCCCACCACCGCGACATTGCCCTGCGCACCGGCCAAGTCGACCATCAGCATGTCGCGGCGCTGGTCGTACGGCCGGTCGACCACACCCATCGGCATCAACAGCTGCCCGTTGACGTTCCGCGCCGCCGCCCAATCGGGATCCGGCAGCAGATCGTTGACGGCGGGGCTCTCGTCCAACGGAGGCAGCCACACCTCGTGCGCGGGCAATCCATGGCCGCGCAGGCGGCCCACCACGACGTCGAGCAACGTGGTCTTGGACTTCGACGTCACCGGAGCCGACTGCGGTTCAGCGACGGGCAGTTCGGCCGGAGCTGCAGGCGGGGCGTCCTTCTTCACCGGAGTCGCGGTGAAGAGTTTGGGCGCCAAGGCGCCGAGCGCTGCGCTGCGACCCGTCCGCACGGACGACCGCGGTTTGACGTACTCGCCGGACACGTAGCTGGTGTTGAACCGAACCGGTTCTGACGCATCACATTTCAAGAACGCCGAGCCCGGAATGTTAGGTAGATGGTAAGCATCGGGCACACTGAGCACGCTGCGCGACTCGCCCGCCGAGAACGTCTTCAGCCCGATCCGGTAGGACAGGTGCGAATCCAGCCCGCGCAGCTTGCCCTCCTCGAGCCGTTGCGATGCCAGCAGCAAATGAATGTGCAGAGATCTGCCGAGGCGGCCGATCATCACGAACAACTCCGCGAAATCTGGCTTCTGCGAGAGCAACTCGGAGAATTCGTCGACGACGATGAACAACGCAGGCAGCGGTTCTAGGTCGGCGCCGCCCGCACGGGCGCGCTCGTATTCGGTGACGTTCGAGAAGTTGCCAGCGGAGCGCAGCAGCTCCTGCCGCCGGTTCATCTCACCGGCCAGCGCATCGCGCATGCGGTCGACCATGGTCAGTTCGTCTTCGAGATTGGTGATGATTGCCGCGATGTGCGCGACACCCTCGAGTCCCAGGAAGGTGGCACCGCCCTTGAAGTCCACCAACACCAGGTTGAGCGCCTCCGGCGAATGGGAGGTCACCATCGACAACACCAGCGTGCGCAGGAACTCCGACTTCCCCGATCCCGTTGCGCCGATGCACAATCCGTGCGGACCCATGCCGCCCTCGGCGGACTCCTTGATGTCCAGTTCCAGCGGTTGACCGTTCGGCGTGGTGCCGATCGGCACCCTGAGCCGTTCCCGTGGTGACCGCGGCCGCCAGACCCGGGTGGGGTCGATTTCGGCCGCATCGGGAATCTTCAACAGCGCCATCAGCCCCGGATCGACGGCCCGCGAATCGGCTTCCAGGCTGACGATGTGGGCAGCGTTGGCAGGCCGGAACCGGCCAATGCGCCGTGCGGTGACGCCCGCCTCGGCGATCGTGATCGCGTCGGGGGTGGCGAACCGTTCCACCCCCGCCGCGGTGCGGGCCGCGACGTCGTCGGCGTCCACCACCAGCTGCAGACTCCGTCGTGCCGTCGCGCCGTCGCGGGGGCCGTTGAGGTCGAGCACCGTCACGCTGTCCAAGCCTGCGTCCGTGACCAGCCGCTCGTCACCGGTGACGTGCCCGTCGTCGAGCACCACCACCAAGTGCTTCTGCCCCTGGTTCGGCTGGGCGTTGCGGCTGAAGCGGCCCCGTTCGGCCAGCTCGGGCCCCAGGGACGCCTCCATCAGCTCCAGGGTGGGGAACAGCAGCCGCATCGATCCCATGCCGTCGCGGACCGCGGCGTGCTGGGCATGCGGCAGCCACTTGGCCCAGCTCCAGTTGTCGCCGTCGGGGTTTGCCGTCACCACCGCCACCTGCACGTGGTCCGGCCCGTGGAAGGTGCACAGCTCGAGCACCATGGCACGGACCAACTGCTGCACCAGCTTTCGCTCGCCATCGAACGTGATGGTCGGGAACGCCCGCAACGACACCCCGGTGGGCAGGGCGTGAACGACCGAATGGGTGTTGACGAACCGGCGCAGCGCCACCGTCGACACCGGTTCGAGGTCCTCGGGCGGACCGGTCTCCGGGGCCAGCAACCGGGTCGCCAGCCGGTGGGTGCCGACGCCAACGCGCACGTGGCAATAGTCCGGGTCCGTCGGGCGTCGTTCCCACATGCGGCGAGTGCCGACGACGTCCGCCAGCGCGCGCGGGTCAGGATGACTCCACTCAAGGGCGGTGCGCTGCTGTGCGCCGGTCTCGTCGGCCTCGTCACGCAGGTTCGCCAGGTAGCTGAAGTAGTCCTTGCGTTCCTCGTTGAGCTCGGCGGCGGCCTTGCCCGTCTTTCCTGCGCCGCCCGCGAACATGCCTGCCATCGACATGACCATCATCATCGGGAAGATCATGAACATCGGGTTCTTGGTCATGTCGCGGCCGCCGACCGTGACCATCAGCGCGATCATCCCCACGACCGCGACGATCATGACGAGCGGCATCAATCGCAGGAGCATGTTGCCAGGAATTGCCCTCGGAACCTCAGGCGGCGGTTGCAGATTGACTTCGCCACCAGGCATGCGCGGTGGCACTATTCGCAGGCGGCGCACGAATCCCTGAGTGCTCACCCGTTAGCTCCTCGACCCGCTCGGGACCACCCTCTCGGGCGCACTGGGTATGGTCAGTACCGAGTAATCCCTTTGCGCAGGAGGCTGACTCGGTTTGACACTACCGCGGCCACTTCCGGACCTCGATCCCGACGCCGAGTCCGAACACGAGCTGAGCCGTCTGACCCTGGTGGTCGGCGGCCTCAGTATTGACGTCGGAATGCCTGCCAACGTCGACATCGCCGAGTACATCGACGACGTCATCGACATCGCGAACGAGCAGATCGCGTTGCGCGGACGTGGATCTGACGAAAAGTTCGACGACACCGTCAATAAGTGGACGCTGGCCCGACTGGGTGGCGACCCGATTGACCCGCACCGTGCGTTGAGTGAGGCCGGGATCTACGACGGCGAGCTGTTGATGATCCGGGAGGTGGGCAAGCCCGCTAGTCCACTGCTCTTCGACGACATCGACAACGTCGCCTCGGTATCTGCCGTGCCGTCGTGGCTGGCGCGCAACGCGGCCGCGCTGACGAGTTTCGGCGTTGGGCTCATCGCCGCCATCACCCTGGCGGCCGTGCTGCCGCGTTGGTCAGGTGACGCGGTGGTGCCCGCGGCGGTGCTCGCCCTCGGTGCCCTTGGCGTCGCCGTCGCCTGCGCAGTGGGTCACCGGCCCAGGACCGCGCCGCGATCGGCGTGGGTCGCCGCGGTGGCCACGCCGCTGGTATTCGCAGGCTCGCTGTACGTGGTGCCCAACGGATTCGGAGCAACATCGCTGCCGATGGCATTCGCGCTCACCGCGCTGAGTTCGGTACTGGTGCTTCTGATCTCGGGCACTGGCCGCGCGCTGCACACCGGGGTGATTGCGACGTGCGCGCTCGGCGGCAGCGCGGCGACGGCAATGTTGTTGTGGCAGCTGCCCTTGCGGACGGTGGGGGCGGTCCTGGCGACCGTCTCGGTCATCGTGGTCTACCTGGCGCCACGCTTGACGATCCTGTTGTCGAAGCTGCCGATCCCACGGGTGCCCACTGCCGGCGAGCAGCTTGACGACATCGAGACGCAGGGCGGCACGACCGTCGAGGGTGTCAACGCGGTCGGCAAGCAGATCATCCCGACCGAGGAAGGCTTGATCAGACGGGTCCGACGCGCCAACGAGTACCTCACCGGCATCCTGGTCGGCGCGGCGCTCGCCGCAATCGTCGGCTGCTACCTGGCCGTCGACGTCAGCGACGGATTCTTCTGGCAGGGTACGGCTTTCGCGGCGGCGGTGGCGACCGTGCTGTGCCTGCGCGGGCGCGGCCACCATGATCTGGTGCAGTCGGCAACCCTCATCGGCAGCGGTCTGGTCACCGCGATTGCCGTGATCGCGAAGACCGCGATCAACGTCGACGACTGGCAGGTCCGCTCCGTGGTGGCGCTGATCGCGCTGATGGCGCTCGTCGTTGCGTGTGGGCTCGTCGCGCCCCGGCGGGACTTCTCCCCTGTCATGCGGCGCAGGGTCGAGCTCCTCGAGTACGTCGCCGTCGCGTCATTGTTTCCCTTGTGCTTCTGGATCGTCCGACTCTTCGCGTTCTTCCGCGAGCTGCGGATCTAACCCGGATCTAACGCTGCGCAGGCGGCAGGCCGACGCTATTCGGGTCCGCGGACACCCCGTCGTGTGCGACGAGGGCGGCCTGCTGCGACAGCTCGGGTCCGGACGGAAGCAACGACAGCACCGGCCACGGCGCCCGCTGTGGAGTGCTCGCCGGCCCGTCGGACGTCTTGACTCCCGTGACGCCAAGCGCGTCTGCGGTCGGCAAATCCTTGATGTGGTAACGCAATCCGGTATCGGAGACGTAGAACAGCTGGCCCGTCGACTGACTGTCCGGCTCGACGCCGGTGGCTTCGACGTACTCACCGGTGCCCGGAGTCAGATACACCGAGTCCAAGCCGGGCCCGTTGCCGTCCGCGCTCGCGAGCCGTACCGGTTCGGTCCCGTTCGGCACCGGCAACCGGCGCCCAACGAGCAGCCGGACACCGGCCTGCGCCGCATCGTCGGAGCGCTGCCAGCCCATGCACGCCACCCGGTCCGGGTTCGCAGACACGAGTTGCGGCGACACCGTCGGATAGTGGTCGACCGGCAGTCGGTGCACGATCGCCGCTCCCGCCACGACGGAGGGGGCGATCTCCCGAACCGTCGCGCGGACGGCGTCGGATTCGCCGTACATGATGATGTCGGAGGTGGCAGCCGAGATGGGCTGCAAACCGTCGCGCAATACGACGTAGAGCTGTGCTCCGCGGGAATCGACGGTCTTGACGATGGATCCGGTCGGGTAGTCCGGCCCGACCACCGGACTGGGTGATCCCACCCCGTCGATGGTCACCGGCGTGATCGGGTCGACGAGGGGAAACGCATTGAGGAACCCCAGCGACACGGGCCGCAGCGAGGCGCCGTTGAGGTGAAGGCCGTTGGCCACCACCAGATTTGACAGGTCGACGGGCGCGCGAACGCCGTCGTAGACGAGATAGGTGGTGCCACCGGCCGTGGTGAGTATCGCCTGCGCCGGGTCGGCGGCCTGGATGTCACCGCCGAGCACCGGGTCGTTGGCGAGCACGGTGGTTTGCAGGCTGAGCCCGCCGGTGGGCTGGGTGGCGTCGGGTATCTGAAGGGTGTCGCAGACCGTCCACGACGACGTCGCCATGTCGTCCGCGCCGTGGATGCTCGCCGGGGCGCCCACTATGCCCACCATCGGGCCACGCGGTAGTGGGTTGAGGAATTTGTCGTCGACGTCTTTGGGGCTGTCGTTCTTGCCGACGATCAGCCGCGCCGAGGCGAGGTTCAGCACCGGGTGCACCTGGTCGCCGATCCGCACGTACGCAGCGCCACTGGACTTGCTCAGCAGGATCTGCGCGTCGCCGAGGCCCGGTGCGGGTTTGAAGAACGCGAGTACGCCACAGGCGCCGCTGATGAGCACCGCGATCACAAGGCCGACCGTCAACGCCCGCATCTGTCCACGCATCGGGTCGTGGATCATCCGCGAGTCGCCACGGATGAGCGCGTGCTCAAGGCGCCGGATCAAGAACCGATAGCCGTTCACCTGCGCACGGGTGGTGACTTGCGCTGGCATGTCCGCTCCCATCGACGTCGGGCAGGGCGCGCACCGTAGGGTATAGCACGTCAAGTGAATCACGCTGTGCCAGTTGCCCTTACCAGCAAAGGCTATGTCGACCCGCACCCATCGCTTACGACGCCCGTCACGGGCGGTGCAAAGCGCGCGCCAAGGGCCAGACCAGCTACGCACGACTACGGCGGTCGGACCGCAGCGGTTCCTGCCGTTGACCGACCTGCTGGTGCTCGAACTCGTCGTGGCCGCCGGCCTCGGTTTGGCGCTCTACCTGGGGGCTCCCGGCTGGCAGGGCTGCGCCGCCGGTCTCGCCGCTGCCCTGCTTCTGGTGACTCGGGTTGGCGGCGCGACGCTGCCGCGATGGATCGGCCTGCGCGTGGGTTACCTGCGGGACATTCGCCGACGGAGCGGTGCGCCCGCACCCGCCGATCCGTTCGACGTGGCGGCCTCCGATGGAGAGCAAATCGGATTCCGTTGGGACGGCAGCACGCTGCTAACGCTCGTCGAAATCGACGAGAACCCGCAGGCGATGACGGTCATGGAACCGGGCACGACGGTCTCGGGCGAAGTGGTGCAGGTTCAGACGCTGATCGACTGCCTGCGCCAGTTCGACATCACGCTCGACTCCATCGACATCATCAGCCAGGGCGCCCGGTCGGCGGGCCGAACCGACGTCGCCGCCGTGTATGACGCCGTCCTCGGACCGCTGCCCGCCATCGCCCACCGCACGGTCTGGATCGCCGTGCGCTTCGATCCATCGCGGTGCGCCGAGGCCGTGCGTCGTCGCGGCGGCGGACGCGACGGCATCCTGCGGGCCGCCACCACGGCCACCCGACGGGTCGCCAACCGGCTGACGGAGGCGGGCCTGCGGCCGCGGATTCTCACCGCCAGCGGCATTGCGCACGCCACCAACCAACTCAGCGACGGGGTGGGTATCGGCGCCGCCGACGAAACGTGGGAAACGTGCCGTGAAGGCCACTTCCGCCTATGCAGCTTCGCGATCGAGCCGCACATGCTCACCACCGCGGGGCTTGGCGTGTTGTGGACAATTCCCAGCTATTCGACGACGGTGTGCCTGTCGCTGCGCGAAGACGACCGCAACGACCGAGTCGAGATCCGCGGCCTGGCCCGCTTCGACAGCGACGTCGGCGTCCCCCTCGACCTGCCCGGACTCGTCCACTTGCGGGGGCTCCAGTTCTCGGCGCTGGCCTCCAGCCTGCCGATTCCGCGGCCGACCCGGTCGGTCGGGCACTGGGTGCACGCCGGGCGCGAGTCCGATCTGCACGAGCTCGCGGTGCCTGCGTCGGGGTGCGGGCAGGTGGTCGGCGCCGACGAGTCGGGCCGGGCGGTCGCGCTCCCACTGTTCGGACCGCAGGTCCGCCGCGTCGAGATCTGCGGCACTCTTCATCTGGCCCAGCAGGCGGTGCTTCGCTCGTTGGCGCTCGGCGCGAGGGTGCTGGTGCACAGCCGACGCCCTGCTTCGTGGCGCGACATGGTGGAGCAGGTCGGGCGCCACGACCTGCTGTGGGTGGCCGAGTTCAATCGCGGCGGCATCCAAGCGCGCGCCGACCGCGACTATTCGGTGGAGATGTTCGACGGGACGGCGGAGTCTCCCGTCCGCGCAGGAGTTACGAGCATCGTGGTCGCCCCTCCGAATACCTCGGTCACGCCCAACGCCGACGTCGCCCTCGAGTTGATCTCACTGGAGCACGGCATCGTCAACGTCAGCACCAGGGCCGGGTCGGCGGTCGTCACCATGGTCGCCACCGACGAGGAAATGCGCTACCTCAGGGCGTCCGCCAACGCCATCGACTGATGGGTGCGCCAGTGCGCTAGCGTGGACCCGTCGTGCCCCTTCGGAATCTGCGAAGCGCGGGAGTGATCGTGGTCTATACACCTGGCAATCGCGTCTACCAACCGACGCCGACGGAACGCCCTCGACGGTCGGGCGCCGAGAATCCGCTGCCCCGTCGCCTTTTCATCGCAGTCGTCGTACTGGGGCTGGCCACGTACGGCTTGAGCTTCGGCCCGGTGATGGACGGCGTGGGGGCAACCGGATGGAACGTCCGCTTCGCCGCGCTTGCCGCGCTGTGCGCCGCTTTCAGCCTGCTGCCCAGACAGAATCCCCAGCCGTTCGCGACCGCGGCACTGGCCACGATGGGCTTTCTGGACGCGTTGTCGAGCGTCGTGACGGCGGCGGGCGGGTGGCCACTGACGGTGATCGTCGTGCTCAACGCCGTGCAAGCCGCCGCAGCGATCGCTGCGCTGATCTCGTCGCCCAAGGCGGCGGAGCAGACCGCGATCAGCGGCTATGACGCCTACGTCGACTACTACAACCAGGCCGTCCAGCAGTACCACAGCCAGCAGGCGTCAGCTCCGTCACCGCCGCAGCAGTCGGCGCGCAGCGGCTACGGACAGGCCTACGGTGGAGCAAGCGCGGCGGACCGCGCGCCGCGCACGTCCCAGTCCGGTGATTACGCCGAATTCGTTTCGCCGCAAGGTGAATACGGCCACTCCGCCTCCGCGCCGAGCTCCCCCGCCGGCGCCCAGCAGGCTGGGCCGCCCCCAGGGTTGCCCGGATATCGGCCTGCGCAGACACACGTCGGCCAGCCCGAGGAGCACGGCGGGCAACCCGAGCGTCCGTCCTGGCCGCAGTGACTGCTCCGATGAGAATTCACGTGCGGGGTAGTCGGTACTGATACCACCCGCTCTCGAGAGGAACCCGCCATGGCAATCGAAGTACAACCCGCACTGTCCCCCCACCTCGTCGTCGACGACGCCGCGGCGGCCATCGACTTCTACGTCAAGGCCTTTGGCGCCACCGAGTTGGGTCGGGTGCCGCATCCGGACGGCAGGCTGGTGCACGCGGCGCTCAGCCTCAATGGGTCGACGGTGATGCTCAACGACGGCTTCCCGGACTACAACGACGGCAAGTCGTCGACGCCCAAGGCGCTCGGCGGGACGCCGGTGACCATCCACCTGCAGGTGCCCGACGTCGAGACGGCGTTCCAACGGGCGCTCGATGCGGGCGCCGTCGTGGTCGCTCCGCTGGAGGATCAGTTCTGGGGCGACCGCTACGGCATGGTCCGCGATCCGTTCGGCCACCAGTGGTCGCTTGGCCAACCGCTGCGCGAGGTCAGCCCCGAGGAGATCGCCGCCGCGATGAGCCAGTAAGCGGGGCTAGCGCTGGCGCAGTCCGCCCAGCAGCCGCTGGCCCAGCGACGGTGCAGGCGCGGTCGCTGCCGCGGCGAGCATGTCGGGAATCGCGGTGAACTTGTCGCGCGGTCGGTCAGTGCCACCGCGGGCGAGTTCGGCCGCGTCGATCGCCGACCAGCCCGCGGAGTCCACCACGTCTGGCTGCCGCTGCCGAATGAGCCGGTCCAGCGCGGCCGGTTTGTCGGCCGGATCGGTGAGCCGACCCTCGTTGTAGTCGGCCACCAGATTGTGGACGGTCTGCGCCGCGCACGACTTGTTGGTACCGATGAACCCGGTGGGGCCACGCTTGATCCAGCCTGCGACGTATGCGCCGACGGTTCCGACGACTCGTCCGCCATCGTTGGGCACGACGCACGCCGCGTCGTCGAACGGCATGTCTCGAATCGGCTTGCCGCGGTAGCCAATTGACGTCAGCACCAGCCCGGCCTCGATACTGCGCACCTCGTCGCCGCCGGTCTCGGTGAACGCAATGCCCTCGACCCGTTGGGCACCGAGCACCCGCAGCGGCGTCAACCCGTAGGTCAACCGAATGCGTGGACGACTGGCAGGCGCGGATGCGTCGCCGAGCTTGGAGAGAATCTCGAGCTTGTTGCGCGTCAACGGGTCTGACTCATCGGCCAGATCCCGCAGCACCAGCTCGTGGTCCGCCGCGTCAAGCACGACGTCGTGCGTCGCCGTCAGCCCGATGAGCTCGGGCAGCGTGAACGCGGACTGAGCGGGACCGCGCCTGGCCGCGATGACGACCTCGGCGACCCGCGATTGCCGCAGCACGGCCAACGCATGATCGGAGATGTCGGTGCGGGCCAGCGCATCCGGGTCGGAGGTCAGGATGCGCGCGACGTCAAGGGCCACGTTGCCGTTACCCACGATCACGACTCGTTCGTGACTCAAGTCGACTGGCAGGTCGGTGAACTCAGGGTGCGCGTTGATCCACGCGACCAGTTCGGTGGCCGTGCCGGTGCCCGGAAGTCCCATGCCCTCGATGTCGAGTCTGCGGTCGTTGGGGGCACCGACGGCGTAGAGCACTGCGTGGTGGTGCGCGAGCAGTTCGGCGTGTGTGACGTGCTTGCCGACCTCGACGTTGAGATAAAAGCCGAAGCCTCGCTTGCGGGTGATCCCGTCGAACAGTCGAGTGACCCGCTTGGTGGTCTGATGGTCGGGCGCGACACCGGCCCGCACTAATCCGTATGGCGTCGGGAGCTTTTCGAAGACGTTGACGCGCACGCCCTTTTGCGTCAGAAGCTCGTCGGCGGCGTACATGGCCGCCGGACCGGATCCGATGATCGCCACCGTCAACGGGCCGCCGGGCCTGGCCTCGACATACGGCGCCTCGAGCACCGGCGCCAGCTTGGACGTCGGCGGCAGCTTGCCCTCGCGCTTCGGATAGAAGGACGCGTTCAGTTCGATGAACGGCAGTTGCACCGGCTCGAGCTTCGTGGCGGGGGCGATGGCGCCAACGGGACACGCCGAGACGCAAGCTCCACAGTCGACGCATGCCACCGGGTCGATGTACAGCATCTCCGCCGTGGCGAAGCCGGGCTCATCCGGTGACGGATGGATGCAGTTCACCGGACATGCGTAGACACAGGACCCGTCGCTGCAACACGACTGGGTGATCACATGAGGCATGTGCCTACGCGACCGAGACCAGGTGCTGGCGCGCAGGCTCGCTGCGGTAGCGGCTGGGGGCGCCGTTGATGCGGCAGATCCGCCACATCAACTTGGCGAGCGGGTTCATCAGGCCGGTGTCGTGTGCCAGCATCCGGACGTCGCCGAACATGTCACGGAGCATCAAGCGAGCCTCGGGCGAGCCGAAGAAGATGTCCTTGCGCACCGAGCGCGGGATGTCGAATTCCTTCCAGAACGCACGCGGCGGAACGATGATCGCCGAGCACAGCACCCGCATCACGACCGGCACATAGAGCGACAACCAGAACCGCTTGCGGCGCGGCAGGTGGGGCACGCGCTTGCGCAGGTACTCATGCGCGAACGAGATGTGCCGCGCTTCCTCGGCCACGTGGATGGCCATCACGCGTTCCATGATCGGGTGCAGGGTCTTGCCCTCGCGCAACACGTTCTTCTGGGTGTGGTCGATGGGCTCCTCGCCGGCGAGGATGCCGAACCAGAACGGGATCGGCAGCGGCCCTGCGACCAGCGGGATGGCTGGCTGGATCCACTTGAGCAACCGCGGCATACCGGGCACGTCGGCCCCGATATGGTTCACCATCTCCTGGAACATCATGGTGTGGTTGCACTCTTCGACGGCCTCGTGCAGGCAGTACCGGTACTCCGGTGAGCCGTTGGGCGTCCAGAACGCGTACTCCATCAGGCCGCGGATGAGGATCGACTCGAAGTGCAGTCCGACCTTGGCGACGTTGGCCTGGCGCCACATGCCGATCTCGATCTGCCGCTCCTTGGACTGCGACTGGTACCAGGAATGCTTACCGATGGGGTCGGTCTTGGGCAGGATCCACCGCTCGTCATTGGGGACGACGGCAAACTCCGGCGAGTCCCAGTCGATGTCGGTGTACGGATTGAAGTTGCGTCGCACCGACCCCTCGGACAGGGTGTTCAACGTGTCGACGTACGCGGTGTCGTCGATGACGTCCATGTTCTTGCGCCAGCGCCTGATGATCTTGGTCTTGGCAGTCTTGACAGCCATGAGAAGCCTCCCGTGAGGTTTACATTTATCGGTCTGCTGTCTAAACACAGTACCCATGGTCCCAGGAATTAACCAGGGCCTTTTCGGAGCTGTGCGCCAACAGGGTTATCCACATCACATGTGAGGTAGGTCACACCAGATGGTCGAGTTGAAGAGCGCATCGGAGCTCGACGCGATGGCATCCGCAGGCGCCGTGGTGGCCGAAGCCCTGCGCGCCGTCATCGCGCACGCCGCGCCCGGTCGCACCGCAGCCGACCTCGATCACGTGGCCGCCGACGTGCTCGCAACACACGGCGCAACGTCCCCGTTCCTCAACTACCACCCGAATTGGGCGCCGACGCCGTTCCCCGCAGTGCTGTGCGTCAGCGTCAACGACGCCGTCGTGCACGGCATCCCCACCGACGAGGTGCTGAGCGAGGGCGACCTGGTGTCCGTCGACTTCGGGGCCGTCCTGCACGGCTGGTGCGGCGACGCCGCCCGCAGTTTCGTCATCGGGACTGCGCGCCCCGAAGACACCGCACTGATCGCCGCGACCGACGCCGCACTGGCCGCCGGTATTGCCGCAGTGCGGCCAGGCAACACGCTAGGCGACGTCGGCCACGCCATCGAGACCACCGCGCGCAGAGCCGGTTACGGACTGCTCGCCCACCACGGCGGGCACGGCATCGGGCGCACCATGCACGAAGACCCGCACGTGCCCAACGAAGGCAAGCCCGGCAAGGGCATGAAATTACGGCCCGGACTGGTGATCGCCATCGAACCCATGCTCATCGCCGACGGCACCGACGATTACCTCCATGACTCCGACGGATGGACGCTGCGGACCGCGACCGGCGCCCGCGCCGCGCACAGCGAGCACACCGTGGCCGTCACCGCCGACGGGCCCCGGATCCTGACCAACTAGCGCCCTAATCGGTAGTTGGGATTGGTGCCGGTCGTAGACCGGGGTCGTTCCTGGTGAGGGCTGCTGTCAGGTGACGTCTGCTGGGTCCCGACGCGAGACGTCTTGAGAAAGAAC